>JAFDVY010000139.1 GCA_018268785.1 Acidobacteriota bacterium | reverse complement strand
TCCGGGGACGACACGTTTTGAAGCGAGCGGCAGGAAGGCTACGCGAAATTGTCCTTCGAAGGGATTGGGCATAGCTCGCAGGACAGCCACGTCGCGAGTCCAATCAATGCCAATGATGTTGGCTTTGACGGTTTGCGGCGGGGCATTGGGGCGATCGACGAGGATGTAGGGTTGGCCGCCATCGCGAAACGTTTGCAGAACGTGCGCGGCGGTTACGAGATAGCCTTGCGAATTGATGAAGAATGCATTTCCGAAGAACGTGTAGTGGATGCCGTGGTTGCCGGGAGTCAGGTCGTCGGGATAGACAATGGGGCAGACGGCGGCGCGAAGCGTGGCGTCTGGAACGGAAGCAGACTGTGGTTCCGCGCCGATCGAGTCAGCGGGAAAAGGTGCGGCGCAAGAGAGAAGAACGAGCAGCAGGCCAGTAGATTGCGAAGCGAATTTACGCATATGGTGGCCGGTGACGACGGTTTCAGAGTAAACCCGATTACGGGTTCAAACGCCGCCGCATTTCGAGCAAGGGGCGCGGAAGTAAATTGAAAGAAAGCGTACTCGATGGTTCGTGGGAACGACGATCGATCGGCGGGACGATTTTGCGCGGATATGTGGGCAGGTAATTCGCCAATTTGACGTCGCCCAAATCGATTTCCGCGCGAGTGGTGTATTGAAACTTCGTAGTTGCGACAAGCAGTCTTGTGTTGGGACATACGGGAACGGCGGCTTTCAAGTCTTCGTAAACATGGCGGCGTGAGAAAGTGAGTTGGAATTGGCGAATGGGGCTGAAGCTCAAGTCGGGACCTGAGTCTTCGTGGAATGAAGTATAAGTTGCGGGCAGGGAAGCCCAAGGCTCCCGCGTTTCTTCGGGAACTGCAGGCTGGCAATCTGAATTTGGCAAGTCGGTATAGATAACGAATCCACTTGGCTCTTTGAGAGAGGAAAAGCACTTAACCTTCATTCCCGAAACATCGATGGTGCACCTGGATCCGTCGGCAAAATGCAATTTATCGCCTTGGAACGAGAGCGCTGAGCTGTTTTCAACACGATAAACATTCACAGCAAATGAAACGCGCGCTTTCACGTTCCTATTTCGAATTGGGTCGAAGATTGAGCGCTTTACATCGAAGGTAATCCAACTGCGTGTACGGCCCGTTTCAATGTCGTCATAGTCGCCCTTCCAACCAGAGGACCAGCGTTCTCCGGTGGGCAGATCCAAATCGAGTTTTACGCCGTGTATCTGCACGACCGCGTTATCGGGAAGATCCTGAATGAGAAACGGGAATTCCAGAAAGACGCTATTGCCATAGTATTTTTGCCCGGGTTCATGTCCGAAAGTAGTTTCATGGTCAAACAGGAACCTTGCCGGCAGAGGATGCTGAGGCGTTGGAAGAGGAAGATTGTTCTCTATGATCTTAGACGAAGTGGAGAGAAGCAAAAGAGCAGCTATCAAAAGCACCGCCACTCCGGCCAAGGAAATGCTCAGGAATGTCTTGCGAAAAATGTATTGAGTCAAAGCGACAACGGTACCGGTGACGAGAAGTATCAAGCCCAATTGGCCAGAAAAAAAATCAGAAGTGAAATCCAAGCCAGGAAAGATCGCCAATAAGCTTCCTACTCCGATGGCCGCCAAGAAAACGGCGAGTACGCCGAGCATGGCCTTGCCTATGCTCGACGTAACGCTGCCCAAGGCGAACGCGTACATTGCCAAGCAGACGAAGAGCATTAAGTGAACGAATAGAAGACCGGGAATCGACGCCAAGACGGGGAAGAAAGCCAACTTCAGCAGAATCAGTTGGACGATGAACAGCGGAAGATGAACAAAAACGATAGCGGTCAGAACCTTTGCAGCGAAGAGCTTGGACCGTTCATAGGGACGAGTTGTCCAGAATTGACGATCGCCAACTAGCGACTCGCCTTGGACGACACGAACGAGCAGGAAGATCCACGCCACGACCAGAATGAAAGGAAGCGCACTCAAAAAGGCGCTCAAGATGCGGCTAGCGGGGGCATGGCCTTCCCACTGCCTTGGCTGGTCCCACGCGAAAATAGCGAGGACCACCAAGCACACCAATATCTCAGGCCAGTGATGGCGAACATCTTTCTCAAAGATGTGGAGGATGATCTTCAATCGTGGCTCCAGTTCACGAAGATCTCCGGTTGCTTTTGGCAAGCCCGAGGAAGATGTCTCGAATGGTCATGGGGGAGAACGTTGCATGTTGGAGCGAGCCGAACCGCCGGACGACTTCAGCTTGGAGAGATTCCTGATCGAAAGCGGAGTCAATGAACTTGAGAGTGTATTCCGAAGCGCTGGTTTGGAGCCAAGTGGGTGGCAAGTCGGGCGGTAGTCTAACAGGTGCGTCGAAGGTTAATTCCACTTCGCGGAAGCGGGCGCGGAGAGAGGCAACATCCTCGGTGAGGTGGTGGCGGCCCTTGTCGAGGTAGGTCAGGCGAGTGGCGAAGCCTTCGATTTCGCCGAGATCGTGGGAAGAAAGAAAAATTGTGGAGTCGGCAGCGCGGTCAACGAGCGCCTGGCCGAGTTCGTCCCGGACCATGGGGTCGAGGCCGCTGAACGGTTCATCGAGGATGATGAGTCTAGGGCGAAACGCCAGCGCGCTGGCCAGCGCTGCTTTCATTTGCATGCCACGCGACAGGTGTCTGAGTTTGCGGTCAACTGGTAGATCGAATTGCTGTATGAGCTGCGATTCGAGAGCAGTGTCCCATGTCGGATAAAAAGGGCGAAGATATTTCAGAAAATAACCGCAGCGCATCCAGCCGGGGAGCTTCTGATTTTCCGAGACGTAGCCGATCGTTTGGAATGCTTTGCCGGAGATTCTTGTGGAGTCGACGCCTGCCACCGATGCCTTGCCCGAAGTCGCGCGAAGAATGTTCATGAGGATCTTAATCAAAGTGGTCTTGCCGGCGCCGTTGGGGCCAACGAGCGCATGGACTCCACCGGGTTCAACAGAAAGATCGAGACTGTCGAGCGCTCTTACGCTCCGGTAGCGTTTGGTCAGACTGGCCGTTTGTATGGCAAGACTCATGCGCAATGAATCCGATTGGCTCTGGTGAAAGGACGTTGTGGCTGAATGTGACTTTCCGCCTGGGAGAGCAGGGAGCTAAGCACGACGGTACTATAGCAGGCACTGGACAAATATCTAACAGCAACGTTATGGCGGAAAGTCTATCGGTTAAGAGTTTGTGCGGTTGCGTCGCAGGAAGTACCACAGAAAGACGACGATGGATGCGACGAAGGCGCCGACGGAGTCGAGCAGAGAATCCCACGGCGAAGCGGTGCGGCTGATGACGAAGGCTTGATGGATTTCGTCGAGTGCGGAGTAGCCCGCGGCGATGGCTAGTGCGGCGAGGCCCCACGTCCAGCGCCAGCCTTTGCGGTCGTTGCGGACACCGCGAAACAGCAGAAGATAAAAAATAAAATATTCGGAGAAGTGCGCGGTCTTGCGAATGTAGTGGTGGTAGGTTTCGATTTGGTCGGGGGCGCTGTGGGGAAAGAGCCAATGGAGCAGCGGAACGATGATTCGACTGGTGTGTTCCGCCGAGAAGGCATCGGTTGAGAGCGAAAAAATGATGCAGGCCCAGACGAGTGCAGGCCACCAGGCGCGGAGCCATGCAGGAATCATTTGCGATGCAGGCACGCGGCTGCGGATTTCATTGAGTTCGGGTGCGGGACGAGGATTGCGCCAGGGTTGTTCGGGCAAGAAAATTTACTCCATCCTGTAGTTGGGCGCTTCGCGCGTGATGACCACGTCGTGGACGTGCGATTCGCGCAAGCCGGCAGCAGTGATGCGGACGAACCGCGCTTTTTCCGAGAGTTCCGCAAGCGTTCCCGCGCCAACGTAGCCCATGCCGCTCTTGAGTCCGCCGACGAGCTGATCGGTGAGTGCGCCGAGCGGGCCCTTGTATGCGACGCGGCCTTCGACGCCTTCGGGTACGGACTTTCCGCTTTCGCTCGAATCCTGCACGACGGAATAGCGATCTGAGCCCGCGTTCATTGCCCCGATGGAGCCCATACCGCGGTAGGACTTAAAGGTGCGGCCCTGATACAGAATTGTTTCGCCGGGAGATTCTTCCGTGCCTGCGAAGAGGCTGCCAATCATGACGCAGGAGGCTCCCGCGGCGATCGCTTTCGTGATGTCGCCGGAATATTTGATGCCGCCATCGGCGATGATGGGAACGCCGGTGCCTCTCGTAGCGCGTGCCGCTTCCATGATTGCAGTGAGCTGCGGAACGCCAGCGCCGGTGACGACACGCGTGGTGCAAATCGAGCCAGGGCCGATGCCGACCTTGAGCCCGTCAATGCCGAGCGCGATGAGATCTTTTGCGCCGTCGTACGTGGCCACATTGCCGGCGATAATTTGAATCTCCGGAAGGCGGTGGCGAATGGCTTTGATCGCTTCCATAACTTTTTCCGTGTGGCCGTGTGCGGTGTCGATAGCGAGCACGTCGGCCTTTGCCTTGGACATTTCTATGGCGCGTTCGAGGAAATCTCCTGTGGCACCGACGGCCGCCCCCGCGTAGAGCCGGCCGTGATCGTCTTTCGAAGCTCGCGGGTATTCCAATTTTTTCTGAATGTCTTTTACGGTGATGAGGCCTTTGAGGTTGAAGTCCTGGTCAACGACGAGGAGTTTTTCGATGCGATGCTTCTGCAGAATTTTTTCGGCTTCTTCGAGCGTGGTGCCGACGGGGACGGTAACGAGATTGTCTTTCGTCATGACCGCGCTGACAAGCTGCGAATGATTTTTTTCGAAACGGAGATCGCGGTTGGTGAGGATACCGGCGAGACGCATCCCGCGCGTGACGGGAAGACCGGAGATGCGGTATTTCGTCATGATTTCGAGCGCCTGGCGCAGCGTGATATCGGGCGAAATGGTGACGGGGTCGACGATCATTCCCGATTCAGAGCGCTTTACTTTGTCCACTTCTTCGCCCTGGCGGTCGATCGCCATGTTGCGATGAATGATTCCGATGCCGCCTTGTCGCGCAATGGCGATGGCCAGCCGCGATTCAGTAACGGTGTCCATGGCTGCCGAAGCGAGCGGGATGGCGACCTTGAGTTTGCGCGTGAAATGCGTGCTTGTGGTGACTTCGTTTGGCAGGACCGAGGACTTGCCGGGGACGAGGAGAACGTCGTCGAACGTAAGACCTTCTTGAATCGGACCGTCAGTCATTCCAACCCCTTAGCCAGCGGCGTGGCGAGAGTAGCGCCATAAAAACAGCGCAGCCCGGCAGGTGGCCGCCGGGCCGAAAGAAAATTCATAGAATCGAAAAAATGAATCACTGTGAACTTACTATTGTAGGGGCGGCGCCAAATTGGGTCAAGTTTGGTGCGGGATTTGCAAAGTTTGAAGAATGTTGGGGGATGTTGCCACGAGTTGGCCATTGCGTTGTGCCAGCAATCCATGGGGTATGGACGTTGGGGGCGCCATTGCGTGTTCACAATGCGCTCTAACCCTTCCGTTTGCAGTAACTTGCCGCTTATGCCGTCCTGCCGTAGAGTGCTTCTATGCCCTCGGCGAGCCCCGATTTCGAACCGCATCCTTTATTAACAAACGCACACTTAATGACGATTGCCGCAGCGCTCTGGCGCCGGACATTTTCGTTGCCACCCGCAGAGGATCGGTTATTTGCTGTGGATGCGGAATCGCAAATTCTGGGTCATTGCCATTGGCAGGAAGGGAAGCGCCGCGATACTCCAGTCATCGCGCTGGTCCACGGGCTGGAGGGCTCGAGCGATTCCGGCTACATGAAGGGAATTGCAGAAAAGGCCTGGATCAGTGGATTTCATGTGGTGCGGTTGAATCAGCGAAATTGCGGCGGGACGGAATTGCTGACGCCGACGCTGTACAACTCCGGCATGAGCGGAGATTACCGCGCGGTTTTTGAAGAACTCGCGAACGCGGATGGGTTTGAGAAAATATTTTTCGCGGGCTATTCGATGGGCGGGAACCTTGTCACAAAAATGGCGGGCGAGTTTGGGGAAAAAGTGCCGTCGCAACTGCGGGGAGTCTGCTCCGTCTGCCCCGCGCTGGATTTGGCTGCGTGCGCGGATGAATTGGAGCGATGGGACAACTATTTTTATGAAGAGCGCTTTGTGCGCGGGCTGTTGAAGCGCTATGCACGGAAAGTGGAACTCTTTCCCCGGCGGTATTCGAAAAATGGATTTGGGCCGATTCGAACAGTGCGGGAATTTGACGACGCCATTACAGCTCCGAGCTTCGGGTTCAGGGATGCCGTGGAATACTACGAATCCGCGGGCGCAAAAAAAGTTATAGGAGCTATTCGCTTGCCGTATCTTCTGATCACGGCGCAGGATGACCCGTTTGTTCCCTTTACCGCGATTCGCGCCGCGGGAGCGGAGAAAAATCCACATATTCAGCTTGTGGCGCCGGAGCATGGCGGGCATTGCGGCTTTGTTTCGCGGCATGCCGGAGGGCAAAGATTCTGGGCCGAAGAGAAGATTGTGGAGTTCTGCCGCGAGCAATTGCAGAATTAATCTGCAAGCGGTTCAGGCGAACGGTTTTTCCAGCGAATTCTGAAAACTCGGACTCAGGATTTGCGCTGGGCCGTCTGCCATGATGACCATGTCGTCTTCGCACCGAATCCCAAATTCGCCCGGAATGTAAATGCCGGGTTCGTTGGAAAAAGTCATGCCGGGGGCGAGGACTGTCTTGCTGCCGCGGACTAGATAAGGATGCTCGTGTCCATCGAGGCCGATGCCGTGGCCAAGCCGGTGCGTGAAAAATTTGTAATCGGGGCCGAATCCGCCGGCGGTGATCACGGCGCGAGCCGCGTCATCAACGGCGCCGGATAGCTTGCCTGCACGCGCCGCATCGAGCGCTGCGCCTTGCGCCCCGCGAACGATGTCGTAAACCTTGCGCATCTTGCCGGTTGGCTTGCCAAAAACGGCCGTGCGAGTGATGTCTGAATCGTAGCCTTCCAGTTTGCAACCGCCATCAATCAGGACGACGTCGCCCTCTTTAAGTGATTGCGGCTTGATGCTGCCGTGGGGAAGTGCAGCCGACGCACCGAAGAGAACGAGGGCGTCGCCGCGAAGCCCCATTTTGGAGTAGCCGGCTTCGACAAGCTGGCTAACTTCGGATTGCGTCATGCCCTCGCGTAGCGAAGCGAAAACCGCTCGGAAAACATCGCAAGTGGCTTCGCTGGAGAGGCGCATCAGTTCAAGTTCGTGCGCTGATTTTACGGCGCGGCAACCGATCGTGATCGGGTCACCGGATGCGAATTCAAGCGAGGGCGCGGCTGCGCGCATGTGGTCGAAAAAAGTAAAGTAGGCGGTTTCATCCACGCCGATGCGGCCAGTGCGAATTCCGCGATCGCTCAATGCCTGGGCAGCGAGCTTCGTTGGGCTTTCGTCTTCTTGCCAGACGCGAACTTCGGCGGGGAAGCGCAGCTGCTCGCGGAGGCGCCCTTCTTCAAAACCAGCGCAAATCAAAATCGGGTCGCCTGTACGAGGAATCAGCAGCGCGAGCAGCCGCTCGCTTGGCCACCAGCGGATGCCCGAGAAATAGTAAAGAGAGGTCCCCGGTGCGACAAAGAGCGCCTCGAACTTGGGCGAAGCCTCGGCCATCAACTGCTGAGCCCGGGCGATCCGCGCTCGAAACTCGTCGTTGGTGATGGGTTTGACCCGCGAACCGAGCGGTTTGAGAGGAGCAAAAGCTGATGGCATTGCTGGACTGTTGTCTTGCGATGCGAAAAGGGTGACGGGGAGACTTATCGCCGCCAGGGAGGATCCTTGCAGAAAGCGCCGACGGCTCTCCCTGTCATGAGAGCTCGAAATTGGTTTTTTCATAGGCTGAGAGATTGAACTGGGCTGCACGCAGTGTCAAGAATGCAAAGTTGTGGGCCGAAGCCATAGTGATTCTGTCATTTTTTTGGGCGCGAAGCAGAAGTTTGAGATAAATACTGAAAATTGTATGTTGGTATGCGAGAACGGAGAACCGGACGACCGGGGAGCTGGAAATTTATTGTGAAGTTCTTGTAAATTATACATATGCAACGAGTTAAGAAGTTCGCTATTTATATTGCCAAATCATAAAGTTGGAGCCTGGATTGCACTCAAATGGTTATCAGGCTTGGTGTTTGATGGGTTTCTTTCAGTTTATCGAAAATTTAGGAGGGGTACAGTGAAACAGGGGTATCGCAGCCTCTATATGATGTTTGTCGCGCTGGCTGTCGTGGCTTTGACTCTGGCATTCGCAGGTCAAGCCTCAGCACAGGTGATCAGCGGAGACGTGGTCGGAACGATTTTGGATAAGTCTGGCGCGGCAGTGCCGAACGCCAGCGTGGAGGCGGTAAACGCCGATACTGGCGTCAAGTACAGCACGCAGGCGGACGGTTCTGGCGAATATCGGTTCTCGAACCTGCCTGTCGGTACGTACAATATTTCAGCCTGGGCGAACAATTTTGCCAAGACGACTGTCAATTCTTTTCGCGTCGAACTGAACAAGACGACGACTCTTTCTATTGCGCTCGAAGTCAAGGGTGCAGTAACGTCAATCGAAGTTTCAGGCGCAGCGGTTGCGCTGGATACGACGACTTCACAGCTCTCGTCAACCTTTGAAGAGCAAATCACATCGACTTTGCCCTCTGCTACCGCAGGCAGTGGCGTTCTCAATCTCTCTCTCCTGAGCTCCGGTGTGGCGAGCAGCGGTGGCGTTGGCGCTGGTGCCGGTCCCAGCGTCGGTGGTCAGCGTCCGCGCAACAACAACTTCACGATTGAAGGGGTCGACAACAATTCGAAGAGCGTCACCGGCCCGCTGGTTACGATTCCTAACGATGCCGTTGCTGAATTCTCTGTTTTGCAAAATAACTTCTCTGCAGAGTTCGGGCACTCCTCGGGCGGTCAGTTTAATACCATCGTGAAGAGCGGAACAAACTCCTATCACGGAATGGCATACATCTATAACCAGAACAGAAATTATTTTGCGTTGGACACGC
>JAFDVY010000138.1 GCA_018268785.1 Acidobacteriota bacterium | reverse complement strand
CGGACGATGCAAACGCGGCTAAAGGAGAAAGGCGATTTGTGGGCGGAGTTTTGGAAGTCACGGCAACGGCTCGAGAAGGCGATTGAGTTGTTGAGCGTGCAGATGGCGAAGGGATCAAAGGGTTAGGAAAGAGGCAAAAGCGGATTCCTCGCGTCGCTCGGAATGACGCGTTTGTAGCGTTCTTTCCAAGGGGCCGGTCATATTGCAATCGAAGATGCCGGGCTGAAGCCCGGCGCTGCAAAACCTTTGCCTGCTATGATTGGTTTCGAGTACGGAGGTAAACCATTCCACGCACGGGCAAACTTCGCATCGGGACTTCCGGGTATTCCTATAAACAATGGAAAGGAAGTTTTTATCCGGAGAAGCTGCCGGATAAAGAGATGCTCTCGTTTTATGGGAAGCAGTTTTCGACTGTGGAGATCAATCATAGTTTTTATAGGATGCCGAAGGAATCGGTGCTGTTGAGTTGGGCGGCGAGCGTGCCGCAAGGATTCCGGTTTGCGCTGAAGGCGAATCAGAAGATCACACACATACAGAGATTGCGAAACTGCGAAGATACGTTGAAGAGATTTTTGGAAGTGGCGAGCGTTCTTAGTGACGGGGACCATCTGGGGCCGATCCTTGTGCAGGTCCCGCCGAATTTCAAGTTTGACAAGACCCTGCTCGAAGAGTTTCTCGGTTTGAAGCCGCCCGCCTTTCAGTTTGCGTTCGAAGTGCGGCACGCAAGCTGGTACACGGAAGAAACGTATGCGGCACTGAGGAAACACAACGTTGCGTTGTGCCTGGCGGAGACGGAGACACTAGCTCCGCCGGAACTTTTGACCGCGGACTTCACGTATGTTCGCTTGCGCAAAGAAAACTACACGACGAAGGAACTGGCGGCGTGGAAAAAGCGGTTTGACGGCTGGATGGGGCAGGGAATCGACGTGTTTGCGTATTGCAAGCATGAGGATGAAGGAAAGGCGCCGGCCTACGCGAAACAGATTCTTGGAAAATAGAAAATAGAAATTGGAAAATAGAAAAAGCAAAAGCCGCGCGTAAACATCGCTTGCGCGCGGCTTTTTGTTTTCGGTGGCTGAACTTGCTCAGGCTACCGGGTGCATTAGGATTTGTGCCAGAGCGCGCAGCCGCGAGGAATCGGCCGGCGTTTTCGCCGTGGCGGCATCTTTTTCAAGGGCCGGCGCCATGGTCCTGAGTTTTGCGACTTTGCCCTTGTTCATGTGCGAACTCTCCGCAGTCTGAATCGCTTTTTGCAACGCGGAGATGCGATCCGCCGGCAGTGATTGTGAGCGCGACAGTTGGTCGAGATAAGCCTTCGCCACAATCAGCTTTGGAGCCCACTCGATCTTCTGTTGATTCTGTACGTTTAGTTCGGACACTTGGATCGTTTTCGCTGCGTCGAGTTCGTTCTGTGTGAGGAATTTGCTCGGTGTCAGTTCGAATACATCGAGGCCGCGTGCAATTTCCGAGGCGTAGATATGGCCGTTGTACCAATAGGCCGACCAATCGCCGCCAAGGACGAGCATTTTGGGATCGATCGCGCCGCGATCGAAATAGGCAATCTCAACAGGGTTTGCCGGATCGGTGAAATCCACTACGGAGATGCCGCCCTGATACCAAGCCTGAACTTCGATGTCCCGGCCGGGCACGGGCACGAGCGAGCCGTTGTGCGCGACGCAGTTTTTTGAATCTCCCTGCGCTGCGGGCATTTTGTAGTAGTTGGCGAAAGTAAGTTTTTCGTCCTTCAAGTTGAAGATCGCGTCCGCGCCCCATTTGTTTGGATCGTTTGGCCGGCAACGAGCGCCGAGGCCGCCGCCCCACTCGTCGGTGAAGACGACTTTGCTGCCGTCATTCGAAAACGAAGCAGAGTGCCAGTAGGAATAGTTGGGATCATTCACGGCATCGACGCGCTTCGGATTTACGGGATCCTTGATGTCGAGCAGGATTCCGTTTCCGGAGCATGCTCCGGCGGCCAAACCGATTGCGGTGTAGACCGTGATGTCGTGGCATTGATTCGAGTCCGAGGCCTTTTCCGGGCCTTTCTTGCCATGCGTGCCGCCGTTGTTCAAGCCGTTCATCGCGCCGGTGCGGGCATCAATGAAAACGCGCGGGCTCGAAACGATTTTCGCATTTTGCGGCGCAGCGACCGGAACCTTGATCACTTCAATGCGGAAAAGCGCTGTGTTTGGATCTTTGTCCGGGGCTTCGCCGGAACAACCCGCCAATTCTTCCGCCTGGCGCACGAAGGAAGTGCCCGAAACGTAGATATAGACATTGTCCTTGTCGTTGGGGTCCTGGACGAGGGTATGCGTGTGTGAGCCGCGGCAAGTTTGCACGGCGGCAACTTGCTTTGGATTCTTGATGTCGGAAATATCGAAGATTCTGACACCGCGGAAGCGATCCTTTTGCGGCGCAGGATGATGCGGCTTCTTGTCCTTGGCGTCTTTATCTTTGTCATCGGCGGCCGGAGCGGGATCGGAAGGGAATCCCTGTGTGCCGCAATCGAGACGGCCATTGGGCATTTCGACGGACATAAAGAGAAGGTTCTTGTAAACGGAGACATCGCCCTGTCCGCCCGGGCAGACCATGGAGGTGAGCAGAGAGGCGTTTGCAGGATTGGAAATGTCGTAGATGTTCACGCCGTAAAAATTTCCCAGGAAAAGATGATTGCCCTGAAAGGCGATGTCGGAGTTGGCGAACGCAAGCTGAGCGATTACGAGTTGAATTGGCTTCGGCATTTTTGCCGCCATGCCGATGCCAAGCTGGCCGAGCGTTTTTTGCACTTTGGGGCTATCGGGATCGTCGGAGCCGAGCTGGAAAGCGTCGGGCTTTTTGTAAAGGGCGAGATGCTTCATGCCCATCGCCGTTTCACCGGCGTCATACATGCCTGGCTTCAAGTCGTAACGTGGGTCGTTGACGTTTGATCCGGTCATTCCGGGCGGCAAAGCCGGAGCAGGTTCCGGGGCGAAAGGATTGCCATCCTCCTCGTCCTCAGCTTTCGCTTTCTCTTTATCTTTGTCGGCAGGGGCTTGTGATGCTTGAGGTCCCGCCGCGGATGGAGTTGCCGGAGCTTGAGCCTGCGCGCGCAAGAGACTCACATTGAAACTACAGAACAGAACTGCCACCATCAAACGAAACAAAATACTTGCCGCTCGATTCATTGTTTTTCCTCTTCCGATTTTTTCTGCAACATCCCCTGCATGATCCTGATTTCTGCACGCTGCCCGGAGTCCACATCTGTAGCAAAATCGAACAATTCCGCATCCTGGCCAGCGCCGGCGGTGTCAAACAGGTCTTTCACCATTGCGAGCGCGCCGCTGTGATGCTGAATCATCCCAGCAAGAAAGAGCCGGTCAAAGTCCGCGTCTTTTGCCTGGCGCAGCGCCTGCATTTGCGCCGAGGTGAGCATGCCGGGCATGAGGTGCGTCATTTCGTGGGGCATTTCCATTCCGGACATTTCCGTCATCGGCATGGAGATGCTTTCGCCCCGGGCGGCGAGCCAGCGCTTCATGAATTTAATTTCGTCGGTTTGCGAGCTGCTGATGCGGGCGCCAAGCGCGCGGAGCTCCTTGTTTTGCGTGTGCGAGTCGATGAGTGCAGTCATCTCCACCGCTTGTGAGTGGTGCATGATCATGCCTTGCATGAATGTGGCGTCGGCATGGGATCTTGGAGGCAGCGTGGCTTTTGTGTAGGGAGGAAGCGCTTTAGTGGGTTCTCCCGGCGCGCCGGGTTGGACGACGGATGGCTTCGCTGGATCCGGCTGTTGCGCAAAGAGGGCGGAGGAAAAGGGCACTAGGAACGCGGGAACGGTGAAGAGAGTGATTCCCCATATCAACGAGAGTCGTGTACGACAAACTATATCCATTTGGATTCGCCAGAATCTTGCCATTGAATGGCGCGTTTTTCAAAGATTCTTTGGGTGGAATAACGGGTGTGTGGGGGCGCGCATCAAAGACACTGCACGAAGCAAACTGTCCTATTGACGATTGCGTGTGGACGGCCGCCGTGCATAAGGAAAAAAGTGAAACAGAGGGCTATTGCGGTTTGCGAAGGTTCTCTGTAGACTTCCTGTATGGCATTGATTCTCCCGAATAGCCGGATGGTTGCGACGATGTGTTGTCGGTGTCGCGCATTTGTGTCTTCTGGCACCGGGAGGCTAGCACTCTAGAACTGTAACTCTAGCCGAATTTTTGCACACCCACCGCCAGAAGCAATGGCCGGTGGGTTTTTTGTTTTTGCGCAAGCAATTTTGAGAAGGGAAGACCAATGGTGACTGCGCCGCAAGAGCTGATCGGTGCGACGGAAGTTCAGAGCAGGTATGCGAGGACGATTGCGCCGCGCGGCGCCTCGCGGCTGAGTCATTTGAGGGCTTTGGAAGCCGAGAGCATTTTCATTCTCCGGGAAGCTGCCGCGGAGTTTTCGCGGCCCGTGATGCTGTACTCGATCGGCAAGGATTCCTCGGTGATGCTGCGGCTGGCGCAGAAGGCGTTCTTCCCCGGCAAGATCCCGTTTCCCCTCCTGCACATCGACACAAGCTACAAATTTCCCGAGATGATCGAATTTCGCGACCGGTACACGAAGGAAATTGGGGCGGAGCTCCTGGTTCACAAGAATCAAGAAGCGCTCGATGCCGGCGCAAATCCGTTTGTGCTTGGAACGCAAAAGTGCTGCGGCCTGCTGAAGACCAAATCACTGCTCGATGGGCTGGCTGAGGGGGGATTCAACGCGGCATTTGGCGGCGCGCGGCGGGATGAAGAAAAGTCGCGGGCCAAGGAGCGAATTTATTCGTTTCGCGATGTACACGGACAGTGGGATCCAAAGAACCAGCGGCCCGAGCTTTGGAATATTTTTAACTCGAAAATCGACAAAGGCGAAAGCATCCGTATTTTCCCACTTTCGAATTGGACAGAACTCGACGTCTGGCTATACATCCACACGGAAAATATTCCGATTGTTCCGCTCTACTTTGCAAAGGAGCGGCAGGCGGTCATTCGCAACGGCTCGATTGTGCTGACTCACCGGCAAGACCATCTCCTTCCCGGGGAAAAAGTTCAGTCCATCCGGTGCCGCATGAGGTCTCTGGGCTGTGTGCCCTGCACGGGAGCGATACGTTCTGAAGCCGACACCGTTCCAAAAATTATCGAGGAAATGATTTCGTTTCGCCGGTCGGAACGCGAAAACCGCGCCATCGATCACGACGAGGAAGGATCGATGGAGATCAAGAAACGCGAGGGCTATTTCTGATGAGTTCGGTCACCGAAATTGAGGTGCGCGATCAATTCGCCGAGTTCCTGGAACAGAACCTGAACAAGGAACTCCTGCGATTCACCACTGCGGGAAGCGTGGATGATGGCAAGTCGACTTTGATTGGCAGGCTCCTGCACGACTCCAAGACTGTTTACGAAGATCAGCTTGCTTCGATTAAAAAGAGCCGCGTCAATCGTTCGAGCGGGCCGATTGATTTTTCATTGATTACGGACGGGCTGCGGGCAGAGCGGGAGCAGGGAATCACGATTGATGTCGGTTACCGGTATTTCACGACCGCGCAGAGAAAATTCATCATCGCCGATACGCCCGGGCATGAGCAGTACACGCGGAACATGGCTACCGGCGCGTCCACCGCGGATTTGGCTGTGATTTTGATCGATGGCACGAAGGGATTGCTGCCACAAACGTTGCGACACACCTACATTTCGTCTCTTCTGGGAATTCCGACGCTAGTTGCAGCGGTGAACAAGATGGACTTGCTCGGCTATAAAGAAGAGGAATTTCGAAAGATCGAGAAGGATTTTCTGGCATTGGCTGAACGGTTGGGCGTAAAGGCAGTAACTTGCATTCCGATCAGCGCCCTGGCGGGAGACAACGTTGTCGCGCGCAGCAGACAAATGCCGTGGTACGGGGGCCCCGCTGTGCTGGAGCACCTAGAGCGCGTGCCGATCGTGCGGTCCGCAAACACATCCGGCGTCAGATTTCCGGTGCAGTACGTGCTGCGCCCCGATGCAAACTTTCGCGGCTTCGCCGGCCAACTGGCAGGCGGGGCAATTCGGCCCGGGGACGCAGTAACCGCATTGCCTTCCGGGCAAACTTCGCGCGTGGATTCAATTGTTACGTTCGATGGCTCCCTTGCAGAGGCGGCATCCCCGATGTCCGTCACGGTGACGCTCGAAAATGAAATCGACCTGAGCCGCGGCGACATGCTGGTCTCATCGTCGGACGTGCCAAAAGTTTCCCAGCGTTTTCTGGCAAGCATCGTCTGGATGCACACTCAGGCGCTTGAGGTCGGGCGGTCTTACCTCATCAAGCATTGCGCGCGACAAGTGCGAGGGAAAGCCACTGCGATCCGGCATCGCGTGAACGTCAACACCCTGGAACCGGAATCTGCAGCGAACCTGCAAATGAACGACATTGCGGCGGTCGAAGTGGAAACGAGCAGCGCTTTGTTTTTTGACGCTTACGAGAAAAATCGCACAACGGGGAGTTTCATTATTATCGATCCGCTGAACAACGCGACTTTGGCAGCGGGCATGATTCGAGACGATTTGTCGGCCGGCGCCCCAAATTCCAACGGTAGGAAAATTCTGCGATCCCGTTTACCGGTTATGCCACTTGAGCGGCACCTGCGGCACGGCCATTTTCCGGCCATCATTCTGGCGAATTCGCACGTAACTCTTGCCCAGCGTTTGGAGCGAGCGCTCTTCGAAGAGGGATTTGAGGCAATCGTCATCGACGGAAATGCCGGCTATCTTCCAGCAAAGGCTGCGTGGAACTCTCTGTACTCCGCAGGATTTGTCGTCATCTACCTCAAATCGTCGCTTGAGACGCAAGAACGCGTGGAATTGCGAAGCGCCGCCAAGGAACGCTTTTTCGATCTTGCCGAGGCGGAGCTGCCTGCGGAAGATGCGGATGGAATAGAGCGTGTCGTGGCGTGGGCACAATCGCTGCGCATGCCGCCGCAACCGGAACGAACGGAAAAGGTGAATTGAGATGGAGACCACACTCGTTGCCGAGAGCCTTGAGAAACTCGCACCACAAGAAGTCTTAAGTGCCGTGCTTGGCGCCAACTCCAACGCATCAGCCTGCTTGACTTGCAGCTTTCAGGCGGAAGACATGATCGTCTTGGATTTTGTGCGCAGGCGGATTCCCGACATAGCGGTTTTATTTCTGGAAACCGGGTATCACTTTGCGGAGACGTATGAATATCGCGATCGCATGGCGAAGGAGTGGTCTCTGAATCTGGTGAATGTGATTCCGCAAAGCACCGTGAAGCAGCAAGAATCGGAATTCGGCATCTTGTACCAGACAGAACCGACGCGATGCTGCCAGCTTCGTAAGGTCGACCCGTTGCTGCGTGCGCTTGAACCCTACAAGCTGTGGTTCACCGGATTGCGGCGGGAGCAATCGCCGACCAGGAAAAATCTGAAAAAGATCGAAGAGCACAAACTACCAACGGGCAAAAGCCTCTTGAAGGTGAGTCTGCTCGCGGATTGGACCTGGGGACAGGTGTGGGAATACACCGCGAAACACAAACTCAGTTATTTGCCGCAATACGACCAGGGTTATTTGAGCATCGGTTGCGAACCGTGCACCGCAATTCCTGATGATCCTGCAAATCCACGTTCGGGCCGCTGGGGCGGCAAGAAATTGGAGTGCGGCATTCATACCTTTTCCCAGGGTGGGCCAGGATGAACTACGTCGTTGGTTTTCTGATCGCGGTGGCTGTGGGAATGACGGGAGTTGGCGGCGGAAGTTTTACCGTGCCTGCACTCGTGCTTCTTACTGGATTGACCGCGGTGGATGCGGTCGGCACCGCATTTCTTTTCGCTGGCGTGTTGCGCGCCGTCGCAGCACCTTTCTACCTAGCCGGGAAACTCATTCACTCGCGGTATCTGTGGCTTTTGCTGCAAGGAGCTGTGCCAGGGCTCCTAGTCGGCATGTTTGCGCTTCGTTTGTTGAATCGCGATGCAGGGAACCCTGTCGTAATTATTCTGCTGGGAATTATTCTGGCGGCTTCCTCGAGCGTCACTTTTATTCGTCGCATCCAAAACCCGGCGTTTGCAGCCAAGAACCATCGCTGGCTCCCCTGGCTTGCGCTCCCCATCGGAGTGGAATCGGGATTTTCCTCCGCTGGCGCCGGAGCGTTGGGAACTGTGCTCTTGCTGAATTATTCGGAAATGGCGCCCGCGCAAGTTGTGGGAACGGATTTGCTTTTCGGATTGGTTCTGGCATTGATTGGCAGCGTTTTCCATTGGACTTCGGGCTCCATCAGCATGCCGACGCTCTTTCAGTTGCTCGTGGGTGGAATTCCAGGCGTCGTGCTCGGCTGCTTGCTTGCGCCGAAAGTTCCCGCGAAAAAGCTGAAGATGGTTGTGGCGCTGATTGCGATTACTGCCGGGTTGCAACTCGTTTGGAGCGGCGGCCGCACCCTTGCCCAAAAACATTCGCCAAACGCCGAGAAAGTAATGGCGCGCGTGGGAGCTGGCCGTGCGCACTAACCAAAAATCTTTCGATCGCGGAACTCGTCACATTTCCTGGTTCCTGGATTTCGTGATTGCCGGCTTTTCCTCCAGTTCCGCGCGCCTCTGTCGTTCTTGTTGTTGACTTCATTCTGACTGTCCGCCACTTCACCTGGAATACCAAAGGTTGGCGCATTGAACGGCGCCGCACGCGCAGTGGAAATTTATCCCGGAGAGAAGAAATGAATTTTGAGCGAATTGCCAGCGACCATCCTAAAGGTGTATTTCGACATGGATTTTGCCTTCTTATCGTTTGGCTGAGCTTTGCCGCTTACGGTTTCGCGCAGGGGGACGCTTCCATCCACGGGACCGTCAGCGATTCATCGGGCGGAGCAATTCTCGGCGCTACCGTACAGGTAAAGAACCTGGAGACGGGAGCAGTGCGAGATCTGCAAACGGACGAATCGGGACGTTTCGATGCCGCCGCGCTTCCCGTCGGCAACTACTTGGTGAAAGTGGAAAAGCCCGGATTTCGGGGCGC
>JAFDVY010000137.1 GCA_018268785.1 Acidobacteriota bacterium | reverse complement strand
CGAATCAAGCTACTTCCCTGCACCGCGACGACGGGCTGAAGTTGAAGAACGCGTATATTGCGGCGGCGGTACGGTGCGCGCCTCCTGCGAACAAGCCACTACCAGCAGAAATCCTCAATTGCCGGCCGTATCTGAAACGCGAGTTGGAAATTCTGCGGCCACGCGTGGTGCTTGCACTTGGGAAAATTGCCTGGGACGCATATTTGGAAATTCTGAAGCAACAGGGAAAGATCACTGCGCGCGCGAAATTTGTTTTTGCGCATGGAGCGGAAGAGCGGCCATTGAACGACGGGCCAATGCTGGTCGGCGTGTATCACCCGAGCCAGCAAAATACGCAAACGGGAAAGCTCACTCCGGGGATGTACGCGAAGGTATTTCGTCGGATCCAAGATTTGTTGAAATGAAGCTTTCAGGCATCCGTATTTGCACTGGAAGGGGCCTTGGTGTGTTTGGCTGGCATGGATGGTGAGAGCGGGCGACAGTTCTTTCGGGCGACAGTAACCGCAAGAAATTCTCTTCTGTAAGTTCAACCGGGACAAAAGATTACAGCGCTGCCGGAAAGTGCTGACGGTACCTAGCGTGCTTTCTCTCTTAACGACGGAGAGAGGGCACAACCAATGAAAGGCATAGGAAAGCTGATTTTGATGGGAATTTTGGTGACGGCAGCAAGCGGCGAAGCGATGGCTCAGCAACAGCCGCAACAGCAGGATGACAACCGGCCAGCGGTCATTTCGCGAGACAAGATTGGCGGCGGCGAAAACCCATCGCCACAGAATGAAGCGGACACTCGAAGTGCAACACCAGCGCCAAGGCAACTTGCCGACGGTTCGCGGCACGGAATGCCGCTTGAAACGTTTGCCGTCGTTCCCGGAACGCGAGTGCTGGTGCGGCTTGAAGAGGAACTGAGCACTGGAGAATGCAAGACCAACTTCAAATTCAAAGTGCGGACCATGGAGCCGCTTGAAGCGGGCAGCGGATTTTATTTGTCCTCGGGCGCGGAGATTCGCGGGCACGTGAGCAAGGTTGAACCGGCAGGCATCACTGGCCGCGCAAAATTGTACCTGGTCTTCGACGAAATCAAGACTCGCTTCGGAATTTTGCCGATTGTCGCCGATGTCGTCAGCGTACCGGGAGATCACAGCGTGAAGGTTGGCTCGGGTTCGGAAGGCGTTATCCAAGGAAAACAATCGACGCAACAAGCTGCCGGGGAAGCCGCCGCAGAAGGCGCAGGAATGGGCGCAGTCCATGGAATTAAAGATAAGAACGCAAAAGAAGCAGTGGAACGAGCCGCCGAAGCAGCACTTGCCGCCTACTTGATGGAAACCGGCCGCGGACACGAGATCGATTTGCCCAAAGGCGCGAAATTGGAATTGGAATTGGAACGAGCGCTCTATTTGGTCAGGGAGTAGCGCGCGGAATTTCCCGCGGACGGCGCAGCAACTTGAGACATTTAGCCAAGGCGCGGCGGGTTTGCGCTACCCTGCACGAAAAGCTATGGCCTGTTTTGCTATCGAATCCGTGTGTCCACAACACGCTTAATCTGCCAAAATAAGAGCGACAGCCCGGGAAGAGGGTCGCGGAATGACCGAGGACAAGAAGGCAGCAGTGCGTGCGGTGGAAACAGGCGAGCGCAAGGACCGCGTGCTGATCGTCGAAGACGAAGAAAACGCGCGCAAAGGCTATGAGGCGCTGCTGCAAAGGTGGGGCCACGATGTGCTGGGCGTGGGGTCCGCGGAAGATGCGCTGGCGCGCTTCGCCGGTTTCCAGCCGGACATTTTAATCGCCGACGTGGAGCTTCCCGGAATGAACGGGCTCGCGATGCTGGAGAGCCTTCGCGAAGAGATTCAAGACGTTCCGGCGATTGTCATCACGGGACGCGGTACTAAAGAACGAAAAATCGAATCGATCGAGGCTGGCGCGTATTGGTATCTCGAAAAGCCGTTTGAAACGGCGGAGTTGAAAGCGCTGCTGCAACGGGCTTTCGAAAAAGCGCGGAGCGCGCGCGAAATCCAGGTGCTGCAGCGGCAACTTCGCCAGGATGGCCGGCTGGCGGATCTCGTCGGCAAGTCGAAGCCGATGCAGGACGTGATGCGCATCATCGAAATGGCTGCTCCGAGCTCCGCCTCTGTGCTTATCACCGGCGAAACAGGTTCGGGAAAAGAAATCGTTGCGCGAACGCTGCACAAACTTTCTCCCCGCGCTGGCGGGCCGTTTGTCGCCATCAACTGCTCGGCAATCCCGGAAAGCTTGATGGAGAGCGAAATTTTCGGCCACGAGCGTGGTGCGTTTACCGGGGCGGCGGAGCGGCGCCTGGGCTGTTTCGAATTGGCAGATGGCGGAACCCTATTGCTGGATGAAATCGGCGAAATGCCGGCGCCAACGCAGGCGAAATTGCTGCGCGTGCTGGAAGACCGCAAAGTGCGCCGGTTGGGCAGCAAAGTGGAAACGCCCGTGGATGTGCGCGTGATCGCGGCGACGAACAAGGATCCCGAGCAAGCGGTTTCAAGCGGTCACATGCGGCAGGACCTGTACTTCCGCCTGAACGTGTTTCACGTGAATCTGCCGCCGTTGCGCGACCACAAAGACGACATTCCCCTGCTCGTCGAACACATTCTGCGCGACGTAAACGCTAAACACGGGAAAAGCGTCCGCGGCGTCGGCGCCGAAGTGATGGACATTTTCATGAGCCACACCTGGCCCGGAAACATCCGCGAGCTGCGCAACGTGCTGGAGCGCTCCGTCATCATGTCCGAAAAGGATTTGATTTCTCGTGCAAATTTGCCCGGTGAATTCGGCAAGTCTGCCGCAAAAAACACGGGCGACCTCGGTGCGCTGAAATTTCCGATCGGCACGACCGTGGAAGCGATGGAGCGCGAATTGATCCTGCAAACATTGGCCGCAACGAACAACAACAAGACGCGCGCCGCGGAACTGCTCGGCATCAGTTTGAAAACGCTGCACAACAAATTGAAGGAATACGGCAGCGCAAGCGCCGAAGGGGAGTAGGAGCCCGCGATGCAGCTGCGGCTGCGCACGAAACTCACGCTGGTGATGACGGGGCTGGTGTTCCTCGTCGTCGTGGTGCTGTCCGGCGTTTACTTTGCCCGGCTGACCGGCCAGGTGATTCAGGAAACGAACAATCGCGCGAACGAACTGACGCAACAAGTGTTCGCGCAAGCCAAGCGCTCGCTGGCAGACGCCAAACAGAGCGGCATGAAAGCAAACTCCGACGCGCCGGAAGACCGGCACGACTACGTGCGCCAGGCGTTCGAACGCAACGACGGTCTCACGGAGGCGATGCAAGCCCCGCTCGGCGCGAACCCGTGGATCTACGACGTAATGATCGTGGACAAAAATGGAATGGTGCTGGCGTCCGGCGATCCACAAACGCCAGGAAGTTATGTGGCGCCGCGGCCTCTTTTTGGCAGGCTCGCAAGCGGCAACGTCATTCGCCAAATGAAAGCGCTGTACGGGCCGGATCCCGTTTTCGAAGTGCGCTATCCCTTCACGATGGGCGGCGAACCTTTCGGAGAAGTGCGCGTTGGAATCTCTATTTCCCTGCTGCGCAACGAAATCCTGCCGAGCCTCCGCAACTCCGCCGCAATTGCGCTGGTGGCCCTGCTTGTTTCCACGGGACTGGCAATGGTGGTGAGCGGCGCGACTCTCGCTCCCCTGCAAGAAATCAGTACGCAACTCGACCGCATCTCCGCGGGACAATTCGACGCGCCCGTTGCCCAGGCAACCGGATTCGCGGGTGGCGCCGACGAATTGGGATTGGTCAGTAAAAAGATTTCTCAGGTCGGGCAGCAGTTACGCGGCGTTCACGAAATTTTCAGCACCATGCGCGAGAATCTGAATTCCGTGATGGCGGGCCTCGAAGACGGCTTGCTGCTTTTTACTCGCGACGCGCGCGCCGTGATGGTCAGTCCCGCCGCAGAAAAATTCCTTGGAGCGCCATCCGGGCATTTTCTGGGGAGACGCGTGACGGAGATTTTCCCTTCAGGTCATCCGCTGCGCCATGCGCTCCACATTGAAGGTGATGAGCTGAGCGAAACGGCTTCGGAAATTGAACTGGAAACAAACCAGGGAACGAAACGTGTCGGCGTGAGCGTGCAGGCCATTCAGGAAGATGGCGAAAAAATGGGCGCCATGGTCACGCTGCGCGACCTGGACTCCATCGAAAGCATCAACACTCAACTGCAAGTCAGCGAACGCCTGGCTGCGCTGGGGAGAATTACCGCGGGCGTCGCTCATGAAGTGAAAAATCCGCTGAACTCGATGCGGCTGTGGCTCGAAAATTTGAAAGAGTCGCTCCCTTCGGACGCCGACGCGAACTCTCACCAGGCCGTCCAGGTTCTGGATAAGGAAATCGACCGCCTTGACGCCGTAGTGAAGCGCTTTCTCGATTTCACCCGTCCCATGGAAGTGAAACTCGAACAAACGCAGCTTTCGCAACTCCTCGGCGAAGTGCTGGATGTGGCGCGGCCGCAATTGCAAAAAGCCAATGTGGAAATGAAGCAGTCTCTTCCAAACGATGTACCCGAAGTTCTCGTGGATCGCGATCTGCTCAAGCAGGCCGTGCTGAATCTGGTCCTCAATGCCGTGGAGGCGATGCCCGGCGGCGGTCAAATTCGCCTGGAACTCTCTCGCCGCTCGGAAATGGCCGAAATCACCGTCGGCGACACCGGCAAGGGCATTCCCCTGGAAAACCGGCAAAAGATCTTTCAGTTATTCTTCACGACGAGGCCGGGCGGCAGCGGAATCGGTCTCGCCAGCGCATTTCGAATCGTACAGGTGCTTAACGGCTCGATCGATTTCACCTCGGAGGTCGGGCGCGGCACGACGTTTCGCATCGAATTGCCGCTGGCCGCGTGAGCATGACGGGGACTTTGGTCAAATTGGGAACTGGGAAACTTCCAATGCGCCGCGCTGCGTCCGTAGTTCTGCTTTGCAGCGCGCTCGCGGCTTTGAGTGGCTGTGCAGAACGCCAAGTTCATGCACGTCCGTGGGCCACGGTCGCGCAAATTCGCCCGAATCCGCCTGCCGTTCGAACACCCGCCAACGCGGACTCCTCCGGCATCGCTCCAGACCTTTCCATTGCGCCACCGGAAATCAACGTAAAACTTCTCGGCTCTCGCCCCATGCCTGCGCGGCCGCGAGTGGAATCGCCGCGTCCCTCCGGAGCTGCCACTGCTTCCAAGACGCAAACGCTCGTGCCGGAACTGAGTCCGCAAGAAACAACCGCGGCACAACAGCAATTTTCGGAAAGCATCGCAATCGCTGAAAGGAATCTTGCGACCGCAAAAACCAAAAGCCTCTCCGCGCTTCAGTCGGACACAGTTTCCAAAGTAACCGCATTTCTGACCGAAGCCCGCGAAGCAGGTGTGGAAGGCGATTGGGGTCGCGCGCGCAATCTCGCAAAGAAAGCGCAGATCTTGTCGGAAGACCTCGTCCGTTCCTTCTGATTTTCCTCCCATTATCCTCCCTGCTGCCGTGAATTCCGCGACTGCGATAGAATCTACTCATGAAGACGTTTGACGTTGCCATCGCCGGCGCCGGTCTGATTGGCGGCTCAATCTCGCTGGAATTGGCGCGCGCTGGATTGCGCGTCGGCTTGTTCGACCGGCAGGAACCTGGCAAGGAAGCCTCGTGGGCCAGCGCGGGAATTTTGTCTCCAGCGCCGGAAAATCCGGGAATGATCGCAACTGTTCCGCTGGGAAAAGCGAGCATGGCCCTTTACCCGGAGTTCGTCGCCTTGGTGGAAGAACTCTCTGGACAGAAAACCGGCTATCGCACAAACGGCACGCTGGAAGTAATCACATCGCGTCATGCGCGCGAAGAGCTCAGCACGATTATCGCGTTGCATCATGGACTTGGCTTGCAAGCCGAGCCGCTCAGCGCATCCGATGCCCGCGAACTCGAGCCGAGCCTGCGAGAAGACATCGAGGCCGCTGTACTTCGTCCACAAGAGGCCTCTGTTGACAATCGATTGCTCACCGGCGCAATTCTCGAGAGCGCGCGCAAGTGCGGTGTGGAGATCTTTTCTGGCGCCCGCGTGGAATCCGTGCTGCGCGAAGGAGACTCCTGCAGGGGTCTGCTTGTTAACGGAGAAAAAGTTTCCGCGGCACACACCGTAATCGCTGCTGGAAGCTTCTCGGCGCAGATCGCAGGCGTGGAACACTACGCGCCGGTTCGCCCCGCCAAGGGCCAGATGATTTCTCTGGTTTGTCCGGAAACAAAAATCGAACGTGTTCTCTGGAGCGACGAAATTTATCTCGTGCCGCGCACTGACGGCCGAATTTTAGCCGGCGCCACGGTGGAATATGCTGGCTTTGACAAAGCCCTTACCGCCGGTGGCCAAAGGAAACTATTCTCCGCGGCAATCGACCTGGTGCCCGCATTCGAACGCGCTCGCGTCGAAGAGACCTGGGCCGGCCTGCGACCGGACTCTACGGATCATCTTCCCATTCTTGGTCCCACGGATTTGCAAGGCCTGGTCATTGCAACAGGGCATTTCCGCAGCGGCGTTTTGCTCACTCCTGTCACGGCTAAACTCGTGCGCGAATACATCACGCTAGGAAGCGTCGCCACCGATTGGGAACGATTTAGTCCGATGAGATTCGCACAAGCGCGACAACAATCTCGCGCCCGCGCCAACTAGTTGGATGGAATTTCCGCCGCCATGCGCGGCCTTCAGTTCTGCTCAGGCTCTCGCCGCACGGAACGCGTAATATGCACTGGCCGCCCGGTATTGTCGAAATCCAGATAACCGGTATCCAAAGCCAAATCTTTTTCCAAAACGATATCCAGTGTCGAACCGCGCGGAATCTGCGCTTCCGGTCCGCGCGTTAGCAAGACCGCCGCAAGCCCAGCCAATCCGCCGATGCCCGCGCCAATTCCTGCGCCCTTGCCACCGCCCGCAATTGCGCCAATTCCCGCACCCGTCACGGTCGTCCCGGCAACGGTTCCAACGTCCTTCCCTTTTCCGCCGGATCCGGTAACTTTCCCTTCGGAGTCCGTTGTCTCTCTGCCGCCGGTATCAGCGCTGCGGGGAGCGGCGAGCAAATCCACCGTATAGCCATTCGGGAAAATCAACGATTCCAGCCGCAGCCGGAATTCGCCTTTGCCCTTGATGCGTCCCGGACGCTTGCTCTCCAGCAGCGAGCCGCGTATGTACGATCCCACAGGAATCACAACGTGATTATTCTGCGTCACGGGAAAGGACGTGTGGAAATAAAGCGAATCGCCGGCCCTTGCGCTGCGCGTCGAGATTCCGTTTTCCAAGGTGACCGCAAGCCGCGTTCCCGCAGGCACTGTAATTTTTTGGCCGCTGGCCTGGCGTTCCGCCTGCTTTGCAGGAGCAACGGGTGGCGGAGCCGATGTTTGCGGGCCGGCGGATTCCTGGGCGCCAGCCGCCACGGCGGCAAGCCCAATCAGCGCGGCAAACAGAAATAGGGAATTACCGGGGTGAGAAATCTTGGGCAGCATGGCAATCCTCCGAACTGTCCCCTGTGATGCCGATAGTAGGCCATACGGATGTATTCGTCTATCACGAGCGCAGCTTCGTCAACTCCTCGATTGAACCGCTCTAGCAGTCCCATCCCGACGCATAGAGGAACGGCGACAAAATGATCAAGACAGGCAATCCCACTGCGGCAAGGATGCCCAGCCCGGTCCACTCCGCTCCGAGTTTGAAACGGGTTCCAACCGCAGCTACCGATTGTGGCGGTTCCGCAAGGTCACTGTAATAAATGTACTTTCCTTCACCCAGAACGTGGGTCTTCAGCGTGAATGCCTCGTACCCAGGCGCACGCACCGTTCCAGTGACAATCTTGCCGTTCTTCAGTTTGCAGTGCACAAACTGATGCCTGTTCTTTGCAAATTCCTTTATTTCTCCCCGATAGAGATCCTGCGTCCTCCGCGCATCGCCTGGATCTCCTTGGCCTTGCGAAGCCATCGGCGGCGGCGCAGGCTGGGAATTTTGCATGGAGAAGATGCCAGGAACCGGACCGCCGCCGGGTTCGGCCATGAGAGTTGGCGCCTCCAAATTTGATTCCATGCTCTCCACCGTTGCTTGCGCAAAAGACGCCTTCGAAAATAAGAAAGTTCCGCCAAGAAGAATGACTATCAAACAGAGTTTCATGGCTCCTCCTGAAATTCGCGGCACTGCGACAATCTTTGAACCGGAAACGAGAAATGCTCGCTAGTCCGCAATCGCACCGCTCAGCATGAGGGGAAAGATCAAAATTATGGCTGGAATCGCCAGTGCCACGGCTGCACCGAACCCTGTCCATTGCAGCCCTTGTTTAATTCGAGTTCCGACAGCTGGCACAGGCTTGGGTGCTTCGGCGAGGTCGGAGTACCTAAGGTAAGGGCCATTCAACGCTTGTGTTTTTAGCGTGAAGCCGCCTTCGCTCGCACCTCGAATCAGTCCGGTCAAAATTTTTCCATTGGCCAGCTTGCAGCGAACAAATTGGTGTTTCTTCTGGCCGAGGCGTTCCACTTCGTCTCGCATCAACTGCTCGTTCGCGGTAAGAGTGTGGAGCCGCGGACGGCCGGGTTCCGGCGGAGCCGGCAAAGGTAGTCCTTGCGGGAAGAATTCTGGAAGCGCCCCTGCGGGCTGGCTATCCACTAAAACAGGGGCGTCTATTTCGGGAGCGGCCGCCGCCAAACTCTGGGCGGAAATCGCCGGAACAAAAACAAATGAGAGGCTCCACAAAATTACGACTGGGCTTAATCTCATTGTGCTCTCCTGGGTCGAACCGTGCTGCAAGACGCAATGCAACGCTCGGGCCAAATCCCCGGACCCGAAACTGAAATCCGTGCAGCTTTTCAGTGAGAAACACAGGACTTACGCACGCATTGGCAGTCAATGCAGATGGCAGTCCACAACCGTTGCGCGAGCGCTGCCGGTTTTCCGCGTCAGTTGTCCGGCTGATCGTTCAGATTTGACACCGCGGCGGGGCTTCGGCACGCTGGTTGGGAACAGTCTCCGTGGAGAGAAAAATGGCCAAGCT
>JAFDVY010000136.1 GCA_018268785.1 Acidobacteriota bacterium | reverse complement strand
CCAGGATGTGCGCGACTTCCGCACGATGTTTGGGCTGCCCGCGAATGATCCGGTGATTATTTTGAATGGCGCGGATCCGGGATTGGTTTCCGGCGATGAAGGCGAAGCGGATTTGGATGTGGAATGGTCCGGGGCCGTAGCGCCCAAGGCAACCATCAAATTTGTTGTGTCGGAATCGGAACAGACCGACGCGATAGACGGCGTGGACGCATCGGCCATGTTCATCGTGGATAACAATATCGCGCCGGTGATGAGCGAAAGCTTTGGATCTTGTGAATCTGCCCAGGGCACTGCCGGGAATGCATTTCAAAACGCATTGTGGCAGCAGGCCGCGGCGGAAGGGATCACCGTATCCGTTTCCTCCGGTGACAATGGCTCTGCGGGCTGTGACAATCCAAATGGCGTGACCAGCGCCACGAAAGGAATCGCCGTCAGCGGCACCGCTTCCACGCCGTTCAACGTCGCTGTGGGCGGAACGGACTTTGACGATTCCGGCACCCAAAACACGTTTTGGAATCCGACAAACGCATCCTCAACACAAGCTTCGGCAATTGGTTATATTCCGGAAATTCCGTGGAACGATTCCTGCGCCGCCGCCGGGCTATCCGGGTGCAACACGGCAACCACGAACACAAATTTGAATATCGTTGCCGGAAGCGGCGGCCCCAGCGCCGTTTACAGTAAAGCTCAAGCCCCCTTTCAGGCTACGTTTGGGGACGGGCAACGAGACCTCCCGGACATATCACTTTTCGCGGCAGACGGATTAAATAAGAGTTTCTATATCGTTTGCCAATCGGATCAAAATATTGCTGGCGATACGGGATGCAACCTGACGAAATTCGTGACCACAGCGCCGTTCCATGATTTTCAGGCGGTGGGGGGAACTTCCGCGTCAGCCCCCGCGTTCGCTGGAATTATGGCGCTCGTAAATCAGAAAACGGGGCAGCGCCAGGGCAACGCGAATTTTGAGCTATATAACCTTGCAAAGAGCGAGAACTTTGCGAGCTGCAATTCGAGCAGTTTCACGATACCGGCAACCGCCCTGCCAAACACTTGCGTCTTTTTGGACGTTACGAAGAGCAACAATGCGGTAGCCTGCGCGGGCGCCAGTCCGAATTGCAGCAAGACGACGGCAGGCGGCAACGGCGTTCTGCAAACCAATAGCGTGCCCGCATTCACCTCTGGCGTTGGATACGATCTCGCGACAGGCCTCGGCTCCATCAATGTGACTGCCCTGCTGAATAGTTGGGCCACGCCAACTGGAAAGGCAACCACGACAACACTTGGCCCTCCAAGCATCAATGCCAGCGTTGGAATTGTTCAAGTGCTTTCGGGAACAGTCACGTCAGGAGCGGGAACCCCGACGGGAATTGTGGTCATCGAGAATGTAGCGACTGGAGCGGCAATCGATCGCGTCTCGATTTCAAATACCGGGCTCTACACAATTTCCACAACGTTTCTTCCGGGCGGCTCATACAGCGTGAAAGCGCGCTATGGCGGCGATGGAACCTTTGGTCCGAGCGAATCAGCCCCGATCACGGTGAACGAAACTCGCGTGGCAAGCAAGACGGTAGTGAGTTTTGTAGCCTCGAATGGAAGCTTGAATACCACGCCGCAGACGGTTGCCTATGGTTCTCCCTACTTCTTGCGCGTGGATGTGCAACGGGCGTCCGACGGAGCTACTTGCGAAAATATAAGCTCCCGTTCGGTTACATTTGTATGCCCAACGGGAACAATCACGCTCTTTGACAATAGCGCTGCTCTAAACGACTTCCCGACCGCGCAAACAGCCCACGCCACCAACGTCGCCAATCTGAACAATCGGGGCTTTATCGAGGATCAACCAATCCAACTGAACGTGGGAGCTCATTCCATCACCGCCAATTATTCCGGCGACGCGAGCTATATCCCCCAAGCGGGCTCAACTGCGCTCTCGGTTACGATCACCCAGGCTGCCACGCAGACAACCGTCGTTAGTAGCCCAAGCTCAATTATGTCCGGCGGGACCGTCACACTCACCGCAACTGTCGGATCCAACAGCAATGCCGATCAGGCGCACGCCCCCTCGGGCACGGTTCAATTTTCCAATGGCTCGGCCACTCTCGGAGCGCCAATAACCTGCACCCAGGTCGGCGCCTCCAGTTCTGCGGGCGCTTCCTGTACCGCCAAACTCACCACGGCAATCGCGTTCCTGTTGCCGCCATCGAACCCCAACAATCGCATCTGGAGAACTCCATTGGAGTGGCTGGCGGCTCTCGCGATCATCGCCGCCCTGCTTCTTTTCGCTGCTGCACTTCGAATGAAGAAATTCCGCCATGCGTACGCTTACGCCGCAATCGGTTTCTTCCTCGTCGCAACAGCGGCTCTCGCCGGTTGCAGCGGCGCCGGAAGCGGTGGAGGCGGAGGTGGCGGAGGGAATGCCAGGACCATCACAGCCAAATACGGCGGCGACATGAATTACGCCGCTTCCAGTGGCACTGGCTCCGTCACCGTTCAATAAATTCCGGCCAACGAAAAGAAAAGGGCGTGCCCGAGAGGCACGCCTCTTTTCTAGACTAGTTCCCGATTAGTTCACAACGGGCGGGAAGAAGATATTCCAAAACGTCGGCGATGCCGCCACAAACTCCACAGGCAACATCGGACCATCCGGACTGAACTGTGGCGGGCGCACAACGGTCGCTTCAATCGTCTTCTGCGTCTTCACGTTCTCAACCGTAATCTTCGTTCCCTGCGCCAGCGCTTCCGGCACCACAATCAATGCGCCATTCGCGCTTACCGTGTGTGTGAAGCCTTCCAAAATCTGCGTCTTTCCCGTGACGTGCACTTTCACCGAAATCCTCACCAGCACGCGCTGCGCGCGGCGGCGTTCTTCGGCGGTCAGCGGACGAGTCAGTCCCGGCCGTACCGGATTCGTCTGTGCTTTCTGCGGATGAGCTGGTTTCATAGTTCCAATCCCCAAAAGTCCATATCCGGCGCAACCAACTCAATGCCGTACTCCCAACCCTCGGGCCGGGGATTCCCCTTCCATACGACGACTGCTGCGTTGCTCGATCCGGTGGCTAGATTCGTCAAGGCCAGCCGATGCTCCAGCACAAAGGACTCCGAAAGCACGACCATGCATCCATAGGGATTCACGACGCGCGTGTGGGCATCCAGTCCGCGCCGCGCACCGGCCTGATCGTTCCATTCCAAACGCACGGGAACCCGCGAATTCATGCGGCGTCCGCGCCGTTTGTCGGTAAACCGGCCGTCCTCCACCATTTTTGCAACCGCTTTCGTATTTCTCACTTTAGCTTGCATCTTTGCCTCAGCATGCCTCGCTATCGGCCATGCTAGAGTTGGTGTAAGTGTCGGTCAATGGTACAAAACGGCCGCCGCTCGCAACTGAATAGCTGTACCAATGGACAGGGGTTCCCCCGGAGAAAACGCGGTTTCCATGAAGGATTTGATCGTCAATGCGGATGACCTGGGCTGGACAGCCGGCGTAAACCGCGGCATTGCCGAAGCCCATCGCAATGGCATCGTCACCAGCGCCTCCATCCTCGCGAACGGCCCCGCCTTCGACGACGCGGTGATCCTCGCCCATTCCCTGCCCGCGCTCGGCGTCGGCGTCCACCTCAATCTCAGCGATGGCGCGCCCCTCTCTGGCGCGAAAAATGTGCCAACCCTCGTGGGCGAAAACGGCCAACTCTCCGCCGGCCCCGAGCAACTCCTTGTAAAACTCGCCCGCCGCAAACTCAAACTCGCCGAAGTCGAGCGCGAATGGGACGCCCAAATCTCCAAAATCGCCGCCGCCGGTATTTCTCCAACCCATCTCGACGGCCACAAGCACGTTCACATGCTCCCCGGCCTCTTCCCCCTCGCGCTCAAACTCGCCAGGAAACATTCCATCGCCGCAATCCGCATTGCGCTCGAAGCCTCCTCGCTCCGCGCCGCGCTTTCCGGGAAGGACGGCCGCAACTCCTCCACCGAATTCAAGCAAGGCGTCCAGGCGCGCGGCCTGAAGCTTCTTGCGCGCGACGCCCACAAACTCGCAGACAAAGCGGGCATCGAATCCACGGACTATTTTTGCGGCATCTCCCAAACCGGCGTCATGACTCACTACGGCGTGCTAAATCTTCTCGAAAATCTGCCTGACGGCTCCACCGAACTCATGTGCCATCCCGGCTATCTCGACGACGATCTGGCCCACTCCGCCACTCGCCTTCAGGATTCCCGTGCTGCCGAGCTCGCCATTCTCGCCGACACCGCCGTGCGAAAATCAGTCGCTTCCCACGGGATTCGCCTGATAAACTATTCCCAGTTAGCCAACTAAGCATGGAACCTGAGTCACTAGTCCGGTACTCGATCGTCGTTCCGTTCTACAACGAACAGGAAAACATCCCTGCGTTGTACATGAAACTGACGGAAGTCATGGACGCCATCGGCGAGCCATACGAACTCGTGTTCGTGGACGATGGCAGCAAAGACAACTCCTTCAAGGTTCTTTCCGACATTTACGAGCACGATCGCCGCGTCAACCTCATCCGGCTTCGCCGCAACTTCGGTCAGACGCCCGCCCTCAAAGCCGGTTTCGATTTCGCCCGCGGCGAAGTCATCATCTCCATGGACGGCGACCTTCAGCACGATCCCGAAGAGATTCCCAAGTTTCTCGAAAAAATCGAAGAAGGCTATGACCTGGCCAGCGGCTGGCGTTACGCGCGCAAAGATCACTGGCTGATGCGCCAGATTCCCAGCCGCGCCGCCAACTGGCTCATGGCGAAACTCAGCGGCGTGGATCTCCACGATTTCGGCACCACCTTCAAGGCCTACCGCCGCGAAATCATTCAGGAAATTCAGCTCTACGGCGAGCTCCACCGCTTCATTCCGGCGCTTGCCAGCACCACTGGCGCGCGCATCGTCGAAGTGCCCATCGAGAATCTCGAACGCAGAGCCGGAAAATCCAATTACGGCATCGGCCGCACGATTCGCGTCTTCCTCGATCTTCTCATCGTCAAATTCTTATTGGATTATTCAACGCGCCCGCTTCAGTTCTTCGGCTTGCTCGGCATGGCGGGAGCCGGCTCCGGTTTTCTCATCGGCTGCTATGTTCTCTTTAAGAAGTTGTATTACCACATGTCCGTCATGCAGCAGCATGGTCCGCTGCTCCTGCTCTCCATCGCGCTGCTCGTCAGCGGCATTCAATTTATTTCCATGGGCTTGCTTGGCGAAATCATGGCCCGCACCTATTACGAATCGCAGAACAAGCCCATCTACGCTCTTCGCGAAGTGAAATCGCACCGCAAGGAACTTGGCGATTCCGCCGAGCAAGCTCGCCCATCCAACAATCCCGAACGCTGATTCACGCTGGCCCGATTTGCTCTCAACCTTCCTACGCAAAAAGAAACTCCTCGGCTTCCTGTTCCTGCTGATCTTTGCTGGAATCGGCGCCGCCACGCTTTGGCCTTTTGATCTCTTTTCTCCAAATGGCGCTGGTTGGATTCCCGGCCGAAGCGGTCTGCGCTTTTCCACTCCCGGTGTATTGATCAGCTCGGCTCCGCTCTTGGTGCCGGCTTCCGAAGCGAACAACCCCGTCTCCATTGAGCTCTGGCTGCGCTCCGATGAAATCTGGTCTCGCCGCGCGGCGCTTGCCGTTTATCACTCATCGGACGCCAGTCAGTTCGTCATTCGCCAATGGAATGGCGGCCTTCTAATCTCTCGGGATTCTCATTCCAATGCGGGCCGCGCCGCTTCGGAAAAAATCTACGCCAAGGATTTTTTCAGGCGCGGCCAACCCATGTTTCTCGCCATTGTTTCGAGCTCGGGCGGTACGTCGATCTACGTGGACGGCGTTTGGCGGCGATCGTTTCCCAATTTTCAGATTCGCGCGGGCGATCTTTCCGGCCAGCTCATTCTCGGAACAGCCCCCGCCAGCTTCAATCCCTGGCGCGGAGATCTCTACTCAATTTCTCTCTATTTGTCTGCCCTCTCGCCGCAAGAAATTCGTTTGCACCATGACGCCCTCTCCCAACAGCTTCCCCCTTCTCCGCAATCCCAATCTCTGCTCGCACACTACCCATTCTCGGAATCATCGGGACGAATCGCTCATAGCTCTGTTTCCACTGCGCCTGACCTGCAAATGCCGAAGCGATTCTTCCCTCCTTACAAGCCTTTCCTGCAACCGCCCCTTAGCCAATATGAACCCAACTGGGCCTATTATCGCGACGTCTTCGCCAACATCATCGGCTTCCTGCCATTTGGGTTTCTTCTTTGCGCCTATCTCGCAAACACCCGCTTTTCCCGCCACGCCGTGTTCTATTCCTTCCTTGCTGGCGCTTCTTTCAGTTTCATTATCGAACTCCTTCAGGGCTACATTCCCCAGCGCGACTCCGGCTTCAATGACGTCATCACCAACGGGCTCGGTGCGCTGCTCGGCGCTCTTCTCGCTCATCGCCTGCGTCGCGATTGAAAGTTCCCGCAAACAAGAAGCCGCGCATTTCGCGCGGCCAATGTTTACGTAAAGTTTCCTTACGCTTGTTCTCCAAACTCCTTTGCGCTTGCTTCGATTACGATTGAACCGCCGCCTGCAGAACCTCGCGCAACCGCCGGCCAACGATTACGTCTTCGCCGGGCTGCAGCATCCACACCCCAACCACAATCGTATCCGGTGAACTCGGTAGCCCCGCGCTTGCAGGCCCTCCACCCGTTGCAGGATTCAGTTCGATGCGCGGTTTGCCTTCCCGCAGCTTCTTCTTTACTTCGTTTCCAGTCGTGCGAACCTTGCCCGAATCATAGTTGATCACCAGATGCGGAACATGATTCGCAATCGGCGGAACGAAAATCTGCGTCTTCGCCGTGGGCACTTTTGCAACCTGATCCGCGATTCTTTGCGCCCGCTGCCGGAATTCCTTTTCCATCGCCGCATCATCTTGGCTCAAGAACCAGTCCACCGCGGCCACCATGCCGACGATCTCTTCTTTCGCAACTTTCAGCCCGCGTCCAACGGTGTCCGAATTGGGCGAATTGTTCAGGCGCGCCGCATCAATCAGATCCTTGCGCCCCAGCAATAGACCCGCGCACTGCGGCCCGCGCATGCCTTTGCCGCCTGAAAACGCCACGAGGTCGAATCCCATCTGCGTGTAATTCCAGAGATTCGATATCGGCGGAACATCGGCCGCGGCATCATTGAAACACGGCACTCCGTGTTCGTGCGCAACGCGAATCCAGTCTTCCCGCCCGATGGGAGCTTCCACGGCATTGAAATAATTGGTCATCGCCGTTTTGTCGGTAAACGCGTTCTTGTATTGCTCCATCGTTTCCACTTCCACCACCTTCACGCCGCAATTGCGCATCGCGTGGTCGTATTCATACCGATGCATCTTCTGCACAATAACTTCGTTCTTGAGTCCAGCCATGTCGGTAGGGATTCGCTCAATCGCTTCTTTGTCGCCCAGCGTAATGCAGGCGGCCGTGCCCAGCGTGAGCGCTGCCGCAGCGCCGGAAGTCACCAAAGCTCCGCCGCACTTCAGTTTTTCTGCCAGGTATTTCCCCGTGGCTTCGTGAAGCTCCATCAGGTTCACCGGCTTCTGGGCGGCCAGTGCGACCGCCGCCTGTACCTCAGGAGGCATCGTGGACGCAGTCAGAAACGTATAAGTTCCAGCTGCATTGATAAACGATTCGACGCCCAGTTTTTCGTAGTAGTCCACACCGCGCGGCGAAGCCTTACGGTCCGCGGCCGCGGCCGATACGCCAGCCAAGCCGCACACGCCAAGCCCGCCAGCACCAAAACTTCCAACAATCACAGCTTGCGAAGTTCGTTCAATCAATTTCCGCCGACTAATCTTCTCAGCCATTTGCGTCTCTCCTCTCATCCACGGCAGTTCTATCACGAATCAATGCGCAAGATTCGGGCGGTCTGCGCGCAAAATTCACTGTGTGAAAATTGCCCGCCGGCAGTGCGCCTCGCACACGCAAATCGCAATCCCCGCCAGATGTTTGGCTCCGGTTGTGTATGCGCGGCGAATCGCGCAATTCTCGCAACCAGCACCTCGCACTTGTGTCATCCCGAGCGAAGCGAGGAATCCGCTTTTGTTTTTCTTGTGTAGTGGCCGATCTTCAGATCGGCGCTTTTGCCAGTTACCTCGACTGGAATGAATAACCTCTCCCGATCAAGAGCCGGTGCCTCGCCTAGCTTGTCATTCCGAGCGAAACAAGGAATCCGCTTTTGTTTTTCTTGTGTAGTGGCCGATCTTCAGATCGGCGCTCTTCTCTGTCATCCCACCCGCCCCAGGCGAACCGAGCGAACCGTGTGGAAAAAACCTCTCTTCAACTCAAACTTCTCTCCTCCCGCGGCATCGCGCCAGCCAATAAAAGAACGGCACCGCAAAACATCAGCGTGTCCCCTAGAAAATTCAACCCTTCAATACTTCCCCGATTCACAAACGCAAACGGCACATACACCACCAACTCCACCAAAAGCACCGAAGCGCCCACCCACGTTGCGGCTGCCCGGGTCTTTTTTCCCGCAATTAGTAAGACGCCTCCAACCGCATAAACCACTGCGGGCAAATAACCCCAAAACGCATGCCCCGGAATGTAGGCAGGAGTCAGAGGCTCCAGCGGAACTCCGGGCACATGATCTGCATGAAGAAACTGCTCAAAGCTGTAGAACAGGACAGGAATCCCCACAAAGTATCTAGCGATAGCGCCCTGGATTCGCGCAGAACGGTGATCTGTAGTTAAGGTCGCCGCAAGCGCCAAAGCCCCGCCGCTGAACGCTAATTCCCGCAACGCGAGCGTAATTCCAAAACGGTCTCGCGGATTTTGCAGCCAGCTAGGGATGTCCATCAGCACCACAAACAGGAAAAACGTCAGCGCCACCAGACTCGCGGCAAGGCGCGCTTGAATCCGCGTCACCATACTGAATCCAGCCGCGATAAAACACGCACCAACGAAGTACGCCCAAAACAGATGCCACGGCATCCACTTCGGCACGATCGAAGCAATCCCCGTCACCAAAGTAAAATGTTCCGTCCCAAAAGCCGCAAGTGGCGCGGCATAGAAAACCGGACCATAAAGCACCAGCTTGTCCAACCCTCGCGTCTTTTGCCAATCGCCACGCAGAAAAATCGCCGCGAGCCCAATAGCAAAAACAACTCCACCCACAACGTACGACCAAATCACTTCCCTCGGAATCACAATGAA
>JAFDVY010000135.1 GCA_018268785.1 Acidobacteriota bacterium | reverse complement strand
GGTAAGAAATTCCGGTCGTTCACGTTTTTTCCGAAGAACTCGGGCAATTGGGAACAGGTGTCCTATGGAGAAGAAGGCGATTTCTACCTGATTTTTGCCGTTAGTTCCAAGAGCATGAAAGGCTTGGAACATACGCAAGACGCCTATAAAGAACTTGTTTCCCACTACAGGGAGTAAGTAGCACTCAGTGCCTCTTTACCCAGAGGCACGATGGGTGCGCTATCATCGTCATTGTCTCGCTTTTGACTGAAGACTGACAACTGTAGACTGACGACTGCCTCTCTCATGCCCATTCCACTCCCTACCGGCCGCAAACCCACCAGCGTAAAGATTCACGTCTCCACCAACGCAGGCGTAGACATCACGTGGGCCGACGGCCACGCTTCCCATTTCGATTTTCCCTATTTACGCGATCAATGCCCTTGCGCCACCTGCAACGATGAACGCGCCAAGAAGGATTCCCTCGCCGAAGCTTCGCCTGCCTTCGCCGCTTCTCCAGCGCTTCCCATGTTCAAACCCAAAGCCCGTGCCACGGCCGCCACCCAGGTAGGGAATTACGCTATCCAAATCTCATTCTCCGACGGACACTCTACCGGCATCTATTCCTACGATCATCTCCGCTCCATCTGCCCCTGCGCTGAGTGTTCGCCAGCTCCTACCACAAAACTCTAAAATGGTTTCCCGCCGCACCGGCCTAGTCATGCTCTTCGCCGTGACCTTTCTTCTTTTCGCTTCTTTCTTTTTCATTCCGCGCATTCCGCAGCCGCTCTCCTATCACGATTTCGCCGATCGCCGCTCTTGGCTCGGCGTCCCCAACTTCGGCAATGTCGTGTCCAATCTTCCTTTCGCCTTCTTCGGTATTGCAGGCCTCGTTTTTCTTTTCACCAGAGCTTCCGGCGCGGCATTCCTCGATCGTGGTGAACGCCAGCCCTACTTCTTTGTCTTTCTCGGTCTCTTCCTCACAGCATTCGGTTCCGGCTACTACCACTGGAATCCCAGCAACGCGACCCTCCTCTGGGATCGCCTTCCTATGACCATCGCCTTCATGGGCATCGTCGCCGCGCTAATCGCAGAACGCATCAGCGTCCGCGCCGGACTGATCTCCCTGGCGCCACTCCTTATCCTCGGCGCAGCTAGCCCCATCCAGTGGTATCTCAGCGAACTCCACGGTTACGGCGACCTCCGCTTTTACGCAGCCGTCCAACTCGCCGCCGTTCTCTCGCTCCCTCTTTTCCTTCTTTTATTTCCCCCGCGCTACACACGCACTTCCGATTTCGTTTGGGTCGCCGTTTTCTATGTCCTCGCCAAACTCCTCGAAACTTTCGACGCGCAAATCTTTTCCATCGGCCATCTCATCAGCGGCCACACCCTCAAGCACCTCGCCGCCTCCCTTTCCGGCTATTTCATCCTGCGTATGCTCCAGCTCCGCCGCCCGCTAAGCTCACTTTAATTTTTAGTGTGACTTCCGTGTGTTGTCATCCGCCGCCGCTTTGTGGAATCCTCTCTTGGCATTCGACTCCGTCTTTATGCCCTTCGAGGTGATCTTATGGCTTGTGAACCAGACAATCTCAAAAACGTCCCCCTCTTCGCTCTTCTCGATGACGATGAACTTGCCCTCCTCTCGCAACAAGTCGAGCTAAAGAAATTCGCGCCGCGCCAGCGCATTTACAAAGTCGGCGATACCGACGGTCACGCCTACGTCATGGTCAGTGGCAAAGTCCGCGTCACCACCGTCGACGAAGATCATCAGGAAGTCGTCGTTGACGAGCCCGCCCACGGCGAATTTTTTGGCTTTGCCTCCATGCTTGAGCAGACTCCGCACCAGACCAACGCCGTCGCTCTCGAAGAAACCGAATGTCTCGAAGTCGACCGCCACGACATCATGGTCCTGCTCCAGAAGAAACCGCACGCGGGAATGGACATGCTCACCGTGCTCGGCCGCCAATTTCACTCTGCCCAGCAACTCGTTCGCGTCCGAGCCAATCGCAATCCCAACGAATTGATCGAGCAAGAAGCCACTTTCGGTGAGCGTGTTGCTGACGCTGTCGCCGGCTTCGGCGGCTCCTGGACCTTCATCATCACTTTTCTGAGCGCTCTGATTGCCTATTCAGCCCTGAGCCTTTTGCGGGGGCCAAAATCCTGGGATCCCTATCCCTTCATCCTTCTAAATCTCTTTCTGTCCATGCTCGCCGCAATTCAGGCGCCCGTCATCATGATGAGTCAGAACCGCCAGGACACGAAGGACCGCCTGCGCAGCGAACTCGATTTCGACGTCAACCGCCGCGCCGAATCCGAAATTCAAGGCCTTTCACGCAAATTGAACGCCCTAGGTGAACAAATGGGCGATTTGGAAGATATGATCCGCGGAAAAATTTCCGGCGGAGCGGATACTGCTCCTCACCACCAGCAGTAGTCGCTCCCAATTCACCGGTCTCATGGATAAGTGCCGATTTTCCAGCCCGGCATGGTTCGCTCGGGTTTGTTTGGGGTGAATTTTCGTTCTAGGACGCCTAAGTCTTTTTTCTTTCCGTCCGGCGCCCTTTTTCCATTGCCAAAAAGACAACGCTACCGCTAAAGTGAACCCGCCTCCCCAGCAAGTTTTGGAGGGAAAGTAGAATGTCTAAGAGCGATCCCCGCTGGCTCACTGCTCAGGAAACTGCCGCTCTTCTCGATGCCACAAGCGCCGATGTCTGTCGCCTGCTCAAAATAGGCCGCCTCACTGGAGTCAAACGCAAGCAACCCGGCCGAGCAGGTAAAGCGCAATGGCTCGTCAATCCAAAGTCCATTCAGCGTGAAAAATCCCGCCTCGCAAAAGCCTAAGTCGTTTACATGAGATTTGTGATTCAACCGGTCTGCGGCGTTTTTGCATCTCCGGCGCGTCTTCCCTAGCTCGTTGCGGACGGCAGACCCTTACGTCGTCCTCTTTTTTCCCGGTAATAGCAGCGCCAAAGCCGCGCACGCAAACAGCGAAATCCCCGCCCCTGCAAGGCTCCCGTACAAACTTCCCGTCCGCTGGCTGATCCATCCCGCCGCATACGGCCCAACAAATCCAGCTGAGTTCGCAATCGAACTTGCCAGCCCCAACCCTGCCGCCACTGCCGGTCCCGCAAGCAATTCGCTTGGCAATGAATACGCCGGGCCATAAATGCTGATCATCCCAGCTACCGCCACGGACAGCAGAAGGATCGTCAATGCCACGGGATGTGGCGATCCCAAAAACGCCAGCGCAGTCCCGGCGAGTGCCGCCGGTATCGCTGTATGAAATTTTCTTTCAAATCTCTTGTCTGAACTCCACGACACGAACACCATCGCCACCAGACCGGCGATGTACGGCAGCATCACCAGATATCCAATCGCGCTATTCGAACTTTTCCCCAAAGAGGACCTGACCAGTTGCGGCATCCAGAACGCCAGCATGTATACGCCGCAGTTGGAAGTGAATACGATCAGCCCCGAATGCCACACGCGTGGAATTCCCAGCGCCTGCAAGGTTCCAATTGTCTTTGCCTCTCGTTTTGCTTTCTCCTCTTGCTCAAGCTCCTTCCTCAGCCAATCGCGTTCCTCTTCCCTCAGGAACTTCGCTTGTGCCGGTCTGCTCGGTAAAACAAAATACGTCGCGATTCCAAACACGATCGCGGGCGCCGCTTCCAGAATCAGCAGCCACCGCCAGCTAGGCCACTGCATCCAGTGAACACGATCCAATATCCATCCAGAGAGTGGCGCCCCGATGATGCTGCTCGCTGGCACTCCAGTCAAAAAAAGTGCAATGCACTGCGCCTGTTCCCGCTGGCGGAACCAGTACGTGAGATAAAGCGCCACCCCTGGAAAGTATCCGCCCTCTGCCAGGCCCAGCAAGAATCGCAGCGCATATAACTGCTGCACCGAATGAACCAACCCCATCCAGAGCGCCAACATTCCCCACACAATCAGAATTCCCGCAATCCACACTTGCGCCCCAAATTTGTGCAGCATCAAATTACTGGGAACTCCCGAGAGCACGTACCCAAAAAAGAAAATGCCCGCCACCAGTCCAAATTGCTGGCTCGTAATACCTAAGTCTTTATTCATCGTAAGCGCGGCAAATCCAATGTTCGCCCGATCGATGAAGGAAATTACGTACAGCAGAAAGAGAAAGGGAATCAGCCGCCATTGCAGCTTTCGAATGATCCTTTTTTCATATAGGGAATCGGTCGCTACTGGATTTGCCATCTAGTGCGAGCCTTCTCTGCACTTCGCCGCAATTAATGTAATGTCGTCCTGCTGCTCGTTTGCGCTGAACGCCTGAACTTCTTTCACGACGGCCGCGATGATCTCCCTTGAACTGCGTTCCGCGTTCCTTTGCAGCGCCGCAATCAATCTTTCTTCGCCAAACTGTTCTTCATGCTCGTGGAACGATTCCGTCACGCCGTCTGTGTAGATCACCAGCGTGTCTCCCGGCGCAAGTTGCCGCTCTTCCATATCGCAATCCCACCTATCGAACAATCCCAGCACCGTGCTCGTTGCTTCCAGCCGTTCAATCTCTCCGCTTCCGCGCAGCAACAGCGCTGGCAAATGCCCGCAATTCACGTAACGCAACCGCCGTTGCCGCTCGTCGTACTCGCCAAAAAACAACGTTGCATAGGCCCCGTCCGTCGTATTTTCGAAAAACAATCGGTTCACGGACCGCAAGAACGCCTGCGGTTGATCAATGGCAATCGCGCATTGGCTTCGCAGGTTCGCCTGCAAGTTTGCCATCAGCAGCGCCCCGGCAATCCCTTTTCCAGCGATGTCGCTCAACACCAGGCCCAACCGTTCCTGCCCCAAATCCAGAAAGTCGTAGTAATCCCCTCCAACTTGCCGTGCCTGCATGCACATTCCCGCATACTCCAAAGTCGCCATCGGCGGCAAACTCTGCGGAAAGAGACGCGCCTGCACTTCCCACGCGATTTCCAGCTCCCGCGCCGCGCGCCTTTCTGCTTCCTGCCTTTGCAGAGCGGCAAGTCGCTGTGCCTCCATCGCATGAGTCACTTCGTCGTAACTCGTCAGTGTGAAGGAATTGCCATCCACGTCGCGAAAGTGCGTAATCGCGTTTCCCCAAATGGGGGCTTCTACCCCGAGCAGCAGCGATTGCTTCGCTGCCCTCGCTTGTGTCTCCGGGTCGAATTTAATTCTTCTCAGCCTTGGTGCCGATGAAAATCTTACTCCCCGCTTCGACCATTCCTGGAATCGCGCAGCCACGTCATCCGTCAGAAACACGATTTGCGTCGAACGCCCAATCAATTTCGCTTCCTGCGATTTTGGTTTTGGCTTGATCAGCGCAAGTACGGCGGACCCGTCCGGCGGCGACACCGCCACCCAGCGCTCGCCTGACTGCAGCTTCGCGTCAAACGCCACGCGAAACCCAAGCTGCTCCACATAAAATTGCAGGCTGCGCTCCTGGTCGCGCACGTACACATTCACGCAGTGCACGCCAAGATGCATCTCCGCACGGGCCTTCACGGCTTTCAAATTCACCGTCGTGAGTGCGGTTCCCATGGCCGAGATTATATGTAGAAAATAGCCCTGCGTTCATTACCGATTTGCGCCTCTTTCGCTCCTTAATTGGGCCGCGGCGGCCACGATGTCTATGCTTTGACTTCGTCCTTCCTTAGCTTTTCCTTATGCCTTTCGGCCCCCCAACTAGACTTCCCCCTTCAAATTTGCGAGCATTGAAATCTGCTGGTCTGATTACCCATACATGAGCACGATTCCCAATGGCCCTGCCGCCCAGGGTGGGCGCGGCAACGCAGTTCCGCGCGTCATAGTCGCCACAACGGCGCTTCTAACCTTCATTTCCTTCTGGAAAGCCGCCGCGATCGTTCTCAACGACCTCGCTTCCTCCGCCTATTACGCCGGTGGTGAAGCAGAAGGCTACATCGGCAAGACCGCTCCCTGGTTTATCCTCGCCATCATGCTCTTTTCGTATGCCGTTCGTGCGGTATACGTCGAAAGCTGTAGCATGTTCGTTCGCGGCGGCGTCTATCGCGCCGTCAAACAATCCCTCGGCGGTGGCCTCGCTAAATTTTCCGTTTCCGCCTTGATGTTCGATTACATCCTCACTGGCCCGATCAGCGGAGTCGCCGCAGGTCAGTATCTCAGCGGGCTCTTGGACGAACTCGGTCTCTATTTTCATTTGACCAAAGCCCATTTTGCCCCAGGTACCACTGGACTCATTGCCGCTGCTTTTGCGGTCATCGTCACGGTCTATTTCTGGTGGGAAAACACCAAGGGCATCCCGGAATCCAGCGAAAAAGCCCTCCACATCATGAAGCTTGTCACCGTCATGGTGGTGATTCTTATCGCCTGGTGTTTTTATACTCTTTACGTCCGCCCCTGGCATCTCCCTCCGCTGCCGCATCCGCGCAATCTTCATCTCACGGAGGGCTCGCTCGGTTGGCTTAAGGGAATTGATTTCTCCAAGGCCAGCGGCCTCCTCGGCGTCGTTGCCGTATTCATCGGCCTTGGCCATTCCGTCCTTGCCATGAGCGGAGAGGAATCTCTCGCGCAGGTCTATCGCGAAATCGAACACCCCAAACTTCCCAATCTCAAAAAAGCCGGCCTGGTTATCTTTATTTACAGCCTCGTCTTCACCTCGCTCGTTTCCTTCTTCGCGGTAATGATCATCCCCGACGACGTCCGCCAGGGATTCCTCGAAAATCTCATCGGCGGCCTCGCCATGAACCTCGCCGGTCCGTTCATCGCGCGGCTCATTTTTCACGTCTTCGTCGTTGTCGTCGGCGCGGTCATTCTCGCAGGCGCAGTCAACACGGCCATCGTTGGTTCGAACGGCGTCCTCAATCGAGTCTCGGAAGACGGCGTCCTTCCCGCATGGTTCCGTCAGCCGCATCCGAAGTTTGGCACCAGCTATCGCATCATCAATGTCGTCGTACTTCTGCAGCTCGCCACAATCATCATCAGCCGCGGTAACGTCAATTTTCTCGCTAACCTTTACGCCTTCGGCGTCATCTGGTCTTTCGCCATGAACGGACTTGCCGTTCTCGTCCTTCGCTATACAAAACCCGGTGAGCGCGAATTTCAGGTTCCCCTCAATTTCACCATTCGTGGCGTCCAAGTTCCGCTCGGCCTTTCGCTAATCACCCTCACCCTCCTCGCTATCGCCGTTATCAACCTCTTCACCAAGCCCATCGCCACCGTGGCTGGCGGCGCATTTTCCATACTTCTTTACATTGTTTTCACCATCTCCGAAAAGCGCGGGCGCCAGGCCGGCGTCGCCCACGTCGAGATGGATCAGTTCAATCTCGAAATCGAAGGCGAACTCACGCCCGAAGCTGTCGGCACAAGGCCTGGCAATATCCTCGTTCCCGTCAGCAATCAGTTCAATCTCTATCACCTCTCGAACGTTCTCGATCGCATCAAGCCGGGCCGCCGCGATGTCGTCGTCCTTCACGTTCGCATCTTGCGCCGCGCCGCCTCCGGCGAGCAGGAACTCGACGCCGATCAGCTCTTCGGCAGCATCGAACAGCATCTCTTCTCGCAAGCGCTCAGTCTCGCGGAAAAACGCGGCAAATCCATTCGCCTCGCTGTCGTCGCCTCAAACGAATTGTGGGATGGTATTCTTCGCGCCGGACAAAGCTTGCAATCCTCCACCATCGTCGCCGGATCCTCCGGCAAGTGGCAGAGCGAAGAGCAGGCGCGCCAGATCGGCGATGCCTGGGAGCGTCTCGGCGATCCCAAGCCGCAGTTCAACCTCGAAATTCATATGCCCACTGGGGACAAAGTCTTCAAAGTTCTCGGCCCCCACGCGCCAAACCTCACCGCCAACGAAGTCAACCTCTTGCATCGCCTCTGGCTCCGTTTCAGCGATCTGGTCCAGCCCGAAGAGCTCCATCATCACGACGTAGTCCACTTCGCCCTCGAGGAACTTCAGAACGATCTCGACGCCGGCAAAGAAGAAGAACTGGTCAATCGCCTCCGCACGCATCTCGCCGCCAATCGCACCAAAAAGAAAACGCCGCCTGCCTGAAGTCAGCAACCGGCGTTCCCCATTCTCCAAACAAATGCCATCCCGAGCGAAGCGCGGGATCTGTTTTTCTTGCTCTTATTCCATGCCTCCGGCATCTCGCCGGCGCTTTTTCTTCGCTTTGTTACTTCCTAAAGCTGCGATGTGCAATGCCCGCACCGCTTTGCCGCGATCGGAATCGCCATCGCGCACTGCGGGCAATCCTTCGTCGTCGGTGCCGCGGCGGGAGCCGGCTTCGCCGTCCACCGGTTCACCGTCCTCACCAGCAGAAAAATCGCGAACGCCACGATCAGAAAATTAATGATCGTGTTGATGAAGTTCCCGTAATTCAGCGTCGGCGCACCCGCTGCCTTTGCCGCCGCCAGCGTGTCAAAACTCTTGTCGCCCAAATTGATGAACAAATTCGAGAAATCCACATGGCCTAGCAGCCTTCCGATCGGAGGCATGATCACGTCGTCCACCAGCGAAGATACGACCTTTCCGAACGCGGCGCCGATGATCACGCCGACCGCCAGATCCAAAACGCTTCCCCGCATTGCAAATTCTTTGAATTCCTTCAGCATGCTTCATCTCCCTTGCTTTTGAGTTGAGCTGCGGCGCGGATGCCCCAATACGCGGAGAGCCTAACACACAAACGCCTTCGCGTTAACCCGTTCGCTTTTTTATGGGTGTTGCTGATCTTGAGGAAAGCCGCCTGTGCTACTTCTCTCTGAACATTCCGCGGGACACCAGCGCCCCGCCTGCGATCCCGCGCAACACAAGTAGCCCGCCCGTCGCGGCAAACAGCGGCAGCACGTAATCAAACGGCACGCGAATAATCATCAGCATCAATCCGCCCACCAGCAGCAGCGTAACCCCGCCGATGCGATCCACCCAGTAGATCCTCGATCCGCGCGCCCGAAAAAACGTGATCGCGCCCCAGATCATCAGCGCAATACTCAGCATCAGCCACGACGGCGCATGCCGGTCCGGGAACTTGTGGCTCACGAGCGCCAGCCACAAGATGAATCCCCCAAGCAACGCCAGGATCACCTCAATGAAAAACCGCAAGGGAAGCTGCATTGTGTAGTGGCCGATCTTTAGATCGGCGATTTTCTCTTTAACTTTCCGTTTTACGCCACCCGCTCAATCTTCACATGTTCAATCTTCACCGTCGTCCGCGGCCGGTCGCTCGAATCCCGCGGCGCCTTCGAAATCTTGTCCGCCACATCCTGTC
>JAFDVY010000134.1 GCA_018268785.1 Acidobacteriota bacterium | reverse complement strand
AGAACTTCGACCTCGGCAAACGCAATCCCGATGGCCATATTGATATTCCGCGCATGCACGAAGGCGGAATGAACGCGATCTTCTTTTCCATATGGATTGACGGTCGCACCATGGGGCCGCAGGCAATTCAGAAAGCGCTCGACCAGATCGACGCCGTGCAGCAAAACGTAAAGAAATACTCAAACGATCTGGTTGCTGCGCGAACGGCGGAAGATGTTCGCCGCGCCCATGCGCAGGGGAAAATCGCCGTGCTGATGGGCGTCGAGGGCGGCCACATGATCGGCAACGACATCCGCATGGTGCGGATTTTCAGCCGGCTCGGCGTTGGCTACATGACTCTTTCGCATTTTTACAACGATGAATGGGCGGATTCTTCGACAGACAAGCCAGCGCATAACGGGCTGACCGACTATGGGAAAGACATCGTCCGCGAAATGAACAAGCAGAATGTCTTGGTGGATATTTCTCATGTCTCGGACAAGACGTTTTACGATGCATTGGAAGTCAGCAAAGCGCCGCTGATTGCATCTCATTCTTCCTGCCGCGCGATTTGCAACCACCCTCGTGACATGTCGGACGATATGATCAAGGCCCTTGCCGCAAAGGGCGGCGTGATTCAGATCAATTACGAAAAGAGTTTTATTGACGAAGGCTACCGGCAGGCTTCGGAGAAAGTTTCCGGGGGAGTTGTGGCGCTGTTCGATCAGCTCAAAAAAGAGTGTGGCGATGACGAAGAATGCCTTGGCAAGAAGATGCAAGAAATGGAACAAAAAGCAGTTGCCGAAGGAAAGCTGCCGCATGTGAGTTGGGAAAAGATCATCGAACATATTGACCATGTGGTGAAACTTGTCGGCGCGGACCATGTCGGTCTCGGTTCGGACTTCGACGGTGCAACAATGCCGGAAGGTATGGACGATTGCACACACTTGCCGCAAATAACCGAAGCGTTGATGCGGAAGGGATACAGCGACGCGGATATCAAGAAGATTCTGGGCGGCAACCTGCTGCGCGTGATGGAGCAGGCAGAAAAGGTCAGCAAAGAATTGCAGGCAAAAAATTAAACATGACAGGGGAAGGGTCTCTATGGGCGCACATGCACGGAAAATCGTATTGTTGTTCGCCGCTGGGAGTTTGTTTGCAATGAGCATGGCGGCGGATACGGTATCGGAAAAAGCAAAGAAACTGACGTTCTCTTCGATCGTCATGGATACACATGACGACACGACCCAGCGCATGCTCGACCCTAAATTCGATCTGGGCGTGCGTCAGAAGGACGGAAGCATCGACATTCCGCGCATGAAAGAGGGCGGCCTGACCGGGATTTTCTTTTCAATCTGGATCCCCAGCAAGATCACAGGTCCGGAAGCCGTCAAGCGGGCGAAAGCGCAAATCGCCGCGGTGCATGAACAAGTAAAGCGCAATTCCAAGGAAATTGTGCTCGCGACCACTGCCGAAGAAGTGCGTGCCGCAAAGAAACAGGGGAAAATCGCCGCGTTAATGGGTGTCGAGGGCGGACACATGATCGGCAACGATCTTGCCAACCTCCGCGAATTCGCGGCTTCCGGCGTGCGATACATGACGCTTACGCACAGCGGCAACGACGAGTGGGCGGATTCGTCAACCGACAAACCGGTGCACAACGGGCTGACCGATTTTGGCAAAGACGTTGTTCGCGAAATGAACAAACTCGGCGTGATCGTGGACATCTCCCACGTCTCCGACAAGACGTTCTACGACGCGCTGGCCGTGAGCAAAGCGCCCATGTTCGCTTCGCACTCCTCCTGCCGTGCAATTTGCGATGCACCGAGAAACATGACCGATCAGATGATCAAGGACCTCGCGGCAAAGGGTGGCGTGATTCAGATCAACTACCACGTGGGGTTCCTCAGCCAGGAATTTCGCGACGCTGAGAAGAAAGACCCGGCGATCAACGAGAGCATCGGTAAAGAAGTCGCGAAGCGTTGCGGCGACGACAATGAAGCCTGCCAGTTGACGGAAGGCGATAAATTGACCCGCGAAGCCGTCGCAGCGGGAAAGTTGCCGCGCGTGGAGTGGACGAAAATCATCGAACATATCGATCACGCTGTAAAGCTCGTCGGCGCCGATCATGTTGGCCTCGGCTCGGATTTCGATGGCGCCAACATGCCCTACGGCATGGAAGACGCAACGATGATCCCCAAAATTACAGAAGCGCTGTTGAAAAAGGGATACTCCGAAAGCGACATTCGCAAAATTCTGGGCGAGAATACGCTCAGAGTAATGAGCGAGGCCGAGCGGGTCAGCAGGGAATTGAACGCAAAGAAGTAAATCGAAAGGGAGAGAAGCATGAAGATGGCAAAATGGTGCGTGGCGATTACTGCGCTGATTCTTCTCGCGGGCTGCAAGAACGAAAAACCTGCAAAGGAGCCGGCGCCGGCGCCTGTTGCAAAAGCGGAAGTGCCTGCCCCAGCGCCTGCGACACCAGCAGAATCGACACCCGCGCCAGCGACCACTCCGGCTCCAGGAGCTGCATCCGCGCCCGTTGGAAATTTGCTGAAGCCAGCGACGCTGCAAGCCAAAGCGCCAGATACGTATCGAGTGAAATTCATCACCACCCGCGGCGAATTCACGATTCTGGTCACGCGCGCCTGGGCGCCGCTGGAAGCCGATCGTTTCTACAATCTGGTGCGGGCGGGATTTTACGATGACACGCCATTCTTCCGCGTCGTTCCCGGTTTCGTCGTGCAGTTCGGCATCAGCGGGAAGCCAGCAGTTTCCGCCGCCTGGAAGCGCGCGGAAATGCAGGACGATCCAGTTACAACAACCAACAAGCGCGGGACAATCACCTTCGCGCAAACCGGGAAGCCGAATTCGCGCACCACGCAGGTGTTCATCAATCTCGTCGACAATGGCAGGCTTGACTATTCGGGCCAGGGCTTCGCGCCGTTCGGCATCGTCGAGGGTAACGGCATGAACGTCGTCGAGATGCTTTACGATGGCTATGGCAACGACGGCGGCCCTGATCAGGACCTGATGGAAAAACAGGGCAATCCCTACGTGAAAAAGGGCTGGCCCAAGCTCGATTACACCAAAACGGCGACAATTCTTGGCAACGGCGGCTCAGCCCCTGCTAAGAAGGTGCAGTAATCGCGCCGTCGTCTGAATTCACGGAAAAGTCGCAGTACGCGCCGTTGAGCCGCTGGGTGTGGATTCTCGCGGCGTGTGGAACACTGCTGCATTTCCTTTTCAACCGGCAGTATGGATTTTTTCGTGATGAACTTTACTATGCCGCGTGCGGCGAGCACCTCGCGTGGGGCTACGTAGATCATTCACCCCTCGCGCCATGGATTGCGCATCTCTCGCGGGCAATGCTGGGCGATTCACTTTTTGCCTTGCGATTCTTTCCTGCTCTTGCCAGTGCCGCAAAGATTTTCCTGGGCGGCTGGATTGCGCGTGAAGCCGGCGGGGGAAGGTTCGCCCAAGCCTTTGCCTCGTTCACGGTCCTTTGCGCTCCCATCTATCTGACTTTCGACAATTTTTTTTCGATGAACTCCTTCGAGCCGGTCTTCTGGATGGCCTGCGCGGCGATCGTTCTGCGTATCCTCAATGGCGGTGATGAGCGCTTGTGGCTGCTCTTTGGCGTGGTTGCGGGATTCGGCGTGCTCAACAAACATTCCATGCTGTTCTTCGGTTCGGGGCTGGCCGCCGGGCTGCTGTTTACTCGCGCGCGTTGGGTATTTCGTTCGATCTGGATTTGGGCTGGCGCGGGAATCGTCGCGATGATTTTTTTGCCGAACCTGCTCTGGGAAGTGCGCAACCACTACCCCACCATTCAGTTGCTGCACACCGTGATCGGCACGAAGTACGCGACCGTGTCGCCGCTCGAATTTATCGCCCAGCAAGCTCTCCTCACGCATCCCTTGGCCACGCCGGTTTGGCTCCTTGGCCTTTGGTTTTTTCTGCGCGATCCGGCTGGGAGGAAATATACTTTTCTCGCGCTCGCCTATTTCGTGGTCTTGGCCGAAATGATTTTCTTGCATGGCAAGATTTACTACCAGGCCCCGGCGTATGTCATGCTTCTCGCGGGTGGTGCTGTGTGTATTGAAAAACGCGCTCTGCCTCGCACGGGCGCATGGCTGAAACCCGTTCTTGTTGCCCCGCTGCTGACCGGAGCGGTGATCGCAGCGCCGCTTGCCATGCCGATCCTGTCGGTGTCACAAGCCATCAAGTATTGCGCCTATTGGGATGTAAAGGCAGTGCATGTCGAAAACGTGCCGCTCGGCGACCTGCCACAGCTTTTTGGGGACATGTTTGGATGGGAAGAGCAGGCGCAGGCGATGTCTCGCGCCTACCGCTCCTTGCCGGAAGCGGATCAAGCAAAAGCGGCTTTGCTAGCCTACAACTACGGAGAAGCAGGTGCGATCGACTATTTTGGCAAGCACTATGGATTACCCAAGGCGATCAGCGGCCACAATCAATATGGATACTGGGGCCCGCGCGGCTACTCTGGTGAAGTTGTAGTGGCCATTGGATTTACGGAGGAAAGGCTGCGACGGTCTTTCGATGAAGTCCGTCCGTTCGAGACGATCAGCCCCGCGCATGCCATGCCTGAAGAATCCAACCTTACCTTATATATTTGCCGCAAGCCCAAGAGCGACTTGACCGCAAGCTGGAAAGAATGGATGTACCTTGACTAGGGGGCTCCGTATCCAACGGTCCGGGGCGTGCATCAAAAAAACTGATGCGAAACATTTGAAAGTGCGGCGACCGCCCTTGTTGACACAACTGGGAGCATCGCGTAACGTAAGGAAAGCATGAACGTTTCTTGCCAGACGATTTGTTGTCAGACCGACTGCTGTATGTGTCGCGAGACCTACATCTCTGGCTTGAGGCTACTGCGGACTTAGTACCAGCGTAAATTCAGAAGTTCCGAAGCCCACGTGCCAGAGGTCAAAGGCAACGTGGGTTTTTTGTTTTTGGGCCAGATTTAGCCCTGGAATACCGGAGAAGCGATGACCGAAGTGAAGGAAACGAAAGCGCAAAAGGTCGAACGGCTGAAGCGCGAAAAACTCGCCTGGGATCACCTGGACGAGATTCGCGAATTCGCGCGGCTGGGGCGCAGCTCGATTCCTCCGGAATGGGCTGGCACTTACTTTCGTACCTGGGGAATTTATACGCAGGGTGATGGGCTCGGCGTCGTCGGCGGCAAAAACGGAGAAGGAAGTGCGACCGAATATTTCATGGTACGGATTCGCATCCCGAACGGGTTGTTGACCAGCGAACAAACGCGCGTCATCGCAAACTTGGCGGAAGAGTACGGCCGCGGCGTTGCGGACATCACCACTCGCCAGAATATTCAGCTGCATTGGGTCACGATCGAAGATATTCCGAATCTGATCGAGCGACTGCGCGCCGTTGGATTGACCACGACCGGCGCTTGCGGTGACGTCGCGCGCAACGTGACGGGCTGCCCGGTTGCCGGAATCGACGGTCATGAACTGATTGACGCTTCGCCGTTTGCGCTGGCGATCGACAAGGAACTCGGCGGAAATCGCGAATTTTACAATCTGCCGCGCAAGTTCAAGATTTCCGTCACGGGATGCAGTTCCTGGTGCAGCTACCCGGAAATCAACGATGTCGCATTTACGGCAACAACGCGTGTGCGGAATGGCGTCAAGGAAGTCGGCTTCGCGGTGCGCATTGGTGGCGGGCTCTCGACCGAGCCGCATCTGGCAGTGAGATTAAATGCCTTCATCCGCCAGGAGCAAGTCGTCGCCGTTGCGCGCGGCGTTGCGCAAATCTTCAAGGCGAGCGAAGTGCTTCGCCAGAGCCGGGACAAAGCGCGCCTGAAGTACCTCTTCTTGCAGCATGGATGGACTGCGGAGAGTTTTCTCGCAGAACTTGAACGGCAAATCGGTTTTAAACTCGATTCTCTCGAACACGAAGAGATACCCGCGGGCGTTCACCGCGACCACCTCGGCATACACCGGCAGAAACAAGATGGACTCTATTTCGTCGGAGCCCCGGTGTTGCGCGGCCGAATTGCGCCAACTCAACTGCGCAAAGTGGCTGAGCTCGCGGATAGTTACGGCGACGGCCACGTTCGTTTGACTGCCCAGCAAAACATTGTGCTCATTAACATCGCGGAAGCGCATATCAATCGGGTTGTGAATGAACTGAACGCAGCCGGTTTGCCTGTCAGCGTTTCCGCTTTCGCCCGCGGCACTGTTGCCTGCACCGGTTCGGAATTTTGCAAGCTGGCGCTGACCGAAACAAAAGGTTTTGCCCGCTGGCTTTCCCGCGAGCTTGAAGAGCGGCTCCCCGGTTTCGAGGAACAAATCAAGCTACACATTACCGGATGCCCCAACAGTTGCGGCCAGCACTGGATTGCCGATATCGGTCTCGAAGGCAAAAAAACCAAGGTCAACGGAAAACTGGTCGACGCCTACTACTTCTGTGTGGGCGGAAGCGTCGGCCAATTCGCTTCGATCGCCAGGCCTGTCGGCTATCGCTGCGCCGCAATTGACGTTCCTGACGCAATTGAGCGCTTGCTCGGCACATTCTCGAACGAACGCCACGAAGCAGAAAACTTGAGGGCCTTCCTTGCGAGGCAAAGCAATGAAGAAATTCGCACGATTTTAGCCGGCGAATTGACTGGCGCAGTGGCACGCGATTTACCTTCGGCGAGTGTTCCACAGGGAGTGGAGGGCTGAATATGAGTCTCTTTCCCATGTTTGCAAGACTGGAAGGCCGGCGTGTGGTGGTCGTGGGTGGCGGAGAAATCGCCGCGAGCAAAATCGATGGTTTGCTCCAGGCTGGGGCAAAGGTGCGAGTCGTTTCCCCGTCCATAAATGCAACGCTTGCCCCCCTTGTCCGGGAAAATAAGATCGAATGGCACGAAAAAGAATTTTCGCCCGAAGATCTAGGCGGCGCTTTTCTTGCGATTGCTGCGACTTCCGTTCCCAGCGTGAATGCAGCCGTCTATCGCTCCGCCGAAGAGCGGGGTTTGCTCTGCAATGCGGTGGATGACATCGAAAACTGTCATTTCTACTACGGCGCGGTCGTGCAGCGCGGTGATTTGCAGATTGCTATCTCCACAAACGGAAAAAGTCCGGCGCTGGCGCAACGCCTGCGCAAGGAACTGGAACTGCAATTTGGCCCCGAATATGAAAGCTGGCTCGAATGGCTTGGCGCAGCGCGGGAAGTGTTGCGCGCTTCAGGAGCATCTCAGGAACAGAACAAGGAAGTGCTGCACAATCTCGCCAGCCGCGAAATGTTCGATCGTTTCCTGAGAGAAGCAAACCGCGAACCGTCTACGGAAGGTGTCGAGTAATGGGCAACGTATTCCTCGTCGGTGCGGGTCCGGGCGATCCGGAACTCCTCACGGTGAAAGCCCTTCGGATTCTCCAGCGCGCGGATGTTGTCCTCTACGATTCGTTGGTAAGCGCAGAAGTGCTGACTCTGATTCCTCCGGGCGCGCACCTTGTTGACGTTGGAAAACGCGCCGGCCAAAAGCTGCTCACGCAGGATGAAATCAACGCGCTGCTCGTGGATTACGCGGCCAAAAGCGAGACCGTGGTCCGCTTGAAGGGCGGCGACCCGATGCTATTCGGCCGCGCTTCCGAAGAAATCGAGTCTTTGCGCCTGGCCAAGGTTCCGTTCGAGATTATCCCCGGAATTAGCGCCGCTTTCGGCGCGGCCGCAGTTGCCGGATTTTCGCTTACCGATCGCCGTGCCGCTTCGCAAGTCCTTTTCACCACATTTTCCCGCGGAGACAGTGCCAAAAGCCTTGGCTGGCGCGAAGTCACGTCTGACACGACGCTCGCGATCTACATGCCCGGCACGGATTACGCGGAAGTTGCCACGCGGCTCCTCGACGTGGGCTTGAGCGCAGAAATTCCGTGCGCTGTAATCTCGCACGCGTCGCTTCCCGGCCAGGGAATTCGCTGGTCCAATATCGGCGCGCTTTTTGAAGAGCAAAGATTGCCCGCTCCCGCGATTCTCATCGTTGGCAGAGTCGCTACCCAAGACATTCGCGCCATCGGTGAAAAAGTTTCGGCGGTTAGTTTAAGCAAGTCTGAGAGTGCGGACAGAGTGCCGCAATCATGGATAAAGAACTGAGGAGGACATCATGAGCGAAACGAACAACGAAACGCTGGCCACGCCGCGCAAACGCGGCCTGTCGCTCGAAACCTGGGCCGCTTTACTCGCATTCACCTTGGCAGCTCTCGTTCGTGCGGGTGCGTTCAAACACTTCCCTTGGTAAGTCGGAAAAGTAACGAACGCACCTAGATGCCCAGTACGTTAACGAGTTCCTTCACCGACCCGGCTGACTTCTGCAGCGCAGCATTCTCATCCGCGGTCAGTTTGATCTGAATAATCTCTTCCACGCCCTTCTCACCCAACTTCACCGGCACGCCGACGAACAGCCCCTTGATCCCGTACTCGCCATCCAGATAAACCGCGCAGGGGAGTATCTTTTTCTTGTCCTTCAAAATCGCTTCCACCATCTCCACAGCAGCGGCGGACGGCGCGTAATACGCCGAGCCAGTCTTAAGCAAATTCACAATTTCCGCACCGCCCTTGCGAGTGCGCTCCACAATCGCGTTGATCCGGTCTGCTGGCAGCAAGTCGGGCAAGGGAATTCCAGCCACTGTGGAATAGCGCGGCAGCGGCACCATATCGTCACCGTGCCCGCCCAAAACAAATGAGTGCACATTCTCCACGCTGACCTTGCATTCCATGGCAACAAACGCGCTCATGCGGGCCGAATCCAGCACTCCCGCCATACCCAACACGCGATTCTTCGGGAATCCGCTGACCTTGAACGCCGCCTGCGCCATCGCATCCAGCGGGTTCGTCACCACGATGATGATGCAGTGCGGGGAGTGCTTCACAATCTGCTCGACCACCGCCTTCACAACGTCGTAGTTCGCCTTCAGCAAGTCGTCGCGGCTCATTCCTGGCTTGCGCGGAAAGCCTGCGGTAATCACCACCACGTCGCTTCCCGCGGTCGCCGAATAGTCGCCATTCGCCGTGGAAATACCGATCGCCTTGACGTCAGTCCGCGTAATCGGCGCGGTCTCCATCATGTCCAGCGCTTTGCCCGCCGGCGGGCCGTCCAAAATATCCGTCAGCACAACGTCCGCAAGTTCCATGTCCACAATGCGCTGCGCCGTCGTGGACCCCACAAAACCGCCGCCAACTACAGTCACTTTCTTCCGAGCCATCTTCCTCTCCTTCGAATCAAACCTTGCTATGCCATAAGCACGGTGTCTTGAGGGTGCCCCATCCTTCGCGCACTTTGCGAAGGGTGGGTCTTACAATGTCACAAGTTCCGCTCGAACTTATCGTCCGACGGCCATGCCCTTCATATTTTCAA
>JAFDVY010000133.1 GCA_018268785.1 Acidobacteriota bacterium | reverse complement strand
AGACTGAAGACTGAAGACTGAAGACTGAAGACTGAAGACTGAAGACTGAAGACTGCCTTTAGGCCGGCCTCTTCCGAGCCGTCCCGGGAGCCCGTGCTGGTAGCCCCTTCAACTTATCCAACGCCGGTTGCTTGTACGGCGTATTCACCGAAGCCGCTTCCGTAAACGCCTGCTTGGCTTCCGGCAGCTTCTTCAAGTTCAAGTACGCGAATCCCAGCCGGTATTGGTTCCTGGCGTAACTCGTATCATTCGACTTCAAGAGCGGCGCCGCAGCCACCAGGTTCGTCACGGCTCCTGCATTTTCTTTCTTCTGCAGTCCGACCTGGCCCAGGGTACTCAGCGCCAATCCCTTCTGCAGAGTCGTCTGCTGTTTCCACTGCTCGTCCGAAATGCCTTCGGGTTTCGTCGTCGCATCCGCCAGGCTCGTAGCCTTCTTTGCATAAGCTTCCGCTTTATCCAGTTGCTCGCCCTTTTCGGCGTAATAATCCGAGAGCAACAGCAACATTCCCAAATTGTTTGCATCCTTGGTCAGAAGAGCGTTTGCCGTCTCCAGCATTTTGGGCGTGTTCTGCGCTTGCTGGTAAGAAGCCGCGGCAACTCCGAGCGCCTCATTCGCATACGGATATTCGGCGAATCCGTCGGCAAATTGCACCAATTGTCCGGCGCGCTTCGCCGGATCCTTCACTTGCTCGATTCCAAAGAGCACCGCTTGCTGCACATAACGCAGATTGTCCGCGTTCGCTTCCAGCGCGCTCTTCTGATCGCCAGCCCATTGATCCGCGGACAGTCCGCTCGGCGCGGGCGCCGCTTTGTAGCGCTTGATGATCGCCGGAACCTTCAATCCATACGCGAGCAACTTGTCCGCGTCATTCGCTTCCGCCGCAGCGCGCACCATGCTTACTGCGTTCTGCATGTTATCCGGATCAAGTGCAAAAAGTTTGTCGCCGTATTCAAATGTTTTCGGATAATTTTTCTGGGCAAGGTAGTAGTTCACGTACAATTCGTCGGCCACCAGCGCCATGTCGCCAGTTCCTAGTTCTGCCGCAAACTTATCAATCAATGAGAGCTTTTGCGCAGGATCGGTAGCGGCTTGAATCGCTTGCGTCGCGTGATCAGCCTCTGAACCGGCGGGAATCGGCACGTATTTACCAATGTGCTGCCCATTCGCCGTAGCGGAAAGCAGCAGCGCAAGGAGCAATCCAAGCTGAGATCGCTGTGCCATGGTTCGCGTCATCACTCGCATAGATCCCTCCGCGGATTTGTACGCAGCTCGGTAGGAATTGCCCGAATCTTAGTTCCGTGTCTCTCGCAAAGCAAATGGAATCGCGCCGCTTGCCTCTCGCTTCCGCTTCTGCCATCTTCAGTAAGGCGGTTCGTGTCCCAAATCATGTTTCAGCCCACGCTCGATCAGGTTCGCCGCGCCCTCCGCATCGTTTTCGGTTTCACCTTGCTTGCACTGGGAGCCATCATGCTCATTACGCCCGGCCCCGGCTGGGTGACGATTTTCTTCGGCTTAAGCCTCCTCGCCGCCGAGTTTGTATGGGCGCGCCGCCTGATGAATCGCATCAAACGCGAAGGCGGCCGGATCAAGGAAGCGGTGCTCGGCGTCGAAACGAGTGAAGACGATCATTCGCCAAATGCGCAAAGGGACTCCAGGGAAACATCATGAGCGGAGAGTGGAAAGGAAAATGGGCCCTGGTTACCGGCGCAAGCGCGGGAATCGGCAAAGCGCTTGCCGCTGAGCTCGCTGCTGGCGGAGCCAATCTGGTTCTGACTGCGCGCCGGCGAGATCGGCTGCAGGAACTTGCGAAGCAACTCAATTCCAAGCACAAAATCAGCGCGGAACTTTTTGAAGCTGATTTGGCAAGACCACACGCGCCGGAAGAAATCTTCGCCTTCACAAAAGAAAAGGGAATTGCCATCGAATTGCTGATCAACAACGCGGGCTTCGGCCAATACGGCGAACTCACTTCCGTCGAACCTCAGCGCCTTCTCGACATGGTGCAAGTCAACTGCAGCGCAGTGCTTCACCTTACCAGGCTCTATTTGGCGGACATGATCGCTCGCCGCAGCGGCGACATCTTGATCGTCGCATCCACCGTAGCGTTCCAGGCTGTTCCTTACATTTCCACGTACGCTGCCACGAAAGCGTTCGATCTGTTCCTCGCGGAAGGCTTGGCCGAAGAAATGAAGCCGCATGGAATTCGCGTGTGCGCCCTTTGCCCCGGAACTACGGAATCCGAGTTTCACGACGCGGCCGCTCATCCAGCCCACGCGCGCCGGCGCAGCGAAACCGCCCAGAAAGTAGCCAAAACCGGCCTGCGCGCCCTCGCTGCGGGGAAAAGCTATGTCATCTCTGGCACAGCAAACTATCTCGGCGCGCACTCGCAGCGGCTGGTACCTCGCCGCATGGTCACGCGAATCGCCGCAAACATGATGCGCCCCAAACCTTAGCCACGATTCTCACCCCGCGGCACTGGGAACCTTTTTCACTCTACAGGGGAAGTACCCAAGTAGACGGTCGGAACGTCTAACGGAAAGGCACGCATCTTACTGACTGGCTTGAAGTTGCGCTGGCCTTCCGGCAGGAGAGATGAAAGCTCTGGACGAACGGGACGACGTTCTGCTGCAGCGCGCCGCCAATGGCGATGAGAGCGCGTTTACGGCTCTTTATCGCAGGCATCAGCCATCGCTGTTCCGTTATTCGCTGCGCATGACGGGGAGCACCTGGGCCGCCGAAGAAATCGTTCAGGACGTATTCATGACTTTGCTTCGACAGCCGAAAAAATATGACGCCGGAAAAGGCGAAGTCGGCGCGTTTCTTTTTGGCGTAACTCGCAATCGAGTGATGAAACATTTTGAGCGCACGCCACGAGAGCTCCCACTCGATCCCCAATCGGAATCCGGGGCGACGAACGAGCCGGCGGACATGCTGACTCCTGCGTTTTGGATGGAGCATCGCGAACGCGTCGAGCAAGTGCGGGACGCGGTTCAGAGTCTTCCCGTGGAATTTCGCGAGGCCGTAATTTTGTGCGAACTGGAAGAACTCAGTTACGAAGAAGCCGCACAGCGAAGCGGCTGTCCGATTGGGACGATTCGTTCCCGTTTGCACAGGGGAAGGGCGCTGTTGATGGCGCGTCTGGAAATGTTGCGCGATGTTCCGCGCCGGGCTTCCGCCGGCGGATGAATTTGCAGGTGAATGACAATGAACTGTGAAGAGTTTGCACTGATCGGACTGGATGCGGGCTCGGGACGGCTTTCTGCCGCAGAAGAATCCGCTGCTGCCGAACACGCGAGCGCCTGTGCCAAGTGCGCCGCGCTTGGCGAATCGTGGAGCATGGCGAGCAAGGAACTTTCCGTTTACAAAGATGCGACGCATGCCGCATCGGCGCCCGCGCGTGTTGAGATGCGGCTTTTGCAGGAACTTCGCGCGCAAAAGCGTCCGCATGAACGGGTACGCCGCGCGGGATTGATTGCAGTCTGGGGATTGGCGGCTGCGGCTTCGATCGTTGGCGTGGTTAGTTGGCAGACCTGGCAAGCGAGCAAACGCCGCCCACCACAATCGCAAGGGAATACTTCTACGGTTGGCCAGGTAACGCAAACCAATCAGAGCAGCGATCCGGTCATCCTGGCAGATGAAGATTCCGGCACATTCACTCCGCTTCCCGGTGCGATGCCGATAGCCGCTGAAGATGGTTCGATCTATCAAGTACGCATGCAGCGAGCGTCGCTGGGAGCGCTCGGTCTTCCCGTAAACGACGACAGCGCATCCGATTGGATCAATGTGGATTTGCTCGTTGCCGATGACGGCACGCCACAGGGCGTGCGCCTGCACGAAGACACAACTCAGCCGGGAACTATTCAATAGGTTCGAGGGAAGTGCTTCTCATAGGAGAGAAGAGGAGACATATCATGAAAGGTGTATTCAAAACGTTGGCCCCTCTTGCCGTTGCAGCGATTTTTTCGGTGGCAGCATTTGGCCAGGAAGCTTCCCCTCCCCATGAAGGAATGGCGCAACAGGCTCCGGGTGATCTGGGTCCCGGAGGACCCGGCGGTCCGGGAAGACATGGTCAGGGTTTTCGAGGAATGGAACTGCTTGGCTTGGGCGGTATGCACGGCGGCAAAGTTGTGAAGGGTGCGCCATTCAGCGCGGTGTCCGTCACCACCATGAACCATTTGCTTGCCGACGGCACCAATATCAGCAACACGATCAAGGTGACACTCTATCGCGATTCGCAGGGGCGTTTCCGCAAAGAAGGCAGTATGCCTTTTTGGGGGAATACGGCTGGGGATCAGCCCCACTCCTTCATTGTGATCAGCGATCCGGTCGCCGCAAAGAATTATTTGCTGAATCCAGAAAAGAAGGTCGCGCGCGTGGGAATCTTCAGGGCACGCGGTCCAAAGGATGGCAAGGGTGCAACGCCAGGAGCGAATTCGGCGGCTCCGAATGTCGAAGGCGGAAAAGAGCGGGGAGATAATGCCAACCTTACGAAGATTTCGCTGGGCACGCAAACCATCAATGGAGTCAGCGCGGAAGGGACTCGCTACACGCGGCTAATCCCGACCGGCGAAATCGGCAACGATAAGCCAATCACCATCACACGGGAAGTCTGGTACTCGAACGATTTGCAGATGGTTGTGCAGTCGAAGCACAGCGACCCGCGATTCGGCGATAGCACCTACACGCTGACGAACATTCAGCGGACGGAGCCCGCTGCGAACCTATTCAGCGTTCCGTCGGACTACACCTTGCAGCAGGACGCCGGACATCACGTTCATGGAAGGCGCGGAGAAGCGCCTCCTCCACCTCCACAAGGCGAACCCGCACCTTCGCCAAACATGTAAACGATCTTCTCTCCTGAAGACGGCGCGCCCTCTTTCCCCCTCACCGCCAGTGGAGGATGAAAAGAGGGCGCCGCTGTTTTCGGCGAGATGAGTTTCCAGAAGGGGGCTAGAAACAAGCGATGGATGAAAGGAAGCTTGCGGCGCAACTCCAAACGGAAGGGTTTTCCCATACCTACATCTGGGCTGACGGCCCGAATACGCACTATACGGAACACACACATCCGGAGGAGACTGCCCACATTATTTTGAGCGGAGAGATGGCGCTCACGATGAATGGAGAGACGCATCTATTCCGTGCAGGGGAGCGCTGCGATGTCCCGGCGGGAATGGCGCACTCCGCGCGGATGGGGCGACTGGGTTGCCGGTATTTGATTGGGGAACGCGTGGGGCGCTGAGCGCGGATCGGTTGTTATGGTTTTCGCAGGCCCTTCGAGGGTAAACAAGAGTGCCTGCGCTACTAGGGGACAGCGGCGCGCACCGGGCTTGCAGATTGAAAATTGAGAAAAGCCGGGCTGTGCTAACGTATTTGTTCCCCTTCTGGAGCGTAAGCACATATGGGCAAGGCGAAGGTTTTTTCGACACATCCCCTGTTTGAAGAAGCGCGAGCGATTCTGGACGCTGACTGCGAAGTTGAGTATTGGGCACGGCCGGAGCGGCCCACCAGCCAGGAAGTTTTCCAACGAGTGAAGGATAAAGAAGGGTTGATTTGTCTCCTGACAGACCGGGTCGGCGACGATTTGCTGAGGGCAGCTCCGAAGCTGCGCATCGTGGCCAATGTTGCCGTAGGCTATGACAACGTGGACGTTGCCTCGTGCACAAAGCGCGGCGTCGTGGCGACGAATACGCCCGGCGTTTTGGACGAAACCACGGCCGATTTTGCTTGGGCATTGATGATGGCCATTTCCCGAAGGCTTGTGGAAGGCGATGCGTACGCGCGCTCCGGCAATTGGAAGGGATGGAATCTCGATCAATTCTGCGGCACGGATGTCTGGGGCAAAACGCTGGGCATTATCGGGCTCGGGCGAATCGGGCGCGCTTTTGCGCGTCGCGCTGCCGGATTCAAGATGCATGTGCTTTACAATTCGACGAAACGCGCTCCTGAAGAAATCGAAAGGGAATTGAACGCCGAGTATCGCGACCTGAACGCACTGCTTGCCGAGTCCGATTTCGTAAGCCTGCACGTCCCGCTGAATTCAGAGACGCGCGGATTGCTCGACGCGCCGAAATTTTTCCGCATGAAACCGACGGCGTTCGTCATCAACACGGCGCGCGGGCCGGTGATTGACGAGGCCGCGCTGGTGCACGCTCTTGAGGCGGGAAAAATCGCAGGCGCGGCGCTGGACGTGTTTGAGCAAGAGCCTTTTATTCATCCTGGTTTAAAGCGCCCCAATGTAGTGATGGCTCCGCACATGGGTTCTGCAAGCGTGGAAACGCGCTCGAAGATGGCGGCAATGGCGGCGCACAATGTTGCCGCGCTTTTCCGCGGGCAACGCCCACCCAACATGCTTAATCCGGAAGCGCTTCAATCAGCCTAAGCGGTCATGGAAGAAGCAAAGCAGATCGCGCGCGGAATTTTCAAGCAAACGCTCGCTTCGGTTGATATTCCACGGGCCATGGAGCGCCGCGTTGTTCGCTCCGGCACTCAAGTTCAAATTGACGATTGGACTTGCGATCTCAGGGAATTCTCTGACGTTCGCGTCATTGCACTTGGCAAAGCCACACACGCAATGTTACGAGGTTTCGCGGAACTTTTTTCCGGCGTGAAATTCAGCGGCGTAGCTTCCGCGCCAACGTCTCCAGGAAAACCGATTGCGAATATCACTTATTTTTCCGGCGGCCATCCGATTCCGAATGACGACTCTTTCCATTCAGCGCGATCCGCACTTGCGTTGCTTAACGGTTGCACAGAAAAGACGCTCGTGATTTACCTGTTGTCCGGCGGCGGGTCGGCGCTGATGGAGCTGCCGCTCGATGCGAAGCAAACGCTGGAGGATATTCGCAGGCTGAATCAACTCCTGGTCACTTGCGGCGCTTCGATCGACGAAATCAACGCCGTTCGAAAGCACATCTCCGCTATCAAAGGAGGGCGTCTTGCCGTTGCCGCTGCGAAAGCAACGAAGCTTACGCTGGCCATTACGGACGTGCCGCACGGCAAGGAGTCCGCGCTTGCTTCCGGTCCGACAATTCCAGATCCGACAACCGTGGCGGATGTGGCAAGAATCGCCAGCCAATACCGGATTGGGGAAAAACTTCCCTCTTCGCTTCGCGAATGGCTGGCCTCGCCGAATCTTCCCGAAACGCCCAAGGAAGGTCATCCAGCTTTTCACAATTCGTATTTTTCATTGCTGCTGACATCTCACGATCTTTTTCACGCGGCACATCACGCGGCGGAATCCGCGGGTTTTTTGACTTGTTGCGACAATACCACCGACGATTGGCCGCTCGATCGCGCCGTGGAATATCATCTGGCGCAGGTCGATGAACTGCGCCGCACCAATCCCGGCCAGCGAGTCGCCCTGATTTCTGACGGAGAGGTCAGCAGTCCCGTGACAGGGCAGGGAATTGGCGGCCGAAATTCCGCTTTTGTGCTGGCTTGCGTTGAAAAAATCGCGGGGAAACCAATTGCAGTTCTAAGTGCGGGGACGGACGGCATTGACGGAAACTCGCCCGCCGCCGGGGCTGTTGCTGACGGCTCGACTTTGGCTCGCGCAAAATCGCTTGGGCTCTCTCCGCGGGACTTCTTCTCCCGGAGCGATGCGTTTTCCTTTTTCCAGGAGCTTGACGACGCCATTGTTACAGGGCCGACAGGAAACAACCTTCGCGATCTTCGTATCTTTCTCGCTTTGCGGTGAAGAAAACATGGGCGAGCTTCCGCTCGCCCACTGTGTTTAGTTTGAATGGCCTTACTTTTTTGGCGGCAATTTTTCTTCAATAAGTTTCAGGCGCTCGTTCATCTCCTGAATCAACTTTTCCAAGCGTTCGAGGCGCCTGGAGACGGCAGCCGATTCGGCTTCGCCCTTGTCGCCGTCCGAAGCTTCTTCCGGACCCTTGCCAGGGCCTTTCTTCAAGCGAGCAATCTGTCCTTTGATCATCGGAGCCATTTCAATGCTCAAGTCGTCGCTTTTCAGCAAGGCTTCCAGCGCGGGAATGGCAGACGAATCGCCGCGCGTGCCCAGCGCAAAAATGGAGGAGATTCGAACGGGGAAATGCGGCTCCATCAAGTAGCTCGCGATCTGTTGTGTGATCTCTTTGTTGTTTTTGTCTAGCCGCGCCAAGCTGCTGATCGCCGCTTGTCTTGTCTCAATACGCTTCCCGACTGATGCCCAATCGCGAAGCGTGGGAACGGCTTTGTCGTCTCCCAGTTCGCCCATCGAGCGTAAAGCGGCATTGCGAAGGAATGCATCCGGCGAATCGGCTGCTACGGCCGCGTTCAACTCTTCCAAAGCGCCGGGAGCCTTCAGTTTGCCCAGCGCTTGCAGCGCAGAAGCCCGCGCGCGAAAGCTCTTGTCTTCGTGTGCGACCGCACTCACTCGCGCGAGCACGTCCTTGTTGTCTTTGAAGTTTCCCAGCGCAGCCACAATCCGGCTGCGCACCCAGGGCGCATTTGCGGTATCCAATGCTTGCAGCAGCAGTTTTGCTGCCGCGGGACTCTTGGCAGCGCCGAGGCCGTCCGCAGCGGTTGCGCGAACGCCCCAGGCCTTGTCGCTTTTTAAGGCGTCGCCCAAGGATGCGACCGCGTCGGTGTCATCCTTTAACTTGCCGAGTGCATCGACCGCATCCAAACGATCCGCGGTTTCCGTGGCGTTCTTCAATTGATACAGCCATTCTTTTTTGTCTTTGTGGAATTCCGCGGACTTCAAAAAATGTCCGCCTTTGTCGAATAGAACCATGGAAGGAGCGCTGTCCGCCGGGAACGAGAACTCTTCCTCTGCTTTCGAAACGGTAATCGGATATTCCTTTGCGCCGGAAGCCGTGGAGATTTCCACGTTGAGGGGAAGCGTGAAGAGTCCGACCCTTCCTTCGAGCTTCTGGGTCTGCTTCACCTTGAGCGTAACTTTGTGCTTGGTGTCGTCATAGGTGTAAGCCAGATCGAACCGCGGCGCACCGGCCCCGTAGACCCACTGCGAGAAGAACTGGTCCAGGTTGATGTGCGTGGCTTCCTCGATGGCGCGAGTCAAATCGGCAGTGACCACGTTCTTACCGCGATTCACTTCGAGATAATGCTTCAGGCCGGCAAAAAAGTTTTCTTCGCCGATCTGGTGGCGGAGCATAAAGAGCACCCAGCCGCCCTTGTTGTAGGCATTGCCGTCGAATTCGCTGGAATCGTCAAAATCGTGGCGAACGATGGGCTTTTCGTAAAGGCCTGGGCTTTCCATCCAATCTTTTGCGTCGTTCCACAGTTCGTATTCGATCTGGTCTTTGGGGAAATAGTGCTCGACCCACCAGCGCTCCATGAACGTCGCGAAACCTTCGTTGAGCCAAATGTTTCCCCAGTCTTTGCAGGTGACGAGATCGCCGAACCACTGGTGGCCCAGTTCGTGGGAAATCAGCGGGTCTTCGCCAGTGGCATATTCC
>JAFDVY010000132.1 GCA_018268785.1 Acidobacteriota bacterium | reverse complement strand
GGGAAAGGCCGCAACTACGGAATAGGCCCCCCAGAAACCGAATTGAAAGGTTACGACCGCAACGCTGGCGCTAAGAATGCCTGCCATTCCACACAACAACACAACTTTCCATCTGTCGTCATGCCGTGCGCCTATGCTCAGACTTTTTTGCATTTTGCGATCAGCCTCGTAATTCTACGACAGTGATCGCTTTGCCGCCGCGTTCTTCGTTTTCGAAGGAGGCTCTTGCCACGAGAGGCTGCGTTCTCAAATATTCGCCGAGGCCTTTGCGCAAAGCACCGGTTCCGTGGCCGTGAATGATTCGAACTTGCGGAAGATGGGCGAGGGCGGCATCGTCCAGAAATTTGTCCACGAGTTCGGTGGCTTGTTCGACGGTCATTCCGATTACGTTGATTTCGGTGGCGGCAGATGCTTCGCGGGGCGCGGTTCTTATGGATACACCCGAAGATGCCGGGCTGAAGCCCGGCGCTACAACTGACTTGCGGGAATCTTCGATGCCGATAATTTCGTCTAGCGCGACCTTCATACGAAGCGGCCCCGCTTCAACTTCGGCAGAATTGCCGTCGAGGCGGCGGAAGATGAGCGGTTTGGCGAAGCCTTTGACGCGAATCTTCGCGCCAGCTTGCAAGCTATCCACGGCAACCGGCCGCGATTCAGAGTTGGTCACTCCTAAATCCGTTTGCGAATCTGAAATTGTCTGCACAATCGCCGCGTTCAAATCCTCTTTCGCCCCCCTGCGAACTTCCTGAAGCTTACGCCGCGAAGTTTTTTCGAGCTGTGCGCGAAGCTCGCGATCTTTCACCGCTTCGACGACACTTGCGACGTTGTGCTCGAAGCGCTTTTGCATTTCAGCAAACTGCGCTTCGAGATCCGCGATTCGTTTCTGTTGCCGCCCCAACCACTCGTTGCGCAGCTTCTTTCTCTCTTCCTCCAGTGCATGTCGTTCCTGCGTCATTTGCGCCTGCATGCGGTCTAACTCGTCGCGCGTTCGATGCAAATACGCAATCAGATCGGCGGCTTCGAGCGATTCCGGAGCCATCAACTCGCGGGCTCGCTCGATGATGCGCGGCGCCAATCCCAGGCGCTGCGCAATTGCAATTCCGCTCGACCCGCCCGGCACTCCGACCGTCAGACGGTACGTTGGCCGGAGGTTTACCTCGTCGAATTCCACCGCTGCGTTGACGACGCCGCTGGAACTCGCCGCGTACGTTTTCAAGCGGTCGTGATGCGTCGTGGCGAGCACAAAACAATTCTTCGTTCGAAATTCATCGAGCAGCGCCACAGCCAGCGCGGCGCCCTCTTCCGGCGCCGTGCCGGTTCCCATTTCGTCCACGAGCACAAGCGAATCCGGCGTTGCCGATGCCAGAATCGATTTCAGATTCAGCATGTGCGAGGAAAACGTGGAAAGGTCCGCGGCAATCGATTGTTCGTCGCCGATATCCACCAACACATGATCGAAGATCGGCAGTTTTACGCGTTGCGCGGCAACAGGGATTCCACATTGTGCGGAAAGCGCTGCAATCCCCGTGGATTTCAGAGCCACGGTCTTTCCACCGGTGTTCGGTCCGCTGATCACCAGCAATTTCTGATCGCCGCCGAGCGCGAGCGTCATTGGCACAATTGCCCGATTCTCTTTGCGAAGTTTGTCTTCCAGGACGGGATGCCGAAGCGCGACAAATTCCAATTCTGGACGCGCTGAAAATTCTGGGATTGCAGCATCGAAGTCCCGTGCAAAGCGTGCTCGCGCAAATGTGCTGTCCAGTTCCGCAATCGTCTCTACCGCTGAAACCAGTGGCCCGCGCGCCATCCGCAGACGCTCCGTTAAACCGCGCAGGATACGAAAAATCTCAGCCGCCTCTTCTTCCGAATATTGAACCAGTTGGTTGTTCGCGTCGACCGTTTCGAGCGGTTCGACGAATACGGTCTGCCCTGTTCCGCTCGCTCCATGCACAATTCCCGGCACGCCGCGCCGCTGTTCCGACCGCACGGGGATTACAAAGCGGTCGTTGCGCAGAGTGACGTAGTCCTCGCCCGCCTCTGCGTTTCGCGCGCGCAGAATCTGCTTCAGCGATTTCTGGATCGAATCGCGGGTCTGCAGAATGTTGGCGCGAATTTTACGCAATTCGGGAGACGCATCGTCGCTGATTTCGCCCGTTGGCAGAATCGCTCTGCGAATCAGCGCCAGCACGTCGCGAAAATCGATCACCGACTCAGCACGGCCCGCGAGCAGCGGAAATTTGTCCTCGTTGTCGCGGAATTGCTGGCGCAACCAGCTTGCCGTATCGAGAAGCGACGCGGCATCCAGAAAATCCGGGACCTCCAGCATCGTTCCCGGGCCTTCGATCGTTGCCAGCCAGCGTTCCGGATCAGCCAGCGCGCCAAATCCCAATTCTTTTCCGGCACGAAGCCATTCGCGCGCTTCGCGAATCAGCGCAAAGCTGCGCTGCAATTTTTCTCGGTCCCGGGAAAACGCCAGCGCATCCAACGCGCGCTTCCCCGGAGCACACGTCGAGCGTCCGCGCAGCAATTCGCGCAGCTTGTCGAATTCGAGGATTTCTTGCGCTGACCGAGACATGACTCTACTTTCCGAGTTTCGAAACCAAATGTGAAACCGCATCTTCGTGCGACCTGGCAACATGGACCAAGCGCCCGTTCGCTTCTCCCCACGGCCCCGCGTGGCCGAGTTCCACTTCCCGCACCCGCTCGAGCACCGGCGACCAAAACTCACCCATCACCGCCACGGGCTTTGTGGAGATCACGGATTTGTTCAACATCTCCCAGACCACAGCGAGTTCCACAAGGGTCCCCGTCCCGCCCTTGCACGCGACAAAACCGTCCGCGAGCCGAATCAATTCAAAGAGCCGCTCCTGCCAGCTTTTCATGCGCACTTCCACGTCAATCCAGACATTCGCTTTCGGTTTGAAAAACTCAGCGGTTACGCCGTACGTTTTTCCGCCGGCATCTTTTGCTCCGCGCGAGACCGCTTCCATTACGCCGCCGTATCCGCCGCTGCATACGGCGAACCCCGCTCGCGCAAGTTCGGCGCCAAGCGAACGCGCGTCAGCATAATCGGCATCGTCCTCCTGCGGCCGCGAGCTTCCAAACACCGTAATGATTTTTTCAGTCTTCACTTCTTTGCGCTATTCCCTGTTCTCGCAGCAGCCGGTTGTTCCGCGCCAAATTCCTCGACCATCGCCACGCTCAAGGCATCGAGCGCATCCGTCGCCTCATGCCCCTTGCTGCCCATGTTGTTGCTCATGAAAGAAAAAATCAGCCGCCGCCCATTGGGCAGCTCGGCATAGCCCGAACGCGTGCGCACATGCTCGACCGATCCGGTCTTGGCATGAATCCGCGTCGCTCCCGAGGAATTTTTCAAGCGATCTTCCAGCGTGCCGTCCACAGATGCTATCGGAAGCGAATCGTAATACGCAGCAAACCAGTTCTGTTTCATCGCGTATTGGAGCAGCGCGACAAACGCCCGCGGCGTGGCCAAATCGTGCCGCGAAAGCCCTGAACCGTCGGTCTGCACAACATCGCCCGCGGCTATCCCAGCAGCAGCGTAGAATTTCGCTGCGAATGACGCGTAATCGTCGCTTGTCAGTGTTGCGCAATTTTGCGGCGGTGTTGTGACGGGCGCATGGCGGCAATCCTCTTGCGCTGAAGTCCGCAGCAAGCTCTCCGCGTGCAGATTTTGGCTGATTTTGTTGATCAGCTTTACCGCATCGCTGAGGGGGACCGAAGTGTGCGTTGCAAGAACCGTTCGTTTTTGCGACGCCGCTGCTTCTTTCTCCGTCTGCATTCGAGCGACGCCTCGCACGACTACTCCCTTTTCCTCCAAAATTCGCTTGAGCAACTGAGCGGCATGGAGCGCGGGCTCCTGCACGGCCAGCAGCAATTTTCTCGGTTTGCTGTTCGCGGGCAGCGTTCCAAGGACAGTCACCGTGTTCGAGCCCGGTTCGCGCGTCAGCGTCAAGTCTGCTTTCACTGCGGCAGCCGAAGTCACCACTTGATTGTCCACGCGAAAATCCGCCGTCATCGGCGAAAGTTCCGACTGCACTGCAGCGCCCTCTTTTTCGCCTGGCGTAAGCGTAAGCGCTACAACGTTGTCGTTCACGATGATCGCCGAAACCGGGGCCCCATACTCCCAAACCATGTCTTCAATTTCCCAGCCGCTCGGATAGCGTTCGCGCGGAAAGTACGAATCGTCCCCGACAATGTCGCCATGGATGTCCTTTACGCCAGCCGCGACTATCTGGCTTGCAAGTTCCGCGATTGCTTTTTCGGGCAGACCGTCGAATTCTTCCTTACCATTGAGCGGGAATTTGCGGTTCGAAAGATTCGGATCTCCCCGCCCCGCAAGATATAGCGGCCCCGCCAGCTTGCCGTCGGGCTCCAATGCGTTTTGCGATTCCAGCGTCGTTCGAAATTTGTAGTCGGGCCCAAGCGTGGCGAGTGCCAGGCCGGTCGTGAACAGCTTCATATTGGAAGCCGGGACAAAATAGCGGTCTGCATTTTGCGCGAATAAGACGTCGCCGCTACTGGCGTCCACCACCAGGACTCCCCAGACGCCTTTCGCCGGCTGCTCGGCGCCAAGAATTTCTTCCGCACGCTCGGAGAACCGCGTTCCAACCCCGCGCGCGCTATCGGCACCTTGCATTTGCGCTGCGGTTTTCGCGGGAGTGCCATAGGTCTCCTTACGCGGACGGTCTTGCGCGCCGGCCGCAGCACAGAAAAAAGCGCAACAACCAATCGCCACTGCGAGTCCAAACCAACTCCGGCTTTCTCGTAAGCTCTTCAATTTCCGCTCTCCTGCTGGAAAATTCCCGAAAGCACAAGTATAGTCCATACGTTGCGGAACACTTCCTCCAGACGAGCGCATGGATTTGCGGCGCCGCGGGCGGAGACTGGAATCGAAGGTCAAGGCGCCCAGCCATTGCCAATTGACCGCGACGAAAGCTAAGGAGATTACGATGAAGAAATTCGCAGCAATGCTTGCGGCGGCGGCTGTCTGTTCGGCACCACTTTTCGCGCAAGACGACAAAAGCAAGAAGGAAACGGATCGCCTCGAAAACTGCGGAATGGTCCTGAAAGAGATCATGGACATCCCGGAGGACATTCCCCAGGACCTGATTGACAAGGCGGAATGCATCATTGTTTATCCTTCGGTGATTAAGGCGGCATTTGGAATCGGCGGCAGCTACGGTCGCGGTGCGATGGTCTGCCGCACCGGCGAGCACTTCACGGGCCCGTGGAGCGCCCCCACAATGATGGCTCTCGAGGGCGCCAGTATCGGCTTCCAGCTCGGCGGGCAGGCCACGGACTTTGTTCTTCTTGTCATGAATCCGCGTGGAGCAAAGGCCATCCTGAATAGCAAAGTGAAACTTGGGGCAGATGCTTCCGCAGCCGCTGGCCCCAAAGGTCGCAATGCCGAAGCTGCCACGGATGTCACGTTGCGAGCGGAAGTTCTCACCTACTCGCGTGCGCGCGGACTTTTTGCGGGCATTTCGCTGGCGGGATCCACGGTCCGCCCGGACAACGGGGCCAACGAGCGTCTCTATGGCAAGAAGATTGGTGCAGGCGACATCATTTTCAAGGGCGCGGTAGCCGTGCCACCGTCGGCACAAAAAATGGTTGCGTACTTGAACCAGAAGTCGCCGAAAAATCTGTCGGACCCTGCTTCCCTCAAGTAGCCCAGTCCACATTCAAGTTTCAGGGCCCTTCGAGTAGTCCAGTCGAAGGGCCTTTTTTTTCAAGCAACTGGCTTGACAGTCGGTATAACATGACCTATAGTCATCTATGACTGGAAGCCACTATGGCCGCTTCTTCCAACTTGGCAAATCGTCAATCAGACGATCGCGCCTCTTCTGCCTCCCGCCGGGAGCGCCGCAGCGCTGAAATTCGCGATCGGCTCTTTCGCTCCTCTCTCCGTCTTTTTGCTCAAAAAGGTTTCGCAGAAACGACCGTTGAAGACATCACAGAGGCCGCAGACGTCGGCAAGGGCACTTTCTTCAACTACTTTCCCAGCAAGGATCATGTTCTTCTCGCGTTCTCCGATATGCAGCTTGCAAAGCTGGAAGAGTCCGTCGAGCATTTTCGAAATACGGATCAGCCGCTTCACGAATTTCTTCAATCGCTCACCGTGCGCATGACGGAAGAGCCCTTGCGCAATCCCGGGCTGATTCGCGCTCTTTTGCTCGGCTATCTCTCCTCGAACGCGGTGCGCGAAGTGATGACGGAAAAGCAGATGCGCGCGCTGGCCCTTCACACGAAAATGGTGGAAATCGCGCAATCAAGAGGCGAATTACGCACGGACATCCCCGCCATAGAAATCGCCAACGTTTTCCGGCAGACGATTTTCGGCACCCTCTTGATGTGGTCCCTCACCGGCGACGCAACGCTGCGCGAACGCATTCGCTCTGCATTGCACCTGGTCTGGAGCGGCATCGCGCCTGCAAATTTGGAAGCAAAAGCGCGAGAACAACATTGGAAGGAAGAAGTGCGTTGAGATGAAGCGCAAAATAATCATTGTTGCAGTGATTTTAATAGCGGTAGTTGCCGTCGCCGGCGTCTACGCCGGATGGTTCCGCAAAGATACGACCCTGCAGGGCTCTGGCACCGTGGAAGCGCGCAACATTCGCGTCGGTTCGAAAGTAGGAGGACGTATATCGCAAGTGCTGGTCCGCGAAGGCGACCGTGTTCAGCCCGGGCAAACGCTGATCACGTTCGACGACAAGGAGCTTCTCGCTTCCCTGGAGCAGGCTCGTGCAGCCGCGCAAAAAGCACGGCGCGGTTTTCGACCGGAAGAAATTCAGGAGGCGCAAGCGGCAGCCGCGCAAGCAAAAGCCGATTACGACATGCACCTGAAGGGCTACCGCAAGGAAGACATCGCTGCCGCGCAATCCGACCTGGACCGTGCAAATGCGGACGAAGTTCGTACCCGCCTCGATTTCCAGCGTTACGATGCGCTGGCACAAAAGGACCTCGTTTCAAAACAACAGCGCGATACCACCGAAGCCAACTGGAAAATGGCGCTCGCGGCAAAAGAAAACGCGCAGCACAAACTCGATGAACTGCAGCGCGGCTACCGTCCGGAAGAAATCGCCATGTCACAAGCTCGCTACCAGCAGGCGCAAGCCGCGCTGGAGAAATTTCAGCGCGGCAATCGCCGCGAAGACGTGGAATCCGCCAACGCCGAACTAGCCTACGAGGAAGCGCGCTTTCGCGAACGTCAAGTCGTCGCGCCGAGCGCCGCAACAGTGGAAGTCCTCGACGTTCGCCCGGGCGACATCATTGCTCCCAACACACCCGTCGCCACACTTCTCGAGAGCGATCAAATTTATGTCCGCATTTACGTCCCGGAAACGGAGCTGAACAAAGTCGCCGTCGGCCAAAAAGCCCAGATTCACGTCGATCCATTCCAGGGACAGGCTTTCGATGGCGTTGTCGAACAGATCAATCAACAAGCGGAGTTTCTCCCGCGAAACGTGCAAACCCGCGAAGAGCGCGTCCACCAGGTATTCGGCGTAAAAGTCCGTATTACCGACTCTTCGCATCGCGTGCTGCCAGGGATGGCCGCGGACGTGAAACTACTTCCATGAACGACATCATTCAGTCCCCCAATGGAGCCGCAATCGTCGCCGAAAATCTCGTGCGCAAGTTCGGTGATTTTTTCGCCGTGAACGGAGTCAGCTTTCGCGTGGAAAAAGGCGAAATCTTCGGCTTCCTCGGGCCCAATGGCAGCGGAAAAACCACCGTGATCAAAATGCTTACGGGCCTTCTTCCTCTGACCGGGGGGACCGCCCATGTGGAGGGCTTGGACGTAAGAACTGACGCCGAAGAGGTCCGGGAGCGCATCGGTTACATGTCGCAAAATTTCAGTTTGTACAACGATTTGACGGTCATCGAAAATCTTACGTTTTACGGCCGCATTTACAGCCTTCCGCCCGACAAATTAAAACGCCGGATGGACGAAATCATCGAACTCAATGGTCTCGGCCCGTACACCACGCGTCTCGCGGGAAGATTGTCGGGCGGGTGGAAGCAGCGCCTGGCTCTCGGCTGCGCCATGATCCATGAACCGAAGCTGCTCTTTCTTGACGAGCCGACCGCTGGCATCGATCCGGTCGCGCGGCGGCAACTCTGGGATCTTCTTTTCGAGCTATCTGGCCACGGCATCACGTTTTTTGTCACGACGCATTACATGGATGAAGCGGAGCGCTGCAGCCACATCGCATACATTTATTACGGCAAGCTCATCGCCGACGGCACACCGGATTCATTGCGCGAACTTCCTGAAGTCCATCCGCAGGGCGCAATTCGCGTCGAAATCACGGCTCCAGAAGTCACTCGCGCTCTGCGCATCGTTCGCACGCTTCCTGGCGTTCGAAGCGCCACCATTTTTGGCCAGTCTATCCACGCTCTGATTGACGATCATCTGGAACTGGATACTCTGAGCGCTCTCCTGCAAAAACAGAATATTGCCGTTGCGGAAATCCGTCCGCTGGCGCCGAGCCTCGAGGACGTCTTCGTCGAACTCACCTACAAGTATCAGGCAAAAATGGAGGCTAACCGTGCGTAACATGTTTCGCGGAGTCGGCGCCGTTTTCTATAAGGAAGCCCTGCACGTTCGCCGCGATGCAGGCACGCTCTTTTTCTCCTTGACCATGCCGCTGTTGCAGATGTTCCTTCTCGGCTTTGCCATCGACACCAACATCCGCCAGATCAACACGGTCGTTTACAACGCCGACGGGCGCCGCGAGAGCCGCGAACTCCTTGACCGGTTGAAAAATTCCGATACATTTCACATCACCAACTACGTTCAAAACGATCACGATCTCAACGACCTGATCATCGCCGGTAAAGCGCGAGTAGGAATAAAAATTCCCGTGGACTACTCCGACCGCCTGCTGCATCAGATGAGCGCGCAGGTTTTGGTCTTGATTGACGGCTCGGATTCTTCCGTAGCCGGCCAGGCTATCAACGTGACCAACGCCATTGGCCTGGACGAATCGCTGCGCAGAGTCGTGAAAGATCGCGCCGACTTTGCCGTGGACATGCGCCCCAAGCTTCTCTTTAATCCCGATTCCCGTTCGCCAAACTTTTTTCTTCCGGGACTCACGGCCATTATGCTGCTCAACGTCACAACGTTTCTCACCGCATTCTCCATCGTCCGGGAAAAAGAGCGAGGCACGCTCGAGCAGCTCTTTGTCACACCTGTTCGTCCCTTTGGTCTCTTGCTCGGAAAACTACTCCCCTATTTGTTCATTGGCTTTTTCGAGCTCTGTCTCATCCTCACGTTCATGCGTTTTATTTTTTTCATCCCCATGCATGGCAACGTCTTCTTGTTAGCTCTCCTCTCGCTGCCCTATCTTTTTGCTGCGCTTTCCTTGGGAATCCTCATTTCGAGCAAAGCTTCGTCCCAAGCGGAGGCAATGCAACTGGCTTTTCTCCCCATCCTGCCCAGCGTTTTTTTCTCCGG
>JAFDVY010000131.1 GCA_018268785.1 Acidobacteriota bacterium | reverse complement strand
AGTTTCGGCTCAATTCTTTTCCAGTCGTACCATGTTCCCGATCATACGCCCGGGTTCGATCGTACAGATCGATCAGAATCAGAGGAAGGTCGTCCAATCGAAATGGGAAGATGAAGATGCCCGGCCAATCTACTTTGTAGAGCTGCGCGGGGAATTCGTATGCAGCTGGTGCGAAATGCACGACGGATATTTGTCCGCCGTGCCTCATCCAAAGTCGAAGTGTCCGGTGCGGCGCTTCGCTTACCCGCGGGAAGCGGATATCGTAGGACGGGTCATTGGCGTTACCATGCGGTTGGTGGAAGCGGTGTAGGCGCGCAGCCGTAAAAGGGGAGCGTTATGGTGATTGGGGATCGCTTACGGGAATTGCGAGAGACGAAAAAGATGTCGCAGGGCGACATAGAAAAAAGAACGGGACTGTTGCGCTGCTACATCTCTCGCGTCGAGAACGGCCACACGGTGCCGGCAATCGAGACGCTCGAAAAGCTAGCTCGCGCACTCGAAATTCCCATGTACCAGTTATTTTATGACGGCGACAAGCCGCCCGAGTTGCCGAACCTGCCGAAGCGCAAGACGGCGGACGACATTGCGTGGGGCAGCAGCGGGAAGAACGCGGTGTTTCTTCACAAACTCAGGAAGTGTCTGAGCAGGGCGGGAGAAACGGATCGTAAGCTAATCATGGTCATGGCGCAGAAGATGGCCGTACGCAGCCGCCGCGAAGCTGCCTAGAGCCGAAAAAACGGGCCGCGAGGGAAATCGCGGCCCGGCAGGATCACAGTGCAGCGGTCAGGCCGCGGCCTTCGGTTTTTTCTTCGAGAGTTTCTCCGATTTCTTCGTGAGTTCGATGCGGACTTCGGCGGTGAGTTTTGCCGTGTCGAGCTTATACCGCAGGGCGGTACACGCCAGATTCGAGTCCTTCGCCAGCGGCTGGCGCGCGTCGAATCCGGGACAATACAAGTCCGAGACGAGTGAGCATACGATGAGAAAGCGTCCGAGGTCGTGCGGGTTCATGGCCCGCACCATCTTTCCCGCGATGGCTTCGTAATCGACAGCCATTGCGCCCCAGGACGCCTTGGTCTTTTTCTCTTCCCATTGGTAGACCCGGCAGACGCGGCGGTGATTGTCGTGGCCGAGGCGCCGGAAGTAGTCGAGTGCGGCCATTTCGAGGTCGGGACGCGCGAGCTTCGCGGGCAGCTTCCTGCGGACGGCGTCCAAGATGCGAACGCGGGTCAGCTTCTCAACACGCTCGGCCAGCAATTCCTTGCTTCGGGCCGCGCGTTCCTGTGGAGTCGGTTGGTAACGGGTTTCACGGGCATGTACCGGGCACTTTTCGTCCCGGCAGATGTGCATCACGGTTCCGGCCTGTGCTCCATCGATGACGACGGCGGGCCTCGTGTGCGGGCACCCGGCTTTTTTGGCGATGCACCGATATTGTCCTTCATAGAGAACGTCCGGCTGCGGCTTCTTCGATTGCCACGCCGGAGCCTTTGAAATGCGCAGCGGTTTTTCGCCGGACTCTTCGAGCGGTTTCACACGGATTTGCACGAGGGCTTCGACCTTGGCGCGATAGCACGCGCGGTCGGTGCAGATGGATTTGTGCCGGATTTCGGGGAAGAGCAACGGGTTGTTTCCGGTGCGTTTCGGGCAAGCAGCGCAACTCCCCGCCGCCGGAAGGAGGGTCGAGTCCTCGGCGTCGAAAGGCGCGTTGCTAATGTCCAGAAGGATTTCCCGCTCAATCCATTCGCGAAGGGAACGAACGGTGACCGCTTCAGCCTTTTTGTCTTTGAGGACCGCCGCCGTTGTCTTGTGTTGGGGAAAGCACTCCGTGAGCGCTCGGCGCTGGTCGTCGGGCTGCAGCCGTGCGATTTCGAAAGCGTGAGCGACGGTCAGCTTGGCCGCGTAGAACGCTTCTTGCACCTCTTCGACCAGATGCGTCAGTCGCAGACGCGCATAGACGTACTTTTCCGACCGACCGACTTTCTCGGCCAGTGTTTCGACCGTGTAGGTGTCCGGCTGCATCCTGATGAGCGCGGCGTAGCCGCGCGCCTCGTCGAGTTCGTGCACATCGGCGCGTTGCAGGTTCTCGATGAGTTGCAGTTCGAGGCATTCGGTGTCGGTGAGTTCACGCACGCCAGCGGGAATGGTTTCCCGCTCGGCCAGTTTCGAAGCGCGGTAGCGCCGCGCCCCGGCAACAAGTTCATAAAATCCCGCTTCGCCGTCCGGCAGCGGGCGGACGAGGACGGGTTGCAGAACGCCATGCAGCTTGATGTTGGCGGCAAGTTCCGCAAGTTTCGTTTCATCGAAGGTGCGCCTCGGGTTGGTTTTCGACTCCCGAATGCGTTCGAGTGGAATATCCAGCACGGAAGAAGTCAGATGGCCCGGATTCACTGCGATTACGCTGTTCATTTTTCGATTTCTCCTTTTCTCTTTTTTCGGAATCAATATTCTTCGGGAAGCAGGATCGTCGTGTGGCACCTTGAGCTTTCGGTGATGACCCACAAGCGTTCTCCGGCGTTGGTTTTGTAGCTGCTCAAAATCCGCAAACCTTTTTCCACACTCAATTGGTTTTCCTTGCGGTCGTCTTCGGTCAGTTCTCCCCAATCGCCCGTGACGTGGCGCGAAAGGAAGTGCATCGGACTCTGGCCGCTTTTTTCGAGAGCCGTGAGCGCTCCCGGTGTGGCGACTAGCTGCCCGAGGTCGAACAATGGTTTTCGTTCGGTTTGTTGCATGGGATTTCTCCTGCTTTTGAATTTGGGTTTTGCCCCTGAGGCAACGCGAAGCGGTGCACAGAAGGCAAAATTCCTTCATGGCAGGGGAAGGCGACTGTCCGTCCGCGCCGTCAAGGGCGCCGGGGTGTGGCGTTCACTGGAGCGAAGCGGAAGCCCTTGACGGAAGAAGCGGATGGATCAGGCGCAGAATTTAGCCAGGAAGGATTGGCAGGAAAAAAGGACTACCAGACGCGACTGAAACAGCTATCGGCAAAAAAAGAGAGAGGCATCCCGGTAGATTACATGTAGAAGCGATAGTACAGCGCGGGGTCATTGCCTTTCGCCATCTTCAATATCTCGCCTACGCGACGGGCGAAGGCCATGGTAATTGGGTCTCGGCAGTTGAAGGCCGCTGTGTTCCAGTTCAGTTTAGTGAGTCGCAGGATGTCTTCGGCGGCCTCTCGGAACGACACGGAGCCCCAGTTCTCCAGAATCTCCAATGGCTGGGGAACACGAAAGCCCGTATAGCATCGAAGGAACGGAACGTAGCCCATCGTGTAGATCAATCCGCGTTTGTCTCCAAAATCGATTGCAGTTCCTCGAAGTGTCGCTTTGTTGCCAGGCCGCAAACAGAAGATTCCGCGACGTTGAATCGTGATCATCCCGTAGTGCGGAACATTTTTGAGAGCGTCTCCCGTTTAGGGTCCCATTCAAAACTGTCGCCCTGCAGAATGAATCCCTCACCGCGTTCGGTGAAGGCCTGCGCAACGCTGGTGCGGAGAATGGATGAGCGCGCCTCGTCATCATGAAAGAAGGAGACCCCGATGAAACATGTTCCTTCGAGTACGTCAGAGAGCCGCCAAGGGATGATTTGAGATTTATAGAGGAGGGCAACCGTGAGGTTCCAAGCGCGCGTCGCCAAGTCCTGGACTCCCTTCGTTCCTGCCAGTGTACGGTGCCAAAGGAGTTGTGTAGGAAGCAGATTCAAGCACTGGGCCTTCAGACCTCTGCGGAAACTTCTCGCGCCCTCATCGTCCGGGTCGGCTTCTGACTCATTCTCTTCCTGCGTGCCTTCGGGCAAGTCGGGTTCCAGATCTTCAGGTTCGTCGGAAGGCGGTTCATCTTCATCGGAAGGCTCGTGGGTCGATGTGATTTCGTATTTGGCGATGCCTACGCGACAAAGTTCTTCCAGCTTCTGAGACATCGCCACAAGGATCACGTCGGGGCCCGAGTCGAGAGCTTTCAGCGCGCGAATCTCGGTCAGGACTGCGGATAGAAGGCGGCCGATGCGGGACTTGAAGTCGGGATCGCCCTCGACAAGAATCACGTCCGCCGGTTTGAGGGGCCTTCGCCATATCGGATGAGAAACGATTTCGACCTGAAAAGGCTCACCTGCGGTTAGACCGGGAAACGGCGGGTGCAAAACGGCGTCGACTTTCTCCGATTGATCGATCGGCTGAGAGAATCGTTCTATGAGAGCAACAGCCCTGTCGATCGCGTCCGCGGGTCCGACTATGCCGACTCGAATTGCGGTTCGCCGGCTGGCGTCGGTTTTACTGTAAGGGCCGTAGGCGGCGAGACCTGTGCGCGGGTCAACGCAGGAAGATTTGCCGCCAAAGAGAAGTTGCGGTTCCGCCAAGTAAGCGCAACTGAGGGAGGCTGGCGCAGACGACAGCAAGTTAGAAATCGGAGCAGCCTGAAGAACCGGGCCTGGATTTCGTGTCTTCGAGGGACGTCGTCCGCGACGACCGGAAGGCGATGAGCGCCGCGGCTTCAAGCAGGTTCACCAGTCATTTGTGAAAAAAGACGAAGTTGCTCGGCTTCGGGAACCAAAGCCGGTACTTCCAGGTCGTCGTCCATCTCAGCGTGGACAAGGCGGTCGTAGTCGACAGTGTCGCAGAGAATGCCAAAACCAATATCGCCGGTGGCCGGGGACAACGCGATGCGGAGAAATTGATGGCCTGCTGAGATTTTGATCTCGGTTTGGTTGCGGGACATGACGAGCGACCAGAAGCGAAGGGAGCGCAGAATCTGCCCGTTGCGCTCCTGATTGAGCCATTGCGAAAGGATCGGGCCGACGCGTGGCCCACCGCGGACGCTCTTTCCGTCAGTTGTTAGCAGCCACGTCGGTGAGATGCGCAGGAACAGTCCTGCAGGTAACAGCACAAAATTGGCGCGAATTCCTTGATGTCTCCAGCCGAATGGAATTCGTTCTTTTTCACCGCGGTCATTCAGTTTTGTCGCCGTGTGCGGCGTCGTAACTTCGCGCGTTGAGCGTTTGCCGCCGATCACCCAAGAGATGCGTTTCGGCTTACCGTCGATGGGTGTGAAGAAGAAGCGTTGTCCTTTCTTGTCAAACCGAAGATATCGTCGGTACATCGCGTCTTTGAACGTGATGTTGAGAAGTTCGATGGCCCAATTCTGTTTCTCACCTCCGAACCATGAGCGAAACTCCTCACGCTTCGCGTTTTGGTGATCAATAACATCATGAAATGGAGAACTTTCATCGCATAGGTCATCAAATGAAAAAAGACAGCCGGATCGGAGTAGGAAGGGCGGCGGTGATGGCTTGCCTTCGGTCGTGGAAAGGTCGGACTTCAGCCGGAGTGTGGTTGGGGCACCAAAGACATGAGACGGAAGTTCGACTACTGGAAGCAGGTTCGAAATCAACCTTTCCTGCACCTTATCTGCTTCGACCATGGACGTGATAACGACGGGAGCAAAGGGAGTCGTCGCAGCCAATGGCAATGAGGGAAGCAGCCCACCACGGCCACGAGGGATGTTTTCGCCCCTCAGCACGGCTATGAGTTCCAGAAAAGACGCATCGAATGTTTCGGGGTCTCGGAAGTCGATCCATCGCCGGACGCGAAGCGTGGGAGGGATGGCAACGTTTTCGATGAGAATCGGAATTACTCTGCCTTTGGAGCCCGAGGGATCGGACCACACGGCAATCGTGCGCTCGAGAGTAGGCCAGTCGGCTGCTAACGAGGCCTTCGACAGAACAATGCCAATGAATCGGCAAACGTCAATCTCCCGTTCTAATTCCAGGACGATATTCTTTGCATGTGTGAAGTCCCACTTATCGAAGACCACTCGCAAGAAACGTCCATCGAAAGGCACGGATTCGACTTTTTCAGCAAGTGCCTCAACCCAAGGCTTGTCCGCGCCGGTGTGGCAGAGAAAGAGGTCCTTGACGGGAGATGGCGTTTTCGAAAGCGATGATGCGTCGTCGGCCATTTGATGTGCAGCAGGTCCGATATGTGGACCGCTACTAAAGTATAACGCCGGAAATGGATCGCGAGTTCACGCATCGGTAAGCGCTCCGAGCATCTGCGCGGCAGCCTCGTGGACGTAGCCGAGACTATCCGTGAGCGTCTGCGCATCGCCGTTCCACAGCTGGATGTAGTCGGAGGCAGCCGAACCGGTTTCGAGACCAACAGCCTGACAAACGACGAATGCGGTGGCTTCCGCTTCGGTCTCGCGGATTCGCTTACTCGTGTTTGCTCTGCGGTCGCCGCGGTGCAGGAGTTCGTGCGCCAGCTCGTGCGCGAGCGTTGAGAATTCTTCGGCAGGAGACTGGCCGGGAAGAATAGCGATACGTCCGCCGTAGGATGTGCCGCGAGCCGGTGCAATTTCCGGCGAATAGTCGACGCTAATACCCTGGGCAGTCGCGAACTCGCGCAGCCGGTCGCTGAAGCCGCGGGGATCGCCTTCGACGACGCCGATCTGCGGAAGCTCCTGGCCATCGGTCTGGCTGATGTCGAAGACATACGCCGCGCGGAAACCGGCAATCGCACGCGATTCGTCCTCGCCCGTTTCTTCGTCTACGGTTTTGCGGCGGACGATGGGCGCGAGAATCATGATGCCTTTCTCGCCTTTCTTGACGAAGCGGCCGAGTTCGTTCCACGTGCGAAAGCCCGCGACGTAGCTGGCTTGCGGCTTTTGCGAAGCGATGAGGAGAACGTTGTTCAGGCTGAAGCGATGGAATCGCCCGATAGCGTTGAGATACGCGGTGAGTGCTTCGCTGTGACCTGATTGCAGGGCGGCCACGAGTTGCCCGGCTGCACGTTCTGTCATTTCCTTGATTTGTTCTGATTTCATTTTCCGTTCTCCTGTGCGGGGATTTGGTTCCCTCACTTATCGCTGGGGAACCAAAGGCTCGCGTTCGCAGGAGAACGGAAGAAGGAGCAGTAGAGCGGGCAACCGTCGTGACACCGGGGTCGAAGGTGGCGCGAGGGTGTGCCGCAAAAAGGCGGATAGAGCAGCTGTAATCTATTGATAGGGTGAGCTTTATTGATGCGTAGAATGCTGCGTAGAATAAGCGTAGATTATTCTGGCTTCAGCGTCGAATACTGCGTAGAATAAGCGTCGAATATGAACTACATCTACCTGTCGAAGGACTGGCCGCAGTTCACGTGGAATGCCGGTCGGCTTGTCGGGCACCTCTCGGCCACACGCTACGAACAAGGGATGCTTCTCGGCCGAATGAAGGACCTGGGCTACCAGCTAAAAAATGAAGCGACGCTCACCGCGCTGACGGAAGAGACGGTGAAATCGTCCGCGATCGAAGGAGAAGAGCTGAACGCGGAGAGCGTCCGGTCTTCGCTGGCCCGTCGCATGGGACTTGAGGTCGCGGGCACGCGTCCAGCGGACCGGAACGTCGAAGGCATCGTCGAGATGATGCTCGACGCGACGCAGCACTACGCGTCGGCGCTCACCGAAGAGCGGATCTTCGGATGGCATGCCGCATTGTTTCCGACTGGCCGCAGCGGAATGCGCAAGATCAAGACGGGAGCATGGCGGGCAGGTGGGATGGAAGTTGTATCCGGGCCCGAAGGAAAAGAAAAAGTTCACTTCGAAGCTCCAGCTGCGAACACACTCGAAGCGGAGATGAAGCGGTTTCTCGTCTGGTTCGAGGACAGTCGTGCGGTGAATGAGCCGCTCATCAAGGCGGGGCTGGCGCATCTTTACCTTGTAACCATCCATCCGTTCGAGGATGGAAACGGGAGAATTGCGCGCGCGATCACCGAAATGTCCTTGGCTCGTGTCGAAGCGAGCGCACAACGTTTCTACAGCATGTCGTCGCAGATTCGCGAGGAACGCAAGGCCTATTACGCGATTCTGGAATCGACACAAAAAAGCGGGATGGACGTCACCGAATGGCTGATATGGTTTCTCGATTGCCTCGGCCGCGCTATTGCCAAAGCAAAGGCGTTGACCGCCGTAGTTCTGGAAAAAGACGGATTCTGGCGGCGCTTGAGGGAAGAAGGCATTGAAACCAGCGATCGGCAGAAGCAAATCATCAACCTGCTGCTCGGTGGCTTCGAAGGAAAACTGACGACGGAGAAGTGGGCCAAACTGGCGAAGACGTCCCATGACACGGCGCTGCGGGACATACAGGACCTGATGGAAAAGGGGATTCTGAGACAAGACAAGGCGGGCGGAAGAAGCACCGCATATATGTTGTTGCGCGAGCGTGTGGGCTGAGATGTCGTCAACCGCCCATGGGCGATGCTAGAGTGCGGTGGAGCTTTGGCTCCGGTCGGTAGGCACAGGTCGCGCAAAAAACTTTGAGCGGCACCTATGCTCTAGATGAGAAACTGCTGCACGCGAAGCGTTCCGGTCGAGAAGTCAAAACAACTGCGAAAATTGTCGCAGCGCTGGCACTCGGCCCACTGCTCAGTATCGCAGTCGAGCTGGCGGTCCCATTGATAGGCAGCGACCGCAACTGCGTTTGGGCGCGAGTGGGACAAGGGGCACTTCGTCGCACACTCGATTGGCGGGGCGGTGGCCCGGGCCGAGACGGCAGCCGCGGGAAACTCGGGATGGAAGGCAAGATGGCGGAGACAGCTAACAAACGAAGAAATCCGCGATACGTAACCGTCGCCGGCGTGATTCTTGTTACTTGCGTTGTCGCCGCCAGCGTGACGCTTTTCCTCCGTGACCGGAACGAAAAGGAAATGCTGAGCCAACTCGAGCGCTCCCAGGCCGATCTGCGCATGCTGGGAGGGCGGATCGCGAACATCAAAGACGCGGACCTCACCACGGCGAATGACTTCATCAGCGCGTACGCGCAGATTGAACCGCTCGAAAAAGAGTACGAAGTGAAACTGCAGCGATTCAGCGGACTCTATGAACGGGCACGGGAACGCGACAGCCGCCGCGGATGGCTGGATCTCGAACGGTTGCGGGGACGCCATCACCCGGAAACCTGGGAGAAGATGTCGGAGATCATTGGACTGGTGCGCGAGATCAACGAGGTCACGAAACGTCAAATCTCCGTCGTGCGCGCGATGGCCTCGCTCCCCGAGCCCGAGCGCATGCGTTTCTGGCATGAACAGTTCATGCCGCTTGCCGCGCAGGAGCACGCACTCCGCGAGCAACTTCAGGTTGTAGGACAGGGCCGGACTCCCGACTCCTCCGTCCAGTAATTTCCTGAAACGATGTACGGAATTTTGGCGCCATCTGCGCCGATTGCAGATCGCCTTGACCTTATAGCCCGTTACAGATATAACATCAGACAGAAATGATTGTACGCAACAAGCGAGTGACCGGCTGGCTCCTGCTGGCGTTCACGTTGCCTACGAAACGCGCCAGCCAGCGCGTGGAAGTCTGGCGGAAGCTGCAGCGCTACGGAACAGTGCCGCTCGGGAATTCCGGCTACCTGCTGCCGAAAGACGAGAGCAACGAAGAGCGCTTCCAGTGGCTGGCGTCGGCCATTCGGAAATACGGAGGGGATGCTTCCGTGGTTCATGTGGAGTCCATCGACAACATGACGATGCCACAGCTTATCGGGCGTTTCGCAGAAGCCCGTGCGAAGGAGTATCAGGAGTTGATCCGCGAGTTGCAGGCGTTTTCCTC
>JAFDVY010000130.1 GCA_018268785.1 Acidobacteriota bacterium | reverse complement strand
TAAAGGGCTGAGTTCTGCCGGGAGAGGTTCAACAAACGTGGTGTGCTTCATTTCCAGAGGAGCAAAGATATTTTCCGCAACGTACTGTTCGAACGGCTTACCCGACACTCGCTGCACGATATAGCCGGCTAGGGTTGTCGCATAGTTTGAATATGCGGGGACAGTGAAGGGCGGAAAAATCCGTTTTGGCAAACGCTGCTTCAAATATTGATCCATGGGTATCAAGTGCTGCGCGTCAGCAACGATCAGGTCCCGCGCTGTTTCCTCGAATCCAGCAGTGTGCGTCATGATGTCGCGCAGGGTGACCGGTTTCCCATAGTCCGGCGGAATTGTGAAATCGATGTAGCCGTTGACGTCTTTATCAAGGTCCAATTTCTTCTGTTCGACAAGTTGCATTACCGCAGTCCAGGTAAACAACTTCGAGATGGAACCCGGGCGGAACAATGTGGCATCCGCCGTAACCGGACGCCGTTTTTCCACATCCGCATAGCCATAGCCTTTGGCAAAAAGCAACTTACCGTCTTTTACGACAGAAATTACCGCGCCGGCAATATTCTCGCGTTCGAGCTGCGCGGGCATCAAGCCGTCGAGAAACGGTTCCAGATCTGCCGCAGTCAATTCATGGGTCGAAGTTGAGGCAGGAACGTTCGCTTCAACCTTTTTAGGCTCTTGCTTTTGCGCGTATACGCCGGCGCAAATCAGCAAGGCGAGCATGTTTGCAACTGCAGCTCGACCGAGCCAAGCGAACAGACGAAATTGAGAATTGGAATCGAGTCCGATTCTATTCATTACGATTCTCCTCATGCTGATGGACGTGCTTATCTCAAGATCAATCTAAAAAGAAAACTTCAACGCAAATTGCAGTACGCGGGGATTCACACTGGTCAACGAGATCTTGCCGAAAGTCGGATCCCCAAATGTGGTATCCGGATCGAAGAACTGTGGGTGATTAAACGAGTTGAAGAATTCCGTTCGGAACTCGATGCCGTAATTTTCCCGCTTCGAAGAGAGCTTGAATCTTTTCAGCAGGGCTAAGTCCCAATTGTTTTGCCCGGGGCCGGTAAGAATGCCCACACCGGAATCGCCGAAGCCCAGCGCCGTAGGATCGTCGGCGCTAAAGACTGCGGGCGCGGCAAAGCACGCTGCGTTGACGTAGTCTCCGATATGCGAGCTAACCCCGCCAGAAGCGACGTACTGCCCAGGCTTACAAGTTCCAGAAAGGCTGGCACGGTCGCTATTGGTTCCGTAGACGCTCGTGCCATTCGTGAAGTTAACCGTGAGATGATGCCCGGATTGAACCGTTGTCACGCCGGCGAGTGACCAACCGCCTAGCGCTTGACGAGCGAAAGCGCTGCCTTTGAACGGAGTTGGAAAATCGTAACTGAAATTCACGATGAAGCGGTGAGAGCGAATGAACTGATCCGGGCCGTAACGCTGTGCAGAATTATTCTGATCGCCGATGGCAACACCACCATTTGGCCCTGTGCTTGTTGTTGCGTCGGTGGCGAGATCCTTGGCGTAGGTATAAGAAGCCTGGAACTGCAAGCCTCTGCTCACTTGCTTCGAAAGGCCCACCAGCATGGCGTTATACCAGGAGGAACCGGCCGATTCGATTTGCAGCATGTTGACTGAGTTCCAGCCCAGGAATGGAACGCGCAGTGGAATATTCGCAACGGTGTTCGTGGTTTCGCCCCGGATCGGATTCGCTGGGCTGGCAATATCCGCCTGATTTATGGAACGCTGACGAATCAGGTGGAGACCGCGAGCGCCGGAATAGCCGACCTCAAGAACCATACCGTGTGCAAGTTCCGTCTGTAGACCGAGGCTGTATTCCTGCGTCATCGGAGGCCGGAAGTGCGGGTCGAAGACGGTGATTGTGTTGCTCGTGTCGGGAGAATAGGGAACGAACGCCGGAAAAGTCGGAACGTTTAGGTCAAAGGGGACCTGATTGCTTGCGGCCGCATTACTGGGGCCAACAAGCTGGCGGACTTGTGCAAACGGAGGCGCTGTCAAGAGTTGAATAAATGGCTGACCGGTGTATCGCGAGTGATAGACGCCATAGCCGCCGCGCAGGACGACACGGTTTGTACGGGGCATGCGCCATGCAAAACCTAGCCGGGGATTCCAGGTGTTTTGACCGTCGCCGTTCATGCCGAAATCGTTTTTGAGTTGCGTTACACCGGCAGGAACCGGACCTCCCGAATAATTGGACGGCACCGTTGTGCCTGCGAGAGTGCCCGCAGCTGGCGGATTTCTATCGGCTAGAGATGCATCGAACGAGGAGTTGCGTCCTTTGATATCGCCAAGGTCACCCAGCCGGTCATAACGAAGGCCGACGTTGAGAGTGAGGCGGGAAGTCAGCTTAATGTCGTCTTGAACGTAGAAATTGCCTTCCCAAACGCGATAGGCACGATCGAAAACACCGGGCAGATCAACGGAGCCAAAAATGTTGCTGATCACGCCGGTGCCGTTGCTTGGGCCATCCAGGCCGAGCAGAAAATCCGCCCAAGTTAGATAGATTTCCCCTCCGACGTAGTGGAAGCCGACGTTGTTGAGCTGCTGACGCGCAATGCCGCCACCGAAACGGAAGGATTGCCGGCCGCGAGACCAGGTGAGTGAATCCTGGAAATTGTAGCTGTTCTGCGCAATCTCAACGGTCTGCCCATTTCCACCGAGCGTAAGTCCGGTTGGCGCTGGGAAATCGATTGCGATTTGCGGAATCGTGTCATCGAATGCGGGCACAGTAGCGCCAATCTGCGAATAGCTGAACGACTTTGCCTGTTCATAGATGGCGAATGTGCGATGAAAACCGAGCGTAGCCTGGTTTACGAGGTTCGGGCCAAAGACATAACTGTGGGTCAGGGTGAAGTTGCGGAAATTGTTGGTAATGCCAACCGGGAAATTGGGCGGGCTGCCGCCGCCAAAGTTTGCTTGCGGCAGAGTGTTGACGGTGTCGCTGTTCGCGAAAAAGAAACGGGCGGCGAGCTTGCTCTTACCGTTGATCTGCCAATCGCTGTTGGTCATGAACTGGTCTTCCGTGTAAGGGCAAGGCGTGCTGAATGCCGAAAAACCCTGGCTGTCAAAGGGAAGAGAGGCTTCAACAGTTTGCGGTGTGGGGATGAGGAACTTGTCGTCAGGACCTTTCAGTTGGAGGAGCGCAAGCGCGACGGGGCTGATATTCGATCCATCCGCGGCGATTGCTGGACCGACTCCGCCGAAAACATTTTGAAACAAGCCACGCTGTCCCGCGAAAAGGGAGCCGATCGCGCCAGCGGAACGATCGTCTGTGAAAGCCGGTGTGTTGATCGAGCTGGAGCAGCTCACGTCAATGCCATTGCGCTGGCGAGTGCCTTGGTACGAGGTAAAGAAAAACAGTTTTTCCTTTTTTATTGGCCCGCCGAAGTCGAATCCAAATTGATTTTGTTTCAAGACTGGCCTGGGCTGATCCGTCTTGTTGCGGAAGAAAGTGTTCGCGTTCAGGTCGTCATTGCGGAAAAACTCCCAGAGCGCTCCATGAAATTCGTTGCCACCGCCCTTTGTTACCAGTTCGACGTTGGCCCCGGCGTTGCGACCGTAGGAAGCATCGTACTGTCCGGTCTGAACCTTGAATTCCTGGATCGTGTCTGGATTGGGGATCGCCACGCCGCCGCTGAAGGTACCGCTGCTCTGCAGGTCGTTGATGGCTGCGCCGTTCATCTGCACGTTGTTGTCGTTCCAGGTTCCGCCGTTCGAAGCGATTGGCGCACCCCCATTTCCTATCGCACCCCGGCCCAGAGCGCCCGCATCCGTAACGTCGGCGGCAACGCCAGCGTTCAGCGAAATGATCTGCGTATAGTTGCGCGTAACAAGAGGGAGCGTGCGTACTTGTTCGCCGGTGGTGACGCGGCCGAGCGTGCTTGATTCCGTTTGCAGTTGCTCGGCGTTTGCTTCGACCACGACTCGCTCTGAAACCGGGCCGATCTCCAGATTCAGATTCAGAGAAGTTGTTTCGGCTACCGTGACCCTGACATCCTTAATCGTCAGCGTACGGAAGCCGTCTTTCGAAACTTCGAGACCATAAAGTTGCGGCAGTAGCGTTGGAACCAGAAAGTTCCCCCGGTCGCCGGTGAGTACGGTGCGCGACTCGCCAGTCGCCTGGCTAGTGACGACAACTTTTGCGCCAGACACCGTTCCACCGCCCGCATCAACCACGGTGCCGGAGATTGCTCCGGTTCCAGCAGTCTGAGCCACAGAAAGATGCGCAAACAGCAGACACCCGATCGCACTCAGCACGAACGCGGCCCAACCACTACTGCGGAATCCGTCCCTACCGTTCTTCTTACTCATGCAACACCCCCTCATTCAAACTTCCGAGATAATCCCCGGGGCCCTATTCAAGTGACTCGGTTGAATCCTTGCTCGCGTTGTACCAGCGGTGGTCGGCGCGGTCTTCCTCTTCGCTGCGGCGCAACAATTCCAAGACGCGAGCTGTCTGCGTGTGTGCGCAGGCCGTCAAGATGGCGCCCAGCAACGAGAATGGCGCTACATACGAACCGACAAACGAAGGGCTCGTAACCGACGCAAAACACGAATCGTTGCAAACCCGTGCAATGGGAGAGGTTTCGCTGTCGGTGATTCCAAACGTCGGAACGCCCTGCTTTTTTGCGCGCAGGGCTGCATCCACCGTGTCCCGCAAACACTGGCCGAAACTGATCGCAATAAGAAGATCGCTGGAGTTGAGCGTGCGCACGCGGCGTTGCACGTTGCCGCTGCTGCCGATTGGGGCTTCCGCGGCAAAACCTAGAGTCATCAGGCCGTAGGCCAAGTACCAGGAAAGTGAGGCCGCCAGATCGATGCCCACGACGAGAATCCGGCGAGCCGCTTTTACTCTCTTGGAGAGAGCCGTGATGCGTTCTGAATCCACTGCGGATTGCAGTGCTTGCAAGTTCCTCAGGTCGAGCTCTATGTTGTGGCGAATGCGATCGGCGACCGTGCGTTTTTCTTTGGATGCCGCCTTCAACACCGCATAGGGAGTTATGTGCGTGACGAAGTGCGTGCGAAGGTCCGCTACGAATTCTGCGAATTTCCGATAACCCAATACCTGAATCGTTCGCACGATGGTTGCGGCATCAACTCCATAATGCTTTGCCAGTTCCCGGGAAGAGAGGTAATACGTGTCTTCGGGCGTCTCCAGGATCATGCGAAGCAATCTTCTACGGCTGGGATTTAGGCGCGATTGCGCTTGCGCAACGCGTGTTTCCAGCGCGGTGCGGCCAGTGCCGGCGGCTCCGCCTGCGAGCAGTTGTGAATTCATTCCGTTCTTATTTGCCACGCAAACCCCGGTCCCCGTGGTCAAGCCGTGGAAATTTCTGAGTAGCTTCGTACAACGATTGTTGCATCGTGTCAAGCAAATTCAATATTTGTTGCAGCAGCCTTCGAAGTTCGATACGATGCCCCAGCCTTGAGGGAAAGGGGTGGTCCGATGCGTCTTGTTCGAGTCACGGGGTCAGTTCTCGCGGTGTTTTTCTGCGTGATGCAAGCGGTGGGCCAGGAATCCGCGAAACCTGCCGCGGATCCGCTCTTCCAATTTCAGGAAGTGATGATCCCTATGAGAGACGGAGTGCACTTGCAAACCGTCATCTTGACGCCGGCGCACGCAGACAAGCCGCTTCCGATCCTTTTTCGGAGGACGCCATACGGCGTGCCGGAGAAGGCTCCAAACGAGATGCCGCCTTCGTGGAAGGAGCTTGCTGAAGACGGATACATTTTTGTGATTCAAAATTTGCGCGGGAGATTCAAGTCCGAAGGCTACTTCAAGCTTTCGTCGCGGGTGGACTTGCATGACCCCAAGGCGACGAATGAGACCACTGACGCTTACGACTCCATCGAATGGCTCGTGAAAAACGTAGGGAACAACAATGGAAAAGTCGGCATGTATGGAGTTTCCTACGACGGCCTTACTACGGCGCTAGCTCTTCTCAATCCACATCCCGCTCTAAAAGCAATAAGCGAGCAAGCTTCTCCCGTGGATCAATGGATGAACGATGATTTCCATCGCTACGGCGCGCTGCGCGAAAGTTATGCAATCGAATATGCGGTGATGGAGCAGGCCGACAAAAATACAAACACCCATTTCGAATTTGAAACCTACGATACGTTTGATTGGTACCTCAACTTGGGACCGCTTTCCAGGGTCAACGATAAATATCTCCACGGGAAGATTCCAGCTTGGAATGAAGCCGTCGAGCATCCGGACTACGACGAATATTGGAAAAATGAAGCTTGGGTCCGCCAGTTGCATGCGTCCACAGTTCCCAATCTCAACGTCGCGGGATTCTGGGATCAAGAGGATCCCTGGGGGCCATGGCAAATTTTTCGTCACGCAGCGGAACACGATCCAAGCGCAACGAATTTCATTGTTGCCGGCCCCTGGTTTCATGGCCAATGGCAAACTCAAAAAGGCGAATCGATCGGAATGATTCCATTTGGAGGGCACGAAACGGCTCGCGAGTTTCGCGAAAAAATAGAGGCTCCGTTCTTTCGCTATTATTTACATGGCTCCGGAGAAAAACCGGCGTGGCAAGCCAGTACGTTTCAAGCAGGTTCGAACACCTGGCACACGTATGCTTCCTGGCCTCCGAAGGAAGCAATGCTCAAGAGCCTTTACTTTCATTCCGATGGCACGCTTTCTTTCACTGCGCCTGCTAAGGCCGGCAAGGAAGCGAGTTATCGCGAATACGTTTCCGATCCAGCCAACCCCGTGCCGTATCGGACAAGGCCCATTTCCCCTACGTATCCCGGAGGGGACTGGCGCACTTGGGAAGTTGCCGACCAGCGCTTCACCGAGCATCGTCCCGACGTCCTGGCTTACGTGAGCGCGCCGCTGGATCGAGACCTGGTCATTACAGGCGCTGTTTCCGCGGAACTCTTTGCTTCCACTTCAGGCACCGATTCTGATTTCGTCGTGAAGCTTATCGATGTGTTTCCAGAAAATTATCAAAAACCTGATTGGGACCCTGACATGGGGCCGAAGCCAGGCCAGTTTGCGCAGTCTTTGAATGGATACGAATTGCCCGTGGCAATGGAAGTTCGACGCGGCCGCTACCTGCAAGGTTTCGAAACGGCACATGCGCTTACTTCAAACCAGCCTGCAAAGTGGGATATTCCGCTACGCGATCATGATTATGTTTTCCTGAAAGGGCACCGCATTATGGTGCAAATCCAGTCGACCTGGTTCCCGGTGATTGACCGCAATCCACAGAGATTCGTTCCCAGCATTTACAAGGCTCTGGCCACGGATTTCCGTGCGGCAACGCAACGTGTTTATTCCTCGCCGGAAAGGCCGTCGCACGTGAATCTGCCGGTCATGCCATGAGGCGAAGCCCTTTCGGAAAAAAAGCAAACATCGTCCAGAAACCCTTTAGCGGAGGTTGTAATGTCTGAAACCAAGGACTCGCGCCAATCGGTTATCACCTACCTATTGCTCGTCTTTGCGTTCAGTTCGCTGTTCTATTTTCTTGTTCTGAAAGCGCACACCCTCGGTGCCGGGGCCGGTCTTTATGTCATGGGCCTCATGTGGTGTCCCGGTCTCGCTGCCATGGCCACTCTTAAACTTGGTGGCCGCAAACTTAGCGAACTTGGTTGGAATTGGCCAACGAGCAAACACGCCTTCCAGAGTTGGGCCATTCCCCTCTGCTACGCGCTCGTTGCCTACCTCATCGTTTGGACGTTTGGTTTTGGCGGGTTTCCTAATCGTGAATTCATGGAGCAGATCGGCACTCGCATGGGTTTGCGCATTCCACTGTGGTCGTCAACTGCGCTTTATGTTGTCCTTGCCGGAAGCTTCGGCTTGATCAGGGGACTGGCAAGCGCATTGGGAGAAGAGATTGGCTGGAGAGGTTTTCTGGTACCCGAACTTTTCAAGAAAATCGGATTTACTGGCGCTGCCCTCATCAGTGGCATCATTTGGTCTTGCTGGCACTACCCGCTTCTGATTTGGGGCGATTACAACAGCGGCACTCCGACGTGGTACGGACTCACCTGCTTCACCGTCATGGTCATATCCCTGTCATTTATCTTTGCCTGGATGCGGCTGAAATCCGGCAGCTTGTGGACAGGCGCTCTGCTTCATGCCAGCCATAATCTGTATATCCAGGCCATCCTCACTCCTCTCACGCGCAATACAGGAAAGACGGCATGGTACATCGACGAATTCGGAGCCGTTCTGCCCGTCGTGACCCTGCTGCTCGCAATCTATGTTTGGACAAAACGAAAGGAACTCCCGGTTGTCTCTGCGTAGCCGTTCATAGGTAGGATTTGTCTGTTCTTGGGAACCAAGGCTCCATCAGAGGTTCTTGGGAGTGCTGCGTTTTGGTGTCCAAGTTAGTTTGGGATAGGCGAGCGGCTCTGCATGGTCCATCCAGAATCATTCGGATGCGAAACAGTTCGAGTGCTCGCGGGAATGATTCATCCCGACTTGGAAGTGCCCGAAGGAATGTGCAACGAAATTCACCAAAGAAAAATGATGAGCACAAGTGCCGCTTAAAAATCCAAAGTTGCGATGGGAAAGCCTTGGACCCAATTTGTTGGTAGGGGCGGTGGGGATCGCACTAAAAGCGCGATTGAAACCGCGTAAGTTGTTGATTCCACATAACGCGAAAACTGCCAAAACCCCTCGATTCGCCCAAGTGAGGTACACGCCGGGTACACGGAGTTCGCGCAGCTGATCGCGACGACCAGATGCGTTATCCTCCTTTTATCCGCCGCGGGCAGGAGAGGCTCAAAGAAATGACTGACAAGGTATAATAGTGTTGTCCCACAGGAGGCTACCCCTCATGCCCCGCTTCAAGGTCGCTCATCTGCATGAACTAGGTCAAGACATGGTTATCGTTCCTCTTGAGCCTGATTTCGGAAACAAAACTGAATCGGCGCAGCAGCAAATAATCGCAGACCTGCAGGCTCATTCAGTGGCAGCTGGATTAAGAGGTACGGTGGTACCAGTCTGGCTCTCGGGCCGTCGAATGATGTTCATTGCTCCTCAGCCTTGGCATCCATTTTTTACCAATTTGGACATCAACACAGTACTGCGAAATGTGAATAAGGAATTGTTTTGGTAGGACATGAAAGACTTTATAGAAATACTCGCCAACTTCGCTTCTATAGTCACCGCCGCTATTGCCGCAATTGCGGCATGTAAATTCCTACTGGACCGGAGAAACAAGCGGATCAAGTTGGAAGAATATTTGAAATCTGAAATAAAAGAAAATCCAAACAGACATATTCATGGTGTCTTGCATCTCATGGCAAAGCTTGGCATGACAGAATCAGAAATCCTGCAAGCCAGTTTCGCAAGCAAGCACATCATACGTAAGGAACGTCAATAATAATACGAACCTGACGGACCAGATTCTCTTCGAGTTCAAAAAAAGTTGAGTTCGCGCGGCCTAAGGCAAATGCTCAATGGATTCTGATGTATCTTCCCTCACAGCGTTGTTCTCCCGGTGGGAACTTGCCGAATATATCAACGCCGGATTGAGAACAAGGGGACGAACAAGGGGAACAAGGGGGGCGAACAAGGGGACAGGCGGGACGTTTCCCATGTTTCTTGTGCATTTTCTAATGATCGCCGTGTTAGTTCTCAAAGCTCAGCACAGCCTGCCCTAACTCTATCATTAGCATGGCGCATTTCCTCGCTGCGGCACATGATGCGGAACATTT
>JAFDVY010000012.1 GCA_018268785.1 Acidobacteriota bacterium | reverse complement strand
AAGCTATACAACTTTCCGAGGCCCCCAATGTCCAAATCTGAGGGGTTCATTACACCTCCCATCAAAGAGCAGAAGTGAGAGCGGGTCCCGCTCGACAGGAGCGAAAGCGGTGTCAAGACACAAAACTCCCGTGTAGTGGTTTGCCACCGTTTGCTTGTCAGAGTTGTGGAGGACCGAAGCCTGCTTGCCGCAGGCCTCGAGCGCCTGCGCCACAGGGATCAAGGCCAGTAGGAGCGGTCTAGGGTGCGGTACTGGATGGCTTCGCTGAGGTGTTTTGGTTCTATGGAGGCGGAGGCGTCGAGGTCGGCGATGGTGCGGGCGACTTTGAGGATGCGGTCGTGGGCGCGGGCGGAGAGGCCGAGGCACGTGATGGCATTTTCGAGGAGTTTTTCGCCGTCGGCGTTGATGGCGCAATGTTTGCGTATGAGCCGCGGAGGCATTTGCGCATTGGCGTAGGTTTTCCTTTCTCCTGCAAAACGCTCCGACTGGCGATTGCGCGCCGCGATGACGCGGGCGCGGACGCTGGCGGAATCTTCGCTAGACGATGGCGCACGGAGCTCTTTGTATTTCACTGCGGGAACTTCGATGTGGATATCAATGCGGTCAAGAAGCGGGCCGGAAATTTTTGAGACGTAACGCTGGATCATGGGCGGAGTGCAGTGACATTCGCGCGTGGGATCGCCGAAGTAGCCGCAGGGACAGGGGTTCATCGCGGCGGCGAGCATGAAGCGCGAAGGAAACGTGATGCTGGTGGCGGCGCGGGAGATGGTGACGGAGCCATCTTCGAGCGGCTGGCGCATGACTTCGAGAACATTGCGCTGAAATTCGGGAAGCTCGTCGAGAAAAAGGACGCCGTTGTGGCCGAGAGACACTTCGCCGGGGCGCGGAACGGCGCCGCCGCCGATCAGGCCGGCATCGCTGATGGTGTGATGCGGCGAACGATAAGGCCGCGTGCCGACGAGGCCGCGTGCATCTTCGAGCGTGCCTGCAACAGAGTGGATGCGCGTGGTTTCGATGGCTTCTTCGAGCGTCATCGGCGGAAGGATTGTGGGGATGCGCTTGGCGAGCATGGTTTTGCCGGCACCGGGCGGGCCGATGAAAAGAATGTTGTGGCCGCCGGCACAAGCGACTTCGAGGGCGCGCTTGGCGGATTGCTGGCCGTGAACTTCGCGCAGGTCAACGTAATATTGCGCGGCTTCGCTGAGCATGAGCTTCGCGTCAACTTTGGTTGGCGCGAAAGATTCGGGCGCGTTGACGAGATCGACTGTTTGCGGGAGAGACTTCACGGCATAGATGTCAATGCCGTCCACAACGGCGGCTTCGCGGGCGTTAGCTTCCGGGACGGCAAGCGCTTGCAGACCGCTGTCTTTTGCGGCGAGGGCGGCGGACAGCGCGCCGCGCACGGGACGGACGCTGCCGTCGAGCGAAAGTTCGCCGAGAAACATCATTTTGTTTACCGGCTTGCCGAAGAATTGCCCCATGCAGCCGGCGAGGCCGAGGGCCATCGGGAGATCGAACGCGGAACCTTCTTTTTTTACGTCGGCGGGGGCAAGGTTTACAGTCACACCTTGGCCGTAGGGAAACTCGAACCCGCAGTTTCGCAGGGCCGATTTGATACGTTCGCGGCTTTCTTTGACGGCGTTGTCGGGGAGGCCGACGACGTTGAAGTCGTTCATCCGTGCGGAGCCGACGTCGACTTCCACTTCGACGAGGTAGGCGTCGATTCCATAGACGGCGGCGCTTAGGGTTTTGAAGAGCATGGGCGAGTGGGCGGCCTTGGACGCGGCGCAAGGATAAATCAAAACATGACTTATACCAATGGATAACTTAAAAGTGGATAAAGTGCCTTACTAACACCTGGTGAAAAGGCGCATGAATTGATAAATTGATCGCGACCATGAAAAACACATTCGGAGGCGCGGTTTGCGTTGCGATTCTTTGCCTGGCCAGTGCCGGCCCTGGACTGGGGCAACAAGGCAGCATGGCGGAATCCAGCCGCAAGATGGATGAGGGCGTCAGGCTTTATTCCGCGGGAGATCTGGATGGTGCAATCACCGCACTTCGGCTTTCCGTGGCGGACTGGCCCAAGAATTCGCTGGCGTACTTCAACCTGGGATTGGCTCTCGCCGACAAAGGGGACCTGGACGGCGCAGACAAGGCGTACGAGCAAGCTATCGCGCTAATGGAAGCTCCGCCCGCACCCGACGGGCCCGTGCGAATTGGCAGGGCGAGCATGGTTCTTCTCGTAGCTTTGAACAATCTGGCTCTTGTCCATTACCAACAGAACCGCGTGGACGATGCCGCAGTCCGGATCAAGGACTGCCTGACGCGCGCTCCGGAAAATACGGATTGCCTTGTGACAAACGGAGTGCTGCTGGAGGCGCAGGGAAAGCTGGATGACGCGATTGCGTCCTATAAGAAGGCGCACGGATTAGCGCCAAGGCTGGCCGCAGCCAGCCAGGATTTGGGAAGCGCGCTGCAGAGAAAGGGCCAACTGGACGAGGCTATTGAAGTGCTTCAGCAGGGCGCGAGCGCGGATCCGCGAGATGCCGATTTGCAACTCGCTCTGGGAAGCGCGCTTGCCGCAAAAGAAGAATTTCCTGAAGCGCAGCAGGCATATGAGACGAGTTTGCGGCTCAGAAAAGATAGTCCTGCAGCGTTATACGGGCTTGGAGAAGTGTACCGGCGTGAAGGACGAATAACCGATGCACTTGCTGCGCTTAAGAAGGCAAACGAGCTCGCTCCGGAGGATCTGGATACGAAACTTGCGATTGCGAATTTGCTGGTGGAGATGGATCGAAGCGACGAGGCTGCGCCATACCTTCAGGGATTGAACTCAACCAAGCCAAACGATCCGCTGTTGCTTCTGGTGCAGGCTAAGCAGCTGATTGATCGAAACCAGGCGAAAGCCGCGCAGCCGCTCCTGGAAAAGGCGCTTGCCGCCAAACCGGATTTTCCGGAGGCGATGGCGGCGCTGGCTTCGGTGCAAATCAACCTGAACAAGTATCCGGAGGGGATTGCGCTCGTGCAGAAGGGGCTGGCGGCTCATCCGAATTCAGCGGAGTTGCACAACGCTTTTGGGCTTTTGCTGGCGGCGCAATCGAAGGTTGCCGATGCCCTCTCAGAAACGGACAAGGCGCTGGCGCTGCGGCCGGGATTTACGGACGCCAAGGTAAATCGCGCCATCTTGCTCGAACGGCAGCAGCATTTCGATGAAGCCATTGCAGAGTTCCAGCAGGTGCTGACGACGAATCCGCAGAACCTGAAAGCCCAGGCAAATCTGGCTGGAACTTTGCTCCTTGCCAAGCGCTTTGACGAAGCCGCGGTGGCGCTGCAAAAGGCGATTGCCCTTGCACCGGGAGACGCAGACCTGCATGGGAATCTTGGCCTGGCACTGCAAAAATCCGGACACGCGGTGGAGGCACAAAAGGAATTTGCTCTGGCTGAAAAGCTGAGGGGGCCGCAGAAAAAATAGAGCGCGCATTTCAAAACAAGCGTGACCGGGCCGCTTTACACGTCCGAATTCCCCAAGTATATTCAAGTCATTCGGTACAGCAGACGTTTCGCGTGAGGTCACTATGATCGGTTGGGTGGTTCTTGGGCTAATCGTGCTGGTCGTGATTGCGGCGATCGGGATGTACAACGGCTTGGTTCGCCTGAAAGTACAAACGGACAACGCGTGGTCCGACATCGATGTGCAACTGAAACGGCGGTACGACCTGATTCCGAATCTGGTGGAAACGGTCAAGGGCTACGCCGGGCATGAAAAAGACACGTTAGAAGCGGTGATCAACGCGCGGAACCGAGCGATGTCTGCGACATCGCCGGGCGACAAGGCCGCGGCTGAAAATATGCTGTCTGGAACGCTGAAGAGTTTGTTCGCACTGTCTGAGGCTTACCCTCAGCTTCGCGCGATCGAGAGTTTTACTTCCCTGCAGAATTCGCTGAGCCAGATTGAAGACACCGTGCAAAACGCGCGGCGGTATTACAACGCGGTGGTGCGCGATTTGAATACGAAGATCCAGCAATTCCCGACGAATATTTTTGCGGGAATGTTGGGCTTCAAGACGCGGGAATTTTTTGAAGTTACAGCGAGTGCGGAGCGCGAGGCGCCGAAAGTCAGCTTCAACACTCCAGCAGCGCCGACAGCCTGAAAAATCTCTCACGAATGAAAAGCCTGCGCGCAATGCTGCGGATTCCAGGAATTTCAGGAATTCGCTTTTCCCGCCTGTTTTTCCTGTTTGCAATTTTATTTTTTCGGCCGGTCACGGCGTTGGCGCGCGAATTGCGCATCGAGAAATTCGATTCGCAAGTGACGGTTCTGCAGGATGGAACCGTGGATGTGACGGAAAGCATCACATTCCGGTTTATTGGCCACTGGAATGGGGTATATCGTGAGATTCCTGTTGAATACAACACGCCGCAGGGGATCAACTATTCGTTGTTCCTGAAAGTAAAAAGCATCACGGAAGACGGCGCCTCGCTGAAATACGAATCGAGCCGCGAGCGGCACTATCGCAAATTGAAAATCTATTTTCCGGGCGCGGAAGATACGACGAAGACTATCGTCATCGAGTATACGGTCTCGGATGCCCTGCGATTTTTTGACGATCACGACGAATTCTATTGGAACGTCACCGGCGACGAATGGGACGTTCCAATCGCAGCGGCTGGCGCAACCATCACACTGCCAGTGGGCGCGACTGGGATTCGCACAAATGTCTTTACTGGCGCATATCGCTCGACTGGAAAACAGGCGGAAGCGGAGATTGTAGGCAATGGGGTGACGGTGCATACGACGGCGCCGCTTGGTTATCACGAAGGATTAACCGTTGCGGTCGCGTTTGACAAAGGGCTTGTGCATGAGCCAACAGCCGCCGACCGGACAATTCAGTTCTTGCGCAGCAACTGGCCGTTGCTCTTGCCGATGGGGACATTCTGCATCATGTTCTGGCTGTGGTGGACCAAAGGCCGCGATCCGCGACTCCGGCCAATTGCAGCGCGGTACGATCCCCCCGACGGTTTGTCGCCAAGCGAAGTTGGAACCTTGATCGACAACTCGGTGGATATGCGCGACATCACAGCGGCAATCGTGGATTTGGCGGTTCGCGGGTATCTTTCGATCGAAGAAAAAGACAAGAGCAGCATGATGGGGCTAGTGCATGAAAAGGACTACGTCTTTCACCTGAAAAAACCTTATGCCGAATGGAGCCCTCTGAAGCCGCATGAACGCGAATTGATGATGGGGATTTTTTCCGAAGGAGCTTCGGCCGGAGAAGCGATTCCACTGTCCAATCTGCACAATCAGTTCTATCGCAATGTTCCGCGCATCAAGAATTGTGTTTTCGATGCGCTGGTGGAGCATGGATATTACCGCCGGAGGCCGGACAGCGTGCGGACGGCGTACATCGCCGCAGGAATCGTAGTCGGGTTCTTGAGCATTTGGGGCGCAATGCCCGTGGCGGCGATGTTGGGAATGGCTCCCGCTCCTTTCATTCTTGCAGGAGTCTTGACCGCCGCAATTATCTGCATTTTCGGCTGGTTCATGCCGGCGCGGACAATCTCGGGCGCGCAGACGCTGGAAGGCGTGCTCGGATTTGAAGATTTTCTTGCGCACGTGGAGTCGGATCGTTTCAACAGAATGGTGAAGACTCCGGAAATGTTCGAGAAATTTCTGCCGTACGCCATGGCGCTGGGAGTTGAGAAAAACTGGAGCAAAGCCTTTCAGAATATCTACACGCAGCCACCATCGTGGTATCAGGGAAGTTACGGGCCGGGTTTCTATCCGTACCTGTTTGTGAATAATCTGAATTCGATGTCTTCCGTTGCCGGCAGCGTGATGACTTCCGCGCCGCGCAGTTCGGGAGGCTCGGGCTTCGGGAGCGGGGGCGGAGGCGGGTTTTCGGGCGGCGGATTCGGGGGCGGGGGCGGAGGCGGATTCTAGCTTAATACGAACTCTTCTTATAAAGGCTCAGCTCTTGGGAGAAACGCCGAAGCGTTCCAGGACATCACGAAGCGTTACAATCCCTTCCAGCTTCTTGATATTTGCACGGCTGACGACCGGAAGCATGTCCATTCGCGACGCGCCCATTCGATCGAGCGCTTGTGCAATTGTATGGTCAAGGTGAAGGTGGGCGAACTCGCCAGCGGGGAGCATGTCCATCAGCTTTGACGCTGGGTTCTTTTCCTGAGCCGATCGCAGCATTTCCACGTTTACCACACCCTCGACTCCAAAACTGGTTACGACAAGTCCGGTGCGGTAATTTTGCCGAAGCAATATTTCCAGAGCTTCCCGCACAGAAAGTTCGGGGGCGAAAGATTCCGTCGCGGGGCGCAGAATGGCAGCGACCTTGATTTGGCCCGCACTTGTTGGCTGTTCTTCGCCGGGCAAATGAATGCCGTCCTGCCTTGCTAACTCATCATAAATTGGCTTGCGCTGCAGCCTGGCCGCGATGAAAAAACTGAGAAGATTCGAAATCATGAGAGGCACGATCACCGCATAGTCGCGAGTGATTTCAAAGATCATCACGACGCTAGTCATGGGAGCGCGGACGATTCCAGCAAATGCCGTGCCCATTCCGACCAATGCGTAAGCTCCCGGTTTTCCAACATAGGCGGGAAGGATCATGTGGGCGCCAGTGCCCACGACGCCCCCCAACATCGCACCGAGAAACAAACTTGGACCGAAGATACCGCCGGCATTTCCCGAAGAATAGCTGACAACGACGGCAAAAAACTTGAGAACAAGCAAAAGCAACATAAAACGCAGAGCCAAGCCGCCGTTGAGCGCTTCTCCAACGTGCAAATAGCCGACGCCAAGAATCTGCGGAACGAACCAGCCCATGGCGCCGACAACCAGTCCTCCTGCCACAGGCTGGAACCAGCAGGTCTTCCGTGGAAACTGAAGGAATCGCTTACGCAGCCACAGGAGCAAATGGCTGAACGCGGCAGAGACAAGGCCGCCGGCAACGCCTAAAGTTGCATAGGCAAGCAATTCCAGGGGGTGTACAAGCTGATATTCAGGGACTTTGAAAAGCGGATCGTTCCCCAGCAAGATTCGCAACATGGCCCAGGAGGTTGCGGAGGCCAGAACGACGGAGCCGAGCACGGGCGCGTGAAGATCGCCGACAACTTCCTCGAGCGCGAATAAGACAGCGGCAAGAGGAGTATTGAAAGCGGCAGCAACGGCTGCGGCCGCGCCAACAGGAATGAGAGCTTTTATTTTCTCCTGACGCAGACCGAGTTTTCTACCCAGGAATGAAGCCAATCCTGCACCCACCTGAACCGAAGGGCCCTCGCGTCCCAAGGGAATGCCACTTGCTAAAGTCGCGGAGGTGCAAAAAAACTTTCCAAAAACGGTTTTGAGAGAAATATGCCCATCGCGGGCATAGAGTGCGGCTTTTGTTTGAGGAACGCCGCTCCCCCTCGCATCGGGAAAGAAACGGTAGAGCAAGTAGCCCATGGCCAGAGAGCTTACGACCGGAATGAGCAGCCGCCGCCAGGGTGAGCCACCATGAGCGGCATAGATTTGCGCGGCAAAGTGCTGCGTCAAAAGAATGAACGCGACTACGGTCGCGCCCACCAGGGCTCCTATGGCAAGCGTCAAAACGAGAAAAACCTGTTCCTCACGAGATGCGAGGAATGAAGCCCACCTCCATTGCGCTTTTCCTGCCGGAGACTCCAGGTTTTCTTGGATTTCAGCCATCAAACCCTAAGCGGACCTATTGAACCTCTGTCGTAACGGCTTCCTCGGTCGTGGCACCGGGCAATAGAAACTTGAGTTTGAGCGGACGGTCGCGACGTTGCTCTTCCTCGAGATGCCGGCTGCGGGCTTTCAAGAGATCGTCAAGAGCAACCAGCCCGACCAGTTTGCCGGTTTCGCGTTCAATTACCGGCATGCGGGTAAACCCGCTTTCGGCCATGCGATAGACAACCATGCGGAGAATCTCGTCGGGATTGGCTACGGCAGCAGCCGGCTTGACGACTTTGCTTAGTGGCAGGTCAAGAGCGGCATTGTGTTCCTTATCAATCCTCTCAAACAAGTCTGCCCGCGTGGCGATTCCGGCGAGCTTTCCATTTCCGTCGACGACGACAATCAGCTTCTGTTTGTTCCGATGACCGGTCCGCAAGGAATTAAGAATGTCCCTGACTTTTGTATTTGCGGACAAAACAGCGATCTTTGTTCGCATGACCTCACGAACATAAATCAATTCGAGCGGGTCAACCGCGTATTCACTACTGAGGTGGAAGCCGCGCCTGGCAACCTTTTCGGTGAGGATGGAACGTTTGAGGGTGAGGACCATGAACGCATACGACATAATGCCCGCGATGAGAAGCGGCAAAAGGACGCCTGGGTCGTGGGTAAGTTCGAAGGCAAACACAATGGCGGTGAGAGGCGCTCTCATCGTTCCGGCGAGAATGGCGCCCATGCTGATCAGAGGCCAGAATCCCGCGCCTTCATTGGGGAGGACGAGCGCTTCCAAACCCCCAAGAGCGCCACCCATCATGAGAAGCGGGGCGAGCACGCCGCCAGAAGTTCCGGAGCCGAGGGATACGGCCCAAATGAACCACTTCACAAGGAGCACGCCAAGAATGATTTTGGTTGTAACGGCTCCTTGCAGCAAGGCGCCGATCATGTCATAGCCAACACCGAGAGCTTGCGGAAAAATCAGGCCGCCGATTCCGATGGCGACGCCGCCGATGGCGGGCCACCACATCCAATGGATTTTCAATTTATGAAAAGAATCCTCGGCCGCATAAATGGAGAGGGTAAGCAACGCGGAAAGGCCGCCTCCGAGGATTCCGACAACGATACAGCTTAACAATGCCTTCGGGCCGATAAACAAGGGATGGTCCGGCACGGGGAAAATAGGGCCCAGTCCAAGAATATAGCGGCGCAACACCGCGGCTACGGCGCTGGCAAGAGCGACCGGAATAAGGCTGCGCGGCTTCCATTCATAGAGGAGCAATTCGACTGCGAGTAAAACCGCCGCAACGGGAGATGCGAATGTTGCGGACATTCCGCCCGCGGCGCCGGCAACCAGGAGCGTTTTGCGCTCCGCGCTAGTGAGGTGAAACAGTTGCGCGATCATGGAGCCGACAGCGCCGCCCGTCATGATAATCGGGCCCTCTGCGCCAAATGGACCGCCGGAACCAATAGAAATGGCGGAGGAAATCGGCTTGAGGATCGCGACCTTGGGCTGCACACGGCTGCCGTTGATCAAGATTGCTTCGATGGCTTCGGGGATGCCATGGCCGCGGATGCGCTCCGAACCGTAGCGAGCCATGAGACCGATGATGAGAGCGCCGCCAACGGGGACGAGCACGGCGTAGATTCCGAGATGATTTCCGGCCGGGGACACCATGGCGGTACTCCAGCGGCCGTAATAGAAAAGATTCGTAAAGAGCCCGATCAAGCGCAGGAGCGCAAGCGCCACGTAGGCGCAGATCGCTCCAATTCCAATCGCCAACAGCGAAATCGGAATAACGCGGATGGAGGTTGTAAAGTCACCCAACTCATGACCAGAGGATTTGTTGTTCAAGCGCCCTTCCTTGCAGATTTTTTTCTGGGGTTTCCATTGCGGCGTTCCAGCAGCGTTTCGATATTGCGCACGAGAGCAGAGCCGGTGGCGCGCAGTTCGCCGATTCTTTCCTTGACGACCCCGGCCAGAGCTTTTTCGCCACGCGGGAGAAGCAGAACCCTTACCTGGCGCCGGTCTTCTTTTTCGCGAAGGCGCTTTACAAAGCTGCGTTTTTCGAGGCGGTCGATCAGTTCGACCGCGCTATGATGCTTGATGGCGAGGCGTTCAGCCAAAGTGCCGATCGTGGCCAGTTCGCGTTCTCGCAGGCCGCGGATGGCGAGAAGCATTTGATATTGCTGTGGCTCGAGGCCCTCGGAAAGAGCCGTCGTATCGCCTTCGCGCAGAAACAACCGGATGCGATAGCGGAGCTCCGCCAGAGCACGATACTCCGCCAATGTAATCTTCTCCGCCACCAGACTATTCTATCGTAGAACGATATATTTTTCACGAGGCGGAAAGCTGGGAGTGTCTAAAGAGGTTTGCGGAAGGCTTTTTGGGTTTTCTGGTGGATGTAGCCCTGGCGCTCGTAGAACGCGTGGGCGCGCTCCCGGATGACGTTGGAACGCACAGACATACCCTTGCATTTCTTGGCGCGCGCCCACTTTTCCGCCGCATCGAGAAGTTTTGTGCCGGCGCCGGTGCTGCGATGGCCGCCCGCGACAATCAAGCCGTTTACTTCCGCGCGGCGGGCCACTTCGAGCAGCGGAGTGACGCATACGTGAATCCAGCCGATGACTTCCTTTTCGAGTTCGGCGACGAAGATGGCGTGCTGTGCGGCGGGCCGGATCTGGGCGAACCGATCCTTCATTTCGCCAGTTGTGGCCGGGTAACCGAGTTCGCCGCTCAACTCCGCTAGTCGCGGCACATCGGATTTTCGTGCCTTGCGGATTCTCACTCTGTTTGCCGTCGCCGCCATTGAACTACGCCTCTTTTGCGCCGTGGGTGAGCCTGAACAACTTCTTCGGCAGAGCGCTTTCGCGGACCCAAGCTTCGCGGGATCCGCTAGAACGCCTTGCTGGTGTCGAGGAGGATTGTGACGGGGCCTTCATTGACGAGTTCCACAGACATCATCGCCTGAAAGATGCCCGTAGCTACAGTTATGCCCAAACGGCGGAGTGCTTCGCAATAGTCTTCATAGAGTTTCTTAGCGACGTCCGGCGGCGCGGCGGCGATAAAGCTGGGGCGGCGCTGGCCGCGGGCGTCGCCGTAGAGCGTGAATTGCGAAACGACGAGGGCGGAGCCTTTGACGTCGAGCAAAGAGAGGTTCATTTTCTCCTGGGCGTCTTCGAAGATGCGCAGATTCGCGGTTTTTTCGGCAAGCGAGGCCGCAACGACGGGGGTGTCTTCCTTTCCTACCCCGAGCAGAATCATCAAGCCAGCGCCGATTTCACCGGTGACGTTCCCGTCCACGGTGACGCGTGCACGGCTGACTCGCTGCAGAACGGCTCGCATGGCGATCTACATGCCGTCCTTGTGGAGGGCGCCGGCTGGTTTGCGTGGAAGCAAATCGGGAAGTTGCGCGACGTTGAACGCGAAAACGGCCATAACTTGCGCGCCTTCTGCTAGATCGTCCCACCGGACCCGTTCGATGGTATCAGCTTGTGAGTGATGGGTTTTGTCGTAATCAACCGGATCTTGTACACACCAGAAGCCGGGGACGCCTTCCGCGTCGAAGGAGACGTGGTCTGTGCCGCCCATCTGGCGGAGAGTCGGTTCGGCGAGGCCGATTTCATGATTACGGGCCAGCGGATTGAGAACGTAAGAAAGTTCCTCGCGCGCCTGATAGTTACCCATGAGGCCGATCGTGAGCGTTTTTCCGGTTCCGGTATCGTGCACAAGGACCGCGGAGATCTTCGAGAGCTCTGCTTTGTGCCGTTTCACATATTCCTTGGACCCGTTCAGACCTTGCTCTTCTCCGCTGAAGAGGATGAAGCGAATGGTGCGTTTTGGTTTGACGCCGGATTTGATCAAAGCGCGGGCGGCTGCGATCACCGCAGTTGAGCCGGTACCGTTGTCCGTGGCTCCTGTGCCGAGATCCCAGGAATCAAGATGCGCCCCGAGGATGACAACCTCGTCCGGTTTTTCGCTGCCCGGAATCTCGGCAACGGTGTTGTAGACCTCGACCTCGCCTTTGCTAAAGGCTCCTTCGATATTTATTTCGGCTTCGACCGGACCATCGTCAACAAGGCGCCAAAGCTGGCGATAGCTTTCACCGGTTACGAATGCACCTGCATATGCGGCCTGTTTGTATTCGCGCGAAAGAGTTGACATGTTTTCAAGGCCGTACATTTTGTCGGAGGCGATGAGAACGACCGCCGGTTTTTCTTCAGCAAGAAATTTCATTTCAGCCACGATGTTGCGACGATAGGCGCGGTAGTCGAACGGCTTATCGCTTTTCGGGCGTGCGACGGGAATCGCATCGTCGTCCCACGGCGTTGCGAGTGGATTCTTTGGCGGCTCCATGTCGCGCGGACGGCCAAGCAGGACAATGGCGCCCTTGAGTTTGCCCTTGTAAGGCTGCAATTCGTCCACGCTGCCGACCGGCACACCTACAACCGTTCCGCGGAGGGTCCCTTTGGTGCTTGCAGACCACGCCGCGGCGGCGAGGTTGAGTTCATGCACCGCGGGCGAAGTGATTCTTCCCCACGCGCCCGTGCCCTGGCCGCGCGTCCAGCTTGAGGCAATTTTCCACGGCTCCTGGTGGACATTGGAGAGGCCAAGCGCTTTGAATTGTCCGGCGGCCCATTCGTTGGCCTGCTTGAGTTGCGGCGAACCTGTCATACGCGGGCCTATTTTATCGGTCAAGTGGATCAAGTCGGCTTGCAACAGACTTTTGTCCGTCAGTACCTGTTCAACGATTTTCTTGTCGGCGTCGGAAGCAGGGTCGGGCAATTCAGCCGCGGCTTTGCGCGCCGCTTCGTCAGGTTGATATGGAAGCGGGCGGCGGGGGAGCATCCTCGGGAGTTGGGCGGTGTTGTAAGCCCAGGCGGCGAGGACTTGCGCGCCTTGATTGAGATCGTCCTTCCAGACTTTGTCGAACGTGTCGGACTGGCTGTGATGAGTCTTGTTGTATTCGGCGCCGTCTTGAATACACCAGAAACCGGGGACCCCCACTTCATCAAAGGAAGCGTGATCTGTGCCGAAGGCGCGGGCCATGCTGGGTTCGAGAAGTTTTAGTTCGCTGAGGGGCGCGAGAACTTCGTCCACGATTTCGCGGGCTTGGTAGTTGTCGTGAAGACCGATGGTCAGAACTTTTCCGGTGCCTGTGTCGTGAACGAGGACGGCGGAGATTTTGTCGAGTTCATCCTTGTGCGCTTCCACATACCGCTTGGAGCCGACGAGACCTTCTTCTTCGCCGCTGAAGAGGACGAAGCGAATGGTGCGTTTGGGTTTGAGATTGAGTTTCGCAAGCGCACGTGCCGCTTCCAAGACCGCTGCGCTGCCGGTGCCATTGTCGGTCGAGCCCGTGGCGAGATCCCAAGAATCAAGGTGAGCGCCGAGGATCACGACTTCGTCGGGTTTTTCGGTGCCCTTGATTTCGGCAACCGTGTTGTAAACATCCGCCGGGCCATCGCCGATGGTGTTGGTCATTTCAATTTCGACTTCGACTGGGCCGTGCTGGAGCAGACGCCAGATCATGCGGTAACCCTCGCCGGTGATGAATGCAGTGGGAACCGGCCCGATGTCGAATTTCTCGCCGCCGACTCCGGTCATGTTGAGCAGGGCGTGGGGCTTGTTGGAATCGCGCAGGACGGCGGCAACGCCTTCCTGTTTGAAGAATTCGTTGCGTTCGCGAGCCGCGGCGGCGAAGTTGGCAAAGGGAGACGGCGGAATGGGATCGCCTCTGCGCGGAAGAGGAGCTTGCATCGGGCGAGCGACGTCCGCGTAAGGTTCATCCTTTTGCGGAGGCGATAGCGGGTTGGGCTTCGTCAGGATAACGATTGCGCCCTTGAGTTTTCCGCGGAAGTTCTCGAAGTCTTCTTTTTTCTGCGCGTCGAAATAAACAATGGGGCCGCGAACCGGGCCGTTCGTACCGGGCGCCCATCCGGCAGAGGCGATGGTGAAGGGATGCTCCGCGGGGGATGTGATGCGCGCTCTTGCCGTACCGCGCGTCCAGGAGTGGCCGATTTTCCAGGATTCGAGATGAACGTTGGTAAGGCCGTATTTCTTAAACGTTTCGGCGGTCCAATCGTTGGCGGCTTTGAGCTGTGACGAACCTGTCAGGCGAGGGCCGATGTTGTCCGAAATATATTCGAGATTCTGCGCGGCTTCGCTGTGATCGTGGATCTCCGCCAGGATTTGTGCGTCGACAGCTGCGTACGGTTGCTGGTCGTCCGACGTTGGCAGCGCCAGACTCTTGACGGCCGCAATCAGAAACAACACAACAGAGAACAAGAGCACTCGCTTTGCGTTCATTCCCATCCCTCAAATTGCAGACTTGTGAAGAAATGATTTCCGACCAACGCCCCTGGCGCCATCCAAAACTCGATGTCACTGAGACGCGGGCTTGCGGCGCGACGTTACAGGCTTGCGACGTTTCAGCTTGTGCTTCACGGACTTCGGCGCGGGCTGGCATTTCGGGCAGAAATAACTGCTGCGCCCCGCCACAATGACCCGCCTGATCGGCGTTTTGCAGCGATAACAGGGCTTCGCTTCCCGCCCGTAGGCCCGATGGCGGCGTTGATACTCGCCGGGCTGGCCTTGGGCGTCAAGGAAATCGCTAATGGAGGAGCCTCGAAGGGCAATCGCTTCGCGCAGAATATCCTGCAGGGCCTTTCGCAACTTTCGCGATACTCCTTGCGAAATCGTGGCGGCGATTCGCTTTGGATGAATTTTCGCTCGCCAGAGGCTTTCGTCCGCATATATGTTCCCGACACCGCGGAGGGCGCTTTGATCGAGAAGAAGCGCTTTGATGCGCGATTTGTGGGATTTAAGCAGTGCGCCAAATTCAAGTTCGGAGACTTCCAACGGGTCGACGCCAAAACGGCCAAGTTCCGCCAATAACTTTTCGCCCGCAAGATAGGCCATGCGGCCGAAGCGGCGGGGATCGGTATAGCGAAGCTCACAGCCATCGTCGAGCAGGAAGCGCGCGTGAGTGTGTTTGGAAAATGGCTCCGCGGCAGGCTGCGGGGCCATGTGTCCTGTCATGCCGAGATGCACAAGAAGCGATGCCGCTGAAACAGAGTGCGCCGTTCCGTTGCCACTTGCTTCCCCGCCGAGTCGCAATAACATGAATTTTCCGAAGCGTTCGACGCGCTCAATGGAAAGGCCTGGAAGGAATTCCTCCAACGCAGAAGGATTGTCAATAAAATCCGTCTTGCCTAGCGTGACAGACACAATACGCCGCCCGGCAATGGTCCGTTGCAGACCGCGAGCGAGCGTCTCCACTTCAGGAAGTTCCGGCATAAGCGGGCACGGCAAAGTTACCACAGCGCCTGCAACAATAAGAGCGCTGTGAATTGCCTGCGTAAAGGCTCTATTTATGGCTGCTGGTGGTAATTCGGATATGGCGGATGATCCGGGATCACCACGGGATTTTTCTTCAGGGCTTCGAGGGTAACCTGAACGGCCTTCTCAAGCTGAGCGTCGTGACCCGCTGCGACGGACGCGGGATCGTTTTCCACTTCAATGTCCGGCGCAATGCCGTGATTCTCCACTTCCCATTCGCCGTGCAGGCCGTAGATCGCAGCGCGTGGCGCGGTGACTCCCCCACCATCCATCAATGGCGGATAATTACCGATGCCAACGAGGCCGCCCCACGTGCGCGTGCCAACCAATGGGCCGAGCTTGTCCTGGCGGAACATCCAGGGAAGCGCGTCTCCGCCTGAGCCTGCCATTTCGTTGATGACCATCGTTTTGGGGCCGTAGATTTGCTGCAGCGGCGAGCACCACTTTTCGCCTTCGCGCGTGATGGCGCAATTGCGGAGCGGGCGGCCGAGCAGATCAACGATGTAGTCCGCAATCGCGCCGCCGTGGTTATAACGCTCGTCAATGATAGCGCCCTGCTTGTCGGTTTGGGCAAAGTAGAAGCGGTTGAAGTTGATGTAGCCACCGTTCGCCGTATCCGGCACGTGAACGTAAGCGAGCTTCCCGCCGCTCAGCTGGTCGACTTTGCGGCGATTGTCTTCTTCCCAAGTGCGATTGCGCAGATTGAATTCATCGTCCACAGGAACTACGGTGACGTCGCGCGCATCTTTGCCATCGGCGTTTGCGGAAACCTTAATGCGAATCTGCTTACCGGCTGTATTTTCAAAGAAGCGGAAGACTTCGGCCGTGGCTCTGACGTCATTGCCGTTGACTTGGATCAGGTAGTCGCCAGTTTTGACGTCCACTCCAGGCTGCGTGAGCGGCGCACGGAGGTCCGGATTCCAGTTTTCGCCATTGAAAATGCGTTCGAAACGGAATCGTCCGTTTTCGATTTTGTAATCGGCGCCGAGCAAACCAACCTTTACTTCAGGCGCTTTCGGAACGTCTCCGCCGAAAATGAACATGTGACCGATGGTAATTTCGCCGAGCATTTCGACGAAAAGATGATTCAGATCGGCCCTGCCGCCTGCCGCTTTCACATACGGCGCGTACTTTTTCTCCGCGGCGGCAATGTCGAGACCGTGGAAATGCGGGTCGTAGAGGAAGTCGCGTTCGATGCGCCAGACTTCGTGGTACATCTGCGCCCACTCCGCGCGCGGATCGGAATAGACCTGCATATCGTCGAGCTTGAGTGCGCCGTCGCCGGGCTTAGGAGCGGCGGCTGTCGCCGCGATGAACCAAGCCGCGGGGCCCATGCGATAAAGAATCTTTTCTCCATTCGCGGAAATCGAATAGCCGCTGATGCCGGACAGAAACGGCTCCGTTTTCCGCGTAGCCAGGTCGAACTTGCTCATGGTTAGTTGCGGGAATGGGGGTCCATCGAGCGGCTGGACGAGCGGCGATTCCGTCAGGAAAAGGGTGCCTGCTTTACCTGCATCGAGCGACGCGTAGTTCGCGGCTTTGATTGGCAAGGAGACAACACGCTGGCCAATCCCGTCGAAATCGATTGTGACTGTTGGTGGCTCGTCTTTTTTCTCGTCCTTCTTTTCATCTTTCTTATCAGAATCTTTTTTATCGGCGTCCTTGCTCTTTTCTTTGCCTTTGTCTTTGTCGCCGTCCTTTGGCTTTTCTTCCGCTTTAGCGATCTTTTCGTCGTCACTTTGCGGATCGACCGGATTAGGGTCGCCTTTCTTGAGCACAACGGCGTAAACGCTGCGTGTTACGGGACGCTGGAAACCAGACAGATCGAGCCATGTTCCAGAGAGGCCGACGTCCGTGCTTGCGCCAAAGAAGAGGTATTTTCCTCCCTTATCGAAGACAGGATAGCGAGCGTCGCTCAGTCCGTCGGTGATTTGCGTGCTCTTGCTGGACTCGAGCGAATAGACAAAGACTGCGCGCTGGTGATTCGGGATGAATTTCGAGAAGGTGATCCACTTGCTGTCCGGCGACCAAGCCGGTGTAAAGGCGACGCCCCATGCATCGTAAATGTCGGTGACAACTTTGATTGGCGATCCTTTGTCAATATCCACATACCAGAGATTCAATCGCTTATCGGAGAACGCGATTTTCTTGCTGTCGGGAGACCATGTCGGCGAATAAAAGAATGACGGCGGATTGCCGAGATTGATTTTCTTCACTTCGCCGAGGCCAGACTGATCCACCAGATGAAGCGCGTATTCCCCTGATTCGTCCGAGAAAAATGCGATCCACTTTCCATCGGGAGACCAGGCGGGATCTCGCTCAACCACGGTCGTGGTTCGCGTGAGGTTGCGAATGTCGCCCTTTTCTGCAGGAGCACTGAGAATTTCGCCGCGCGCTTCAAATACGGCTCGCGCTCCAGTGGGAGAAATCGACGCGTTTTGAATTTTATCGGCAACCTTCACCCAGTGCGGCCGCGTAGCGGGCAAATCTCCAGCAATATGAATGTTCACGTGAGATGAGCTTGCCGTTTTCGGATCGAAAAGATAAATTCCGCCGAATTGTTCGTAGACAAGCGCGTCCGGACCGCCGCTAACCGACTTCAAATCCAGGCCATGGTTTTCGACGACCTGCTTTACGCTCTTGGACTTCGTGTCGTAGGCGAAAAGCGTTTTCGGACCGTTGCGATCGGAGAGGAAATAAACGGTGTCGCCCATCCAGACCGGTTGATCGTCATTGGAATTTTCGCGGGGAACTTTTTCGAGCTGCAAATCCTTGAGGCGAACGATGTAGATTGGCGTCGTTTGTCCGCCGCGGTAACGCTTCCACGAAGGCTGCCACTTCAGAACGGGCTGGTAGGCGAAATGCGTGGCATCCGGTGAATACGAACCGTTTTGCGCGCGCCACATCGGCAAGACTTCCGGGACGCCGCCTTCGACAGACACAGCATAAATGCGATTGAAGTCAGCGTAGGAATCGCGCGCAGAATCGAAGAGAACTTTCTTGCCGTCGGGCGACCAGCCGACAACCACGTCAGCAGACGGATGCCAGGTCAAACGTCGCGGTTCACCACCCTCCGCCGGCATGACGTACGCGTCTACGTTGCCGTCGTACTCGCCGGTAAAGGCAATCCATTTCCCATCCGGCGAATAGAATGGCGTGGTCTCATGGCCGCCTGTCGTAAGCTGGCGCGCTTCCCCGCCGCTGCGCGGCACGGTCCAAAGGTATCCACCGTAGACGAACGTAATGTTGGTCTGATTGACGGTGGGCCAGGTGGCAAGCAATGGCGTTTCCTGCGCGGCGGCGGAGCTCACCGCAAACACAATCAACACCAACAGAATGAGAGCAAAGCGAACGCGCATGGTTCCTCCAAATCCAAATTTCCCAGGATCAACTGAAATTCTTTATTTCGCCGGCGGCGGCCAAAAGCCCGGATCGCTGATTTTCCGCTCGTCCTGTTTTTCCGCGTATTTTTTCACGGCAGGGCCAATTTCCAAAGCTTTGCCAATCAGCACGAATACCAAATTCTCTTTGGGAAAGTGTTTTTCGATTGCTTGTTTCGCGGATTCAAGCGTGACGGCGTCAATGCGTGATTCGAGCAGGTTGATTTCGTTATCGTCGAGCCCGTAAAACTCACTGACCGCGATGCGTGCGGCGAGCTGGCCGGAAGTCTCCATTCGCGGAGGAAACTGGCCCTTGATGTATTTCTTTGCAGTATCGAGTTGCGTGGCGGTAAGTCCGTTCTTGTGGAAGTCGTCGAGCACCTTGAGCGCAAGGTCGATTGCCGGGACAGTCGTTTCGTTTTTTGTGAAGCTGTAAATGGCGAACGGTCCGGCGGCTTTTTGGTTTTGAAAAAATGAATTCGCACCGTAGGTGTAGCCGGAGTCGATGCGCAGCGCGGTGTTCAGCAGCGAGGCAAAGGTACCACCGAAGGCAGTGTTTACCACGCGAATTGCCACACGGTCCGGGTCATTCGCGGTAACGCCCACGTTGCCGATGACAAAATAGGTTTGCGTTGCGTCGGGCTTGTCCACGAGAAGCAGGCGCTTCCCTTTGACGGCAGTGGTCGCGGGGATATTCACCGCAGGCGCGGCCTTGGCAGGCCATGCACCAAACGCATCTTCCAATTTCTTTTTTAATTCAGCGGAATTGAATTCCCCGGCCACAGCAAGGATCGTGTTCGACGGAACGTAATATGCTTGATAGAACTTCAAGATGGCATCGCGCTGAATTTTCTTGAGCGAGAGTTCGTCGCCCCCAGGCCGGCCGTAAGGATGCGTTCCATAAAGATAGCCTTCGTAATAGTTGAAGATCACCGCGTCGGCTTGATCTTTCGCCGCTTTCACGCCGTCAATGCTCTGCGCGAGCAGCTTGTCCACTTCTGCTTGAGGAAACGACGGGTGAAGAACCGCATCGCCAAACAAGTCGAGTCCCCGATCGAGGTCCTTGGTTAGAAATTCCGCGGAAATCGTCGTATAGTCCACGTCGCTTCCGGCATCGAACGAGCCGCCGATGAAATCAAGGTCGGAAGCAAATTGTTGCGCAGTGCGCTTCTGCGTCCCCTTGCGCAGGAGGCCTGCGGCGATTCCGGCTAGACCTGCCTGATCCGCAGGGTCTGCGGCAGAACCCGCCTTAACGATTGCATGGAAACTAACGATCGGCACTCCGTGCTTTTCCATGAGGAGAAGCGTGAGGCCGTTTTTCAAAACCACCTTTTCGTGAGGCGGCAGTTTGAGGGTTTGTGCATAGCTCGCGGCAGCCAGAACGAGCGCAAGGCTTGCGACGCAAAGAATCTTGGCGATGTTCTTGAGAATTCTCATTGCTTTGCCTTCTCCTCATTCTCAGGAATCAGCGTGGCGACCGTGCGGTTGTTTGCGCCAAAGTATTTCCTGGCCACGCGCTGGACGTCTTCCTTTGTCACGGCGCTGTAATTTTTTGCAGCGTCGAAGAGGCGGTTGTAATCGCCAAAAAAGACTTCGTACGTTCCAATCGTATTGGCACGGCCGCTGATTGTCCGCATCTGCTGATAAAACTGAACGAGGCGAATGTTCTTGGCTTTTTCAAGTTCCAGGTCAGAGATAAGACCCGTCTTCGCTTTGTCCAATTCTTCGTAAATCGCCTTTTCGCAGGCTGCCGGATCGACACCTTGCTTCGGTTGTGCGTTGACTATTACCAAGGTCGGATCGAAAGCCGGGCCGGCATCCATGTCAACATTCAGAGCGATTTGATCCTTATCAACGAGCCGCTGATACATGCGGGAGCTTTCGCCGTGGACCAGCACCGTCTGCAAAATGTTCAGAGCGTAAAAATCGGGATTGTTTGTCTGTGGCACGTGGTACGCAATTTCCAGTAGCGGCAATTCCGCCGGCTTGTGCACAACAAGCCGGCGCTCGCCGAGCTGGTCGGGCTCGACGGTCGTGACCGGCGGTGGTGGCGCGTGCGTCGGAATCGGCTCGATATATTTTTCGCAGAGCTGGAAGATTTCGTCGGAAGTTACATCGCCGACGACAACCATCGTCGCGTTGTTCGGGGAATAGCCCATTTCAAAGTGATGCTTCAAATCTTCCATCGTCCAGTGTTCGATGTCGCTCATCCAGCCGACCACCGGCCATTGATATGGATGGGCGATGAATGCCGTGGCCCAAAGCTGTTCGTCAAGCAACCCGCCGTTATCGTTATCCGTGCGTAAACGGCGCTCGCTGGCGACGACTTCGCGTTCCGATGCGATTTTCTTCGGGTCAAATTGCAAATATTGGATCCGGTCCGCTTCGATATCGAAGATCAACGGAAGCGCGGATCGCGGAAACCAGTCCTGATACACCGTCGTGTTTTGCGTGGTGTAGGCGTTGTTCTCGCCGCCGTTAGCTTCCATCACTTTGTCGAGTTCGCCCGGACCGTATTTCTTGGCCCCGTTGAACATCATATGCTCAAAAAAGTGCGAGAGGCCCGTAGTGCCGGGATGCTCGTTCCGCGAACCGATTCGATAAAAAATATACAGCGCCACGTTCGGAATGCTGTGGTCGCTTTGAACGAGCACTTTCATGCCGTTTTTCAGCGTTTTTGTGACGACGGGAAACTGCTTGGCTTCTTGTTGCGCGTTTGCGGGCACGGCAAAACCGAGCGCGCAGACCAATCCGGCGACGAAGAACCACAGGCTGACTTTTCTCATGAACACACCCTCAGGGCAAACCTACTCTTTCTCAGACGTATGAAACCCTAAAAAAGTTCGCATCAAGGATGCGAATCCAGGGCGAAGACTCGCACCGCTCCTCCGGAACCACCCTCCAGCTTGATGGGCGCAACCACTAGAAAGGCCCCGGCTTCCGGCACATTTGTTAGATCGCGCAGATTTTCGAGCTGGTAGACATCCGCTCCCAGCACCAGATGGTGTACGGGAAAATCTTTGGAATTGCCCGGGTCAATACTCAGTGTGTCGCAGCCCAGCCCGCTGATCTTGCGATCAAGCAGTATCTTAGCGGCATCCACTGAGAATCCCGGGAAGTGCATTTCGCCTTTGGTGTCCGTGTTGCGGTAACGCTGCACGTCCGGCCACCGCGATGTCCAACCCGTGCGCAGAATCACGATGGCTCCCGCAGGAATCCTGCCGTGCTTCTTCTCCCACGCATCAATCACCGCCGGAGAAAGCTGGTAGTCCGCGTTCTTTTCTGCGTCAGCACGAATATCGAGCACTACGGCCGGGCCAAAGAATTTCTCCGGAGCGATTTGCTCCACCGTGGATTTTCCGGGAGGGAAATGCGCGGGCGCATCGAGGTGCGTTCCGTAATGTTCGAGCATCCAGAAGCTGCGGGTAAAGTAGCCGTCCTTTTCAACGGTGCCGTTTACTTTAGCTTCAAAAACTTTGGGATCGCCGGGCCAGGCAACAAGCTTGTCGTTGATGGCGTAGCTCAAGTCGATTACGCGCGTCTTGCCGGATGCAATTCCTTCCAGTGTGTCTGTCTTTTGAGGAAGCGTTGGCCGTGTGCACGAAACCAAGCAGAAAGCGAAGGCACACGAAATCAGCAAGGTATGGCGCTGCAGGTTCGGCACGATTCACCTCAGTTACAGAAACCGCAAGGAATGGAACGCTTCCGCCACAATTTCGCTTATGGAAGCGGGATTCCGGGCTGCGGTACAATCCCGGCCATGCGCAGAATTTCCTGATATTCGACGTCCGTGATGGGAGAAACGATCAATCGCACATTCTTCAGGAATTTTACTTTCTTGAGTTCCTTGTTGGCGCGCATCTCCGCAAGTGTCACCTGGCGCGGCAATTTTTCAAACGCGCGCAGGTCCGCGACGAGATTTTTTTCCTTGCGGTCGTGTGGATCGGGATAAGGATCACGCGTCACTTCGGCAATCGAGTAAAAGGAGCGGTCTGGCGCGGCGTGGTAGCAAAGCACTCGGTCGCCCTTACGCACCTGCTTGAGTGCGCGAATCGCATCTGGCTTGGAACCGGCGCCGTGCCACATTTCCTTGCCTTTAACGAAAAGCGTATCCCAATGATAGTGGTGTGGGTCTGCCGTGAAGATCCAGTAGTGTCGAGTCGGAGTCGCTGTCGTCATCTATGAAAAGTTCGGCGGTACTATACACGCCATAACTGGCAAAACCAAACAAAATATGAGGGTTAAATGGGGCTCCCCGTGGCCAAGCTTTGAGCCAAATTGGCTTCGGAACTAATCGTAAGTCGCTAAAAATAAACAGGTTAAAAAGGCTCAGGCCACATCCACGAACACTTCCTCGTCTCGTAGCTCTGTGGCATAGCAAGGTACGCCGGCGTTTGGATTCATGTTAGCTTTGCCTGTTGTTACGTCAAATTGCCACCCGTGCCAAGGGCATGTCACAGTCTTGCCCTCCAACGGGCCTTGGCCGATCGGGCCACCCCGATGCAAGCAAGTGTTGCTGATCGCATAGAAAGTGCCGCCCACGTTAGCAAGAGCGATCACTTTGCCCGCTACTTGCACTTCCAGAATTGAACCTGGCGCCACATCAGACGCCTTCGCCGCCCGCACAAAAGCCATGCCTGCTCCTTTGCAGCCTGGAAAAGCCTTCCGAGTATAGGGGAAGTTTGCGCGGGAAGAAAAGCCGCTTCAGATCGACTGACTGGATTAAATAGCCCGTCCGCAGGCACTGCAGAAATGACCGCCACCGGCGCTCAATGTGCCGCACTGGCAGCAGAAGCGCCCCGAAGTGGCTACTGGCACCATCCGAACTGGGATCGGTCGCGAATCCGCCGCACAGGCCCAGATAAATGCAACGATCCAGCCAACAACAGTCCAACCCAGGAACAGATTTACTGCGAAGATCAAGCCAGCGTCGTTCTTGTCGCGGCCGATGATGGTCGGCAGGAAATACAGGAAGCCAAGAAATAGAAGAAAAAGCATGAGAAACCTCTTTCCACCCAGTGCAAAGTGAGCCAGGACTGCGCTCTCCCCTTCTGATGGAATATACGGCTAGATAGCCTAAATTGTTCCTTACGGTTGAAGGACGGCAACTTCCACCCGGTTGCGGCCGCCGCGTTTCGCAGCGTAAAGCGCTTCGTCAGCCCTGCGGAGGAGTTGGGAGAATTCCGCGATTTCCCTGCCTTGAAATCCAGCGATCCCAAAGCTAGCTGTGACGCTTGCCGAGTTCCCGCCAAAGCGAAATACAAGAGAGGCAAATTGCTCGCGGAGCCGGTCTACAGTTGGGAAAATGCCGTTCTGGTCCACGTGAGTCAGGACCATGACGAATTCTTCTCCGCCCATGCGTCCGCAAATGTCAGAAGCTCGCGTAGTTCCTCGCAATACTTCAGCGAATTTTTGAAGAACGAGATCGCCCGCGTCATGGCCGTAGTTATCGTTCACACTCTTAAAAGAGTCGAGGTCGGCCAAAATCACCCATAGCGGATAGCCGTGGCGAGATGCTCCGCGGATTTGCCGCTCGGCCCATTCCTCAATCGCGCGGCGGTTCGGCAGGCCGGTCAGTGAATCCGTCCGCGCGGCCTCCTGTAAGAGCAGGTTCTTGGCTTCGATATCGCGCTGTAGACAAATTATCCGGCGTCCAACGCCAATGCGCGCACAAAACTCGCCCGGATCGAAGGGTTTTGTCAGATAGTCATCCGCGCCCGCGGCCAAGCCTTTTACAACCATCGCCTTGTCGGAGATGGAGGTCAACAAAATGACGTAGGTATAGGCCAGTTCGCTGCCGCGAATACGCTGGACGAGATCGAGGCCGGAAACGTCCGGCATCATCCAGTCTGTGATGACGATATGGGGGGCGGTTTGCGCAAAGAGCTCGAGCGCTTCCCTGCCGTTCTTTGCAAAAGTAACGGAATAATCCTGCCCCTGAAGGGCCTGACTGACTAGCTCGCGATAAACGGGCGAATCGTCCACCACGAGGACCTGAAGAGACGGGCCAGACTGACTCATACTGCGCGCAGTGCGCGTAATCCTCTCTGGGACGTGTGTAGGCAAGGGGACAGGGCTCGCTGTACTAAGAGACTAGCAGAGGAGCCGCGGAACTAGAACGGGGAAGGTGAAGTTTGCCCAAAAAAGTAACGCAGCACCTGGGAGCCAATGAATGACCTAAATTGCCGGTGGTTATGCCGAAGCGCCTTGTACCTTTACCAGCAGTTCTGCGAACTTCTGTTTGCGTTCTGCTTGGTCGTGGCCGCTTTCGGCGTCCGCAAGTTGCGTGATATTCATCGAGCAGAATTTCGGGCCGCACATGGAGCAGAACTTCGCTTCCTTGTAAAAATCGTCCGGCAGCGATTCGTCATGCATCGCACGCGCCGTTTCCGGGTCGAGTGAAAGTTCGAACTGTTTATTCCAGTCGAAGAGGAACCGTGCATAGCTTAACGCGTCGTCGCGATCGCGCGCCCCCGGGCGGTGGCGAGCCACATCCGCCGCGTGTGCTGCAATCTTGTACGCAATCACGCCCTGTTTTACGTCTTCCGGATTCGGCAGGCCGAGGTGCTCTTTCGGCGTCACGTAGCAAAGCATCGAAGCCCCGTGCCAGCCAATCATCGCCGCGCCAATCGCGCTGGTGATGTGGTCGTAGCCGGGGGCGATGTCCGTCACGAGCGGCCCAAGCGTATAAAACGGCGCTTCGTGGCACCACTCCACTTCCTTGTCCACCTGCTCCTTAATTTTGTCGAGTGGAACGTGGCCGGGGCCTTCGATCATCACCTGAACGTCGTGTTCCCACGCTTTCTTCGTCAGTTCGCCTAGCACTTTCAATTCAGCGAATTGCGCTTCGTCGCTTGCGTCAGCGATACAGCCAGGCCGCAAGCCGTCTCCCAGCGAAAAACTCACGTCGTGCTTCTTGAAAATCTTGCAGATGTCGTCGAAGCGCTCGTAGAGAAAATTCTGCTGTTTGTGGTTCTCCATCCAGTGCGCCATCAGCGATCCGCCGCGGCTTACAATTCCTGTAATGCGCTTCCGCACCAGCGGAACGTGCTGCCGCAGCACGCCGGCGTGAATGGTCATGTAGTCCACGCCTTGCTCGGCTTGCTCTTCGATCACTTCGAGCATCAGGTCCGCAGTCAGATCCTCCGGCCGCCGCACGCGCGAAATCGCTTCATACACAGGCACCGTTCCGACGGGCACAGGCGACGCATTGATGATCGCCTTGCGAATCGTCGGAATGTCGCCACCAGTAGAAAGGTCCATTATCGTATCCGCGCCGTAATGCACGGAGTGGTGCAGCTTCTTCAGCTCTTCGTCAATGTTGGAAGTTGTTGCGGAGTTGCCGATGTTCGCGTTGATCTTGCAGAAGAACGCCACACCGATTCCCATCGGCTCGAGATTACGGTGATGGATATTTGCAGGGATAATCGCGCGGCCGCGGGCCACTTCGCTGCGCACCAGTTCTGGCTCGATCTTTTCGCGCTTCGCCACATACTGCATCTCTTCTGTGATGACACCCTGCTTGGCAAGATGCATCTGCGACATGTTGCGGCTGCCGTTCTTGCCGGCCGCTTCGGCTTCTCTTTTTTCAACCCAACTGTCGCGCATCGCCATAAAAGCCCCCCAGAAACCCCGACGTCTCTACATTCATAGAACTCAAATTATGGCACTGCACACCAATGCCAGCAACTTGCTTCGGTTTGCGGAAAAACAGTTCAGGATGGGTGTAATTCTCGGAGAATCGTCTGGACAATTTGATCCGGGGCAAGCGCGACGGAAACCACGATCGCATCTTTCGGTTCTTCCAAATCGCGGAACTGTCCGGCTAAAATTCCTTCACCGGCAAAATGCCCGTGCCGCGCCAGAATGTGCGCGCGCATCTCTTCGTAGGTGCCCTTCAAATAGACGATGCGCATATCGAGCCCTGCGCCGAGCGTATCGCGGTAGCTCTGCTTCAGCGCAGAACAACCCAAGACGCCGCTCTTCCCCTCTTCTTTGAGTTGCGCGAGCTTCTTATGAATCGCCGCAAGCCAGGGCACGCGGTCCGCGTCGTTCAACGGAGTTCCCTGCTTCATTTTTGCGATATTTGCCGCGGGATGGAAATCGTCCGCGTCGAGAAAGGTCCAGCCCAGTTTTTTTGCGAGCAATGCGCCGATCGTCGTCTTGCCCGAACCCGTCGTGCCCATTACGAGTACGATCATGCGCTCGCTGCCTAAGATCGCCGCAGAGTAATCAGCGTAATCTCCGGCGGTACACCCAATCGCACCGGCGCACCAACTGTGCCCAAACCTCGATTAACATAAAGCTGCGAATGTTTCACCGGAGCATCGAGCGAATTCGACGCCGCGCCCAACGGGCGCGTGTACAAGCCCGCGATGTAGTTCGTGATGAACCGCGCCGGGCTCAGCCGGTGATCCAGAATCTCCACCTGCACTTGCCCGCCGTGCGTATGCCCAGCCAATGAAAGCTCGATCCCCAACTCCGCTGCCCGATCGAACGTATTCGGATTGTGCGAAAGCAAAATATTCGGCATGTCACGCCGCACAAGCCTCTCCGCCCCAGCCAGTGTTTCAATTCTCTTTCCGCCAGGGCCGCGCTCGCGCTGGTAATCCACGCCAATCAAATTCAATTGTGCTCCACGAAAATTGATCGCAGCGTTTTCGCTACGCAATAGTTTCATTCCCGCCTGCGCGAACAGGCGTTCCGCCGCGTCTTCCGCCTTCGCATAAATTTCATGATTACCATTGCAGCCATAAATTCCCAGCGATCCCGATAGCTTGCGAATTTCTTCGATACATTCCGACAGCGGGTCGCCCGCGCTGGTGATGAAATCGCCTGTCACCACGGAAAGATCGGGCGCCAAATCATTCGCCATGTCCACGGCGCGCCGCACGTCGTCGCGCGAAATGTAACCGCTCAGATGAATGTCGCTGAGTTGCGCGATTTTCATCCCGTCCAGCGCGTCCGGAAGATTCGCCAGAGGAATTTCCACGCGCCGAACTTGATAGTTCAATCGCTCCGCGGCAAATCCGTATACCGCGCCAAGAAACGGCGCCGCGCCTGCAACGGCTGTGGCCGTTTTGAAGAAATGCCGCCTGCCAGGGTCGGCCAAAATCTCCATCCCTGCTCTCGCATCGGGGCTCTTCGCCTTCTGTTGCAAGCTCGCGCGAATGCGCCGCTTGGCCGAGCCCCAAATGATGTCAAATCCGCGCACGAGCTTCACCGCGATAAATCCAAAAAACGCGCTCGTAAACCACATTCCAACAAACAATGGAAAAACCTGCCCCCGCGGAATCCAATGATTCTTGCCCATGCGAAGCCCATCGGCGAACGCCAATGCACAAACCACAGCCAACGCCAAGCAGATCACGCGTGCCAGCACACGCAGCGCAGTGCTCCGCCAATTCGCCGTAACCCGCCAAAGTCCGCGATACCAAAAGAACTGTGAATACACGAGGAGCGAAATCAGCCCCAGTCCGATAAGAGTGCGCGCTACCAGCCAGACAACATTGACGCCATGAAACAAGAAAACGCCTCCCTGCCTGCCTAATTAGCTTACCATGCGCCAACCAGGAGACAATTTGGCTGCTCACCTGCCGTTTCCGTATCCTCCGCCGTAGCCAGACATCCGACAGGCGGAGTAAGATTCGCCTATTCCGAAGAACACTTCTCCTTTCGAAGTGCGTCTTTTAAGAGTGTCAAAATTGTCCCGCCTCGAAGGCGCGACGGAGGAAGCAATGAAAAAACTGTGGTCTTTTGCAGGAATCGCTCTGGCAGCTGCCTTCCTGGCACTGCCAACGCTCGCCCAGCAGGATGCAGCCAAAAAGGCGCCGGCCAAACCAGCGCCGAGCCCATCCCAAGCTCTTCTCGAATCCTGGAATGACATCGGCCGCAAGCTGATCGCGATGGCGGAAGATATCCCTGAGGATAAGTACAGCTACAAACCCCATCCCGATTCGCGTACCTTTCTCGGGAACCTGCTCCACGCGTCGGCGTCCATGTACTACTTCACGGACACTGCCAATGGCAAGAAAGCCCGGTTCGGAGACGATCCCAAAGCCGACGACTACAAAACGCGGGCGCAAGTCGTGGCCTTCGTGAAGCAGTGCGTTAAGGATGGCGCCGACCTGATAAAAGCAAAGGGCGACAAAGGGCTCAATGAAGAGATTGAAGCAGGCTTCCCGACGAAGACCCGCATCGGCGATCTTGCCAACGGGCTCATCGAGCATTCCGGCGAGCACTACGGCCAGCTCGTCGTCTACTACCGCATCAACGGCATGGTCCCGCCGGAATCGCGGCCCAAAAAGTAGCCAACGCTTATTTTCAATTGGACGAGAAGCGCCGGGTGCACGACGATTTTCCATCGTCTCCCGGCGTTTTTCATTGGGAGGCAACCCATGCAAAGGATCGTGACCCTTCTTGCTGCTATGCTCGCTCTCTTGACGCTGTCAGGTTGCGGGCCGGAGGAATCGTTATTCGGGCTTGGACAAGCGGCACCTCTGGACCAGCGCCTAATGGGCAAGTGGTTGTTGCTTGAAGGCGGCAAACCTTCTTCGGACGGGCGGAAAAGCCATGTATTGATTCGTTCAGCGGCTGACAATACCAGCTATGAGCTGGATGTCCAGAATTTCGCTGATGACGGTCAAACCATTCTCATGTCGGCGAATTTAGTTGCCATCGATGGACTTTTATTTCTGGATTTCTATCCGCCAGATCCAAAGAAAAGCGATTGCAAAAGGGCGAGCTTTCCGGTCGTTAAAGCACACATATTCGCGAGGGTCTCGATTGAAAAGGATAAGTTAAATTGGTATTTCCTGGACGACAGCTGGGTGAATAATCAGGACAAAGAGCACAAGTTAGAAATTGCCAGTGTTAGGAGCTCTGACGGGCTATTGCTCTCTGCTGAAAGCGACGATTTGCGGAAATTCTTGTCGAAGCACGCTGAAGAAAAAGAAGCGTTTTCAGGCTATTACTTGTTGACCCGCGAAAAGTAAGCACGACTGCCTAAGTCGAAGTCGCTGAATACCCTGTTTGCTCCAGTAGCAAGGCCTTCAAATTGTCCGGATCGTTCGTCGGCGGCATGCACGTATTTCCAAAGCAAACCAACGCATTCGCCTTGTCCGCGGGGAGATGGGGCAGAGTTTCGCGCAAAGCCAACGGCAAATGCTCCGCGTTCATGCCAGGTTTAATCCGCAAGACTGCTTTTCCAAATCGAAACACCGAGTTCGCCGTCTCTTCCAGTTTCTTCGCCGCGTCATCTCCCTCAGCCCCTGTAATCACCACCTGAATCGGGTGATTCGCAAAGAGCGTCGCCGCCAATCCATACGTTGCCGCAAACATCCCAAACTGCGGCGCAATTCCCGCGAAGGCCTCGAGCGCTTTCTTCGCCCAGTCGTAGTATTTCTTCTCGCCGGTGTAAGCGTGCATGCGAGTCAGCGCCATGGCAGCAACCGAATTGGCTCCGGGAGTCGGCGAATCCTGAAACGGTTTTCGTCGCACGTCGAGCCCGCCCATTGCCGGCGCGTCGCTCGCCCTGTCAAAAAATCCCCCGCCTTCCGCATCGCCGTATTTTTCAATCGCAATGTCCATCGTTCGCTGGGCCGCCTGAAAATATTTCGTATCCAGAGTCGCTTCATACGCATCCAGCAGCGCCATCATGCCAAACACCTGATCATCCAGCGACCCGCGCAGCGCAGGCCCGCCAATGCGATGCGCAAATCCTTGTTCAACAGTCCAAGTCTCTCGGAGCATGCGATCTAGTGTCTTTATCGCAAAACTCTTGCAGTCTTGCGCAATCCAACCCGTCCAGATGACACGGGCCGCCTCAAGATAGGCCGAGGCAAACATCGCGTTCCAGCTCACGTACATCGTTTTGTCCACGAAAGGGGTGGGACGCGCAAGTCGTGCCTTCAACATCTTCGACTCTGCTCTTAGCTTAATCGTGACGATTTCGTCTGGCGCTTTGCGGAGGGTTTCTCCGATTTCGTTGAATCCTCGGGCAATCCAGAGCACGTTTTTCGCCGGGTTGTGATGCATTTCTCCATGGGCTTCTACGTCATAGTAAAGCTCGATCACCCGAGACTCTTCGGGCGTGAGCACAGCGCGGACTTCTTCAAGCGTCCACGTAAAATAGTCGCCATCGTCATCGAGCGAATAATCAGCATCTTGACTGGCATAAAACCCACCGTTCTCTTGATCCGACAGAACCTCATTGACCCAAAGGACGATGCTCTGAGCTGTGTCCGTGAAAGGCGCTTCCCAATTTTCGTTTCGAGCCAAACCGATGGCGTGCAAATAATTCTTCAGCAGCTCCGAATTGTCGTAACTCATTTTCTCGAAATGCGGCACAAGCCACTTTTCATCCACAGAGTAGCGATGGAATCCACCGGCCAACTGGTCGTAAACGCCGCCCCGCGCCATCTTCTCCAGCGTTGTTTCCGCCATCGCCAGCAAATGCCGCTCTTTCGTTTGCTGGTAACGCTCTAAGACCAAATCAATCGCCGAGCAATGCGGAAACTTCGGCGCCTTCCCGAATCCGCCGTTCTTGATATCAAAAAGCTGAGTGATCGACCGCACCTGCGAATCGACCACTTCCGCATCAAATTTTCCATGCGCGCCAGTGAACATCTCCTGCTGCGCCACGCCCTCCGCCAATGATTCTGCAGCTCGCACCAAATCCGTGCGCTTACTCTTATACGACTCCGCTACAGCCAGCAGCACGCGCCGGAATCCCGGCCTCCCAAACTGGTCCTCTGGCGGAAAATATGTCCCGCCAAAAAACGGTTTGCCGTCCGGCATCAAAAATCCCGTCAACGGCCAGCCGCCTTGCCCGGAAATCGCGCTGATTGCTGCTTGATAGCGCGAGTCAACATCCGGACGTTCGTCGCGATCCACCTTCACTGGCACAAAATGCTCGTTGATGATTTGCGCGATCACTGGATTCTCGTAGCTCTCGCGGTCAATCACATGGCACCAGTGGCACCACACCGCGCCGATGTCCAGCAACATCGGCTTGTCTTCTTTTTGCGCTTTCGCAAAAGCCTCTTCGCCCCACTCGTACCAATCAATCGGCTGGTGCGCAGCAGACCGCAAATAGGGACTCGTCGAATCCTTCAACCGATTTTCCGTTTTTTCGCTCAATTGATTTCCTGTGAGAGGTGGTTTTTGAGGAGCCCGCGTTCACGCGACGCGATCGAAATTACTGAACTTTGTCTCCCGGCCCCAGATCCCGCGGATCGAGCGGCTTTCGGCCCGCAAATCCTTCATCCTGCCGGTGATAAAAGCGGATCCGGTCTTCGCCCAGTTTCCAGCACAAATAAACCTCTTCGTTGTCGATCACCGAGGGAAAATCCAGCAACCCCACGTCCAAATCCTTGATCACACATCCCGTTTCCAGGATTTGATCCAGAGCCGACTTCAGATTCTGCACCAGCCTCGTGTGTTCCAGCCGCACCAGCGACAATTTATCGTGCGGCACCAGCATTCCACCCATCATCATGATGCGCGCCGCCACTGCCGACAGCTCCGCATCCAGACCTGACAATTTCTTGCGACATTCCATCGCTTCGATCAACACGGGCTCGAGCTCCTGCCGCGTGCGTTCCGCTTCAGTCAGCGAAAATAGTCTGGGTTCCGGGGTTTCGTCTTGCGGGAGCTCGTCGTCTTCGTCGGCCATTGGCTTTCCGTGTTGCGTCGCGCAACTGCGGGAACAATTTCTTCTTCGATGCTAGCGCAAAGCCAGCATGCGGTCGAGCGCGACTCGCGCAAATTTCCGCGTCCGCTCATCCACGGAAATCCGGTTGACAATTTTTCCTGCGGCAAGATTCTCCAGCGCCCAGAGCAAATGCACAGGAGTAATCCGGAACATCGTCGTGCAAACGCAAACGCTCCGGTCGAGCGACATGACTTTGTGATCCTTCAATTCCTTGCTGAGCCGATTCACCAGGTGAATTTCCGTTCCCACGGCCCACTGCGATCCTGCGGGAGATGCCTTGATCGCCTTGATGATTCCTTCGGTCGAGCCAATTTCGTCCGCCGCCTGCGCCACTTCAAACCGGCACTCCGGATGCACGATCACGCGAATCCCCGGATTTTCTTTCCGCACTCGCGCCACATGCTCCACGGTAAAGCGCTGGTGCACGGAGCAGTAGCCCTTCCACAAAATCACTTTCGCTTTGCGAATCTGCTCTTCGGTATTCCCGCCAAGTTCTTCGAATGGATTCCATACAATCATTTCGTCCAGCGGAATCCCCATCCGGTAGCCGGTATTGCGCCCCAAATGCTCGTCCGGCAGGAACAGAACCTTTTCGCCGCGGGCAAATGCCCATCTCATTACCGCCGCGGCATTCGAACTCGTGCAGACCGACCCGCCCTGCTCGCCAGTGAAAGACTTGATCGCCGCGGTCGAGTTCATGTATGTGACTGGAATAATCTTGCTCGTATCCGTCACGCCGCCAAGTTCGCTCCAGCACGCTTCCACCTGCCCGATATCCGCCATATCCGCCATCGAGCATCCGGCGTTCAAATCCGGCAACACAACCACCTGATGCTCACGGCGCAAAATATCCGCGCTCTCCGCCATGAAATGCACGCCGCAAAACACGATGTACTTTCCATCGACTTCAGCAGCCTGCTGCGAAAGCTTCAGAGAGTCACCGCGAAAGTCTGCGAATTTCACCACTTCATCCCGCTGGTAGTGATGCCCCAGAATCACCACATCCTTGCCAAGCTTCGCCTTCGCGGTGGCAATTCGCTCATCTAACGTATTGTCCGGAACCAGCAGGTAGTTGTCGAAATCACACCCCACGCCTTTTTCGATTTCCGGAGCGCGCAGCGTCTCCGGCTGCTCGATCCCGATGAGTGTGGTTGTGCCCGATTTGTAGGTGTTCGTGCTCATTCTGGATTGGGAATTGGGGCCTTCTCCCTACATCTTAGATGATATACCGGCAGCTATGCTGAGATTTGCCCCTACCCTCCGATAAACACCATAGTGCGATTGGGCGGAACAAAGCCCGGCTCATTAATATGGTGGCTCTTCTCTTTTTCGTTCACCGCCGACCGAATGTACGCAGCCAAATCCTCGTCCGAGGCGCCGTCCCGCAAAAACGCGCGTAAATCGTGATCGTCCTTGCTGAAAAGGCACGTGCGTAATTTTCCGTCCGCAGTCAACCGTATCCGTGAACAATGCCCGCAAAACGGCTGCGTCACGGGAGCAATCAAGCCAATCTCGCCCGGCGCTCCGTCCGCAAAACGATACTTGCGCGCCGTCTCGCTTTTTTCATGGGGAATTTGCACCAGCGGCCATCGCGCGTTAATCCGCTCGTAAACTTCCGCTGCCGCAACCACCTTTTCCCGCGACCAGTGCCGGTCTGCATCCAGCGGCATGAACTCAATGAATCGCATAATCACGCCGCGTTCGCGTGCAAACTCCGCGAACGCCTCGACCTCATCGTCATTGATGCCGCGCACCAGGACCGCATTCACTTTCGCTGGTCCCAGCTTTGATCTCTGCGCCGCGTCAATTCCATTCATCACCGACGCAAACGATTTCGTCCGTGTGATCTTTTCAAATTTTTCCCGATGCAACGAATCCAGGCTGATGTTGATCCGGTGCAGCCCAGCCGCAATCAGTCTTTCGCACCGTTCCGCAAGCAAATGTCCGTTTGTCGTCATGGACAAATCCGCGAATCCCATGCCCGACAAATATTTCACAAATTCATCCACGCCGCTCCGCACCAGCGGTTCCCCGCCGGTTAAGCGCACCTTGCGAATTCCCAATTCGCAAAAAACTTTTGCGAGGCGCTCCAGTTCTTTCCACGAAAGAATCTCGTCATGTTCTCGATAGTTTTCCGGATCGGCCGAGCGGCAATAAACGCACCGGAAATTGCACCGGTCTGTTACGGAAACCCGCAAGTCCGTAATTTGCCGCCCGAATTTGTCCTGCAAGCTCATCCTTCGCCTAAAAAACAAAACCCGATTCGCAGAATGGAATCGGGCGCCCGGCGAAAATACGGATATTTTCGTCCAGTGCGCTCCTTTCCAAAATGAATTCGCCTTCTCCGGCGAATCTCTGCGGGAGGCCCCGGCGTTTCCGCCAGAACCCTCAGCCCGAACCTCTGATTCGGGCATCGCCCCAAAAGCCACGGGTTTTCTCTCCCGCCCGGCTTCCAGGGTCGGAGTTACAACTTCAGTGTACGCTTCGCATGGTCAAAATCGCAAATTCAGCATGCAAATGCGAAGTTGTTGGGTATTGAAGCTCAGAATTCCAAAGTGGACTGTCGTTTCTGCAGGAACCTTCGTACCACCGGATCTTTTTCAAGCCCAATCGCGATTTCATATGCCTTGCGAGCTTCTTCCTTTTTGTCCGTTCGAGCAAACAATTCCGCCCGCGCCGCCCAATACGGTTGATACTCCGCCAAGCGCGGATCGTTGCTCAATTTCTCCAATATCCTAAGCCCGGCCTCCGCGCCATCAACCTCCGCAATGGCCAAAGCACGATTAATCGCGACGACAGGCGATCCCGTAATCGACAAGAGCGCGTCATACAGTCGCGCAACGTCCGGCCAATTCCACTGTCCTGTCCTCAGCCTGTGCACATGCGCCGACTGCAGCGCCGCCTCCAACTGATACCTGCCCGGTGATTGAAATTTGCTTGCCCGCCGCAACAAACTCTCCGCTTCCGTAATCATCGCAGAATCCCAAAGCCCCACATCCTGCTCGGCAAGCGGCACAAATTCGCCTTCGGCAGTTCTGCGCGCCAGCTTCCGTGCTTCCGCATGAAGCATCAATGCAAGCAATCCAAACGCTTCCGGCGAGTTTGGTAGCAGTTCAACCACGAGTCGCGCAAGGAACAAGCTCTCTTCCGTCAAATCACGCCGCGCGACATCGCCGCCCGTTGGATCCGTCCAGCCTTCCGCAAACGCCGCATAAATCGCGTCCAGCACCACATCGAGCTTCGCTGCAAGTTCCTCGCGTTCCGGTATCACAAACGGAATTCCCGCTTGCTTGATTTTCTCTTTCGCGCGAACCAACCGCTTTCCCATCGCGGCGGGCGAGACAAGAAACGCCGAGCCAATCGCCGCGGCATCGAGCCCAAGCACCACCTGCAAAATCAGCGGCGCGCGCACCGCAGCATCAATCGCCGGATGTGCGCAAGCAAACATAAGGCCGAGCCGCTGGTCGGGTATTTGCGAGTGTTTTTCCGCCGCTTCTAATCCGTCGTTCATGGCCTTGATTTCATTGGCTGCTTCGTTATGTCGCTGTTGCCCTCGATACCCGTCAATCGCCTTTCTTCGTGCTGCGGTCAGCAGCCAGGCCTCCGGATTCGCTGGGCACCCATTCCTGGGCCAATCCGCAAGCGCGGAAACAAATGCCTCGGCCAACGCATCCTCTGCCCCTGCAACGTCACGAGTCCGCGCGGCAAGAAACGCCACCAATTTTCCGTAGCTCCGGCGCGCAACATCTTCCGCCATGCTGCGCGCCTGGAGTTCTCGCTCGTCCACACTCACCGCCTGGTTCTGCATCAGTCGGCCGTATTCCTACATGCTCCAGATCGGCCGCACTTCAATCGTTCCATGACCGGCTCCCGGACAGCGGGACGCCCACGAAAGCGCGGCGTCCAGGTTCGGGACATCAATCAAATAGTAGCCGCCGAGTTGCTCCTTCGAGTCCACGTAAGGACCATCCAGCACCTGCGCCTTTCCATTCGTGTTCTTCACGGTTGTCGCGGTCGAAATCGGCTGGAGCCGGTTACTCCCCACCCATGCGCCGGCTTTTTTCAGTGCTTCGGTGTAGGCCATGTATGCGGCATACCCCTGCTCCTGTTCGGCCTTGGTCATCTTTCCCCAGCCGCTTTCATCCGCGTAAAGCATCAGCAAGTATTGCATTTCAGTTCTCCCTTGTTTTGTAGGCGATTCAAATATCGCTCCCACTACAATGACGCCTGGGCTTGCCCCATTTTGGACATCCCTCGACACAATTTTCCGGCTATTGTGGTCACGAATCGCCACCACTCGCCCTGCCCCGGCGCCGGCCTCTCCTGTGGTACAGTTTTCCCCACGCCATGCGGATCTTCGTACTGGGAGCAGGGGCAACCGGCTCTCTCCTCGCACAACTTCTCGAACGTCAGGGCCACATTGTCTGGTGTGGGGACCGCGATCCTGTCCGTGCTCGCCGCTTCCTGGGAAGGAAAAGCACGATCGCCATCGCCCAAGTCAACGCCCGCAATCTTCGCGGCGTCGTCAAGGCTGCCAAAGGCTGCCAGCTCATCATCAATGCGAGCGCTTCCGTTTTCAACGAGATCGTGTTGCGCGCTGCTCTGCGCCTTCGCTCGCACTATCTCGACCTGAGCTCGCATCTGACTCGCAATCCTTTTCAGTCCGAACAGTTCCGTTACTCGAAACGCTTTGGCGAGAAACGCCGCTCCGCCGTCATCAATGCCGGCGCCGCCCCCGGCCTGACCAATCTGCTTGTAAAAAGAGCCGCCGAAATGCTGGACGAAGTCCAATCCGTTCAAATCCGTCTCTACGAAAGCACTGAAAGCCGGGACCCCATTTCCCAATGGTCGCCGGTAGTCTTGTTTGACGAAGCCATCTCCGATCCACGGATCTATCGTGACGGAAAATTCAAGCTTGCCAAGCGTTTTTCTGAAATTGAGAAATTTCGCTTCGTGGATCCTGTTGGCGCCGCCCGCGTCGTTTTGGCGGCGCAGGATGAAGTCGCCACTCTTCCTCGCTTCATCCCCATGCGCGATCTTGACGTCAAAATCGGTGGCAACGAAATCGACCGCCTCCGCCGCTGGCACAAGCAGGGAAAACTCTCCAAGTCGCGCGGCATCGCGAAGAGCCGTTTTCCCGACACTTCTTCTCCGCGCAAAATTGCAAACCTCATTCGCCAGGGAATTTTGCAGAACGCCCGTTTCGCCGCCGCCGTTCTAGTCGAGGGCGTAAAACGCAGCGCAAAGGAAGACATCCGTCTCTCCATTCGCTCGGACGTCCTGTTTCCTTCGCTTTATACGATTCGCAAGCAGGGCCGCTTCACGACTCCTGTCGCCTTTGCAACGGCTCACGTCGCCGCTCAATTCGTAAGATTTTTTCCGCGTGAAGACCCGGGAGTATTTGCGCCAGAATCGCTGCCCGGAGAAATTCGCCGCGACATTCTTTCTGGCATTCGCTCACAGGGTCTGAAGATCATGCACAAAATCACAATCCTAAAAAATGTGCCCGGCGACGAGGACGAATTCTGACGTTTGCCTTATGGCCTGGCTTCAAAGATTAAGTTGAATGGCGTCTGTATCGCCCGGCGAAACCGCGTAAATCCGCCGGCTGTCACAACCTCTTTCAACCGTTTTTCGCCTGCCTGCGCGCCCAGCGCAGCTCCCACTTCCTGCGAAAGCGAAGCCGGCGTGCACAAGAGCGTGGACGCCCCGTAGAAGGCCCGCCCAATCGGATTCAAATTGTCCTCGAGTTTGTCTCCGGCCATTGGTTCCACGATCATCCACGTTCCGTCCTTTTTTATCGTGTTCTTCACATGCGCGGAAGCCCCGGTCGGGTCTCCCATGTCGTGCAAACAATCGAAGAACGTCACGAAGTCATATTCCTTCGCCGGAAAATCCTTCGCCATCGCCACGCCGAACTGAATGTTTCCGTCAACTCCTGCATCCTTCGCGCGCTGCTTCGCTTTTTCGATCGATTTGTCGTGATAATCGTATCCGTAAAATTCCGACTTCGGATACGCCTTTGCCATCAAGATCGTCGAAGCTCCCAACCCGCAACCGACATCCGCCACGCGTGCCCCCGCCTTCAATTTCTCTTCCACTCCCTCAAGCGCTGGAATCCACGCGCTCAAAAGATTCGCTGCATATCCCGGCCGGAAAAATCGCTCGGTGCCCTCAAAGAGCTCGTGATGATGTTCGTGCCAACCCAGCCCTCCGCCGTTCTTGAACCGCTCCGCCAGTCGCTCTTCCGCTTTCGTTGCCGCAAGCGCCACCTGAAACGCGCCTGGCATGAATGCGGGACTTGTATCGTCCGCCATCGCGAACGCCTGCTCTTCCGTCAAATAAAATTTCCCCGCGGCCGCGTCATAGCTCACATACCCGCCCGCTGCCTGGCAGCTCAGCCATTCGCGCACGTAACGCTCCGCGGTGCCTGTCCGCTTTGCCAGCTCCCCGGGAGTTTGCGGTCCGCCGGCTGCAAGTCCCTTGTAAAGTCCTAACTTGTCGCCAATGCGTACCAGCGCGGCGTGAAACGTCGCGCCAAAATCCACCAGCGCCTTTCCCAGAAATTCGTGCAGCTTATCCATGTCGAGCGCCATCATTCCCTCCCTTTTTGAGCTGGAAAAATTGATTCTAGTGCACGTTGTGCCAGCGCGGCAACGATTCGCCTTAACACACCGGTGTCTCGCACCCACCAAAGTGGCCTTATCTTTTTTCCCGATTTGTCGGCGCGTTCGCGTTCTAGTTGCCGGACGGTTTCGTCTGCGCTTGTCCGGAAAAATGAATTGTTATCAAGAAGCCGTTCGTTCCTTCGTACGAGAACTTGTGCCCCTTGCCGTCAAAGGCTTCATGCTTGCTCTTCCACATACGGAAACCGTCGTTGGATTGCGCCGTCCAATACTTCAGGTTCTGCATCACGATTTCACGGCTCGGATCGTCGCCTTTATACCTTTCAAGAACGACTTCCGCTTTCCCGTTGTCCATTTTCGCTCGCGCAACTCCCGACTTTTCATCCACGTCCCAGGTGAATCCCTGCGTGTCCGCATCGAACTTCTGCCATTTGAATGGATACAGCTGCGCGATGATGTCCCCCAGCGCGGCTTTCTGTTCTGCCGTCACACTGGGGTCGAAGTTGACTACAGCCCACGAATCCTTGCCCGTGCTCCATTCGCTGCCCAGATCCGTCGCAATCCACACTTTCGCGCCATCCAGCTTGGTCGTCCTGTAATAGCCCTTGTCCACCTTCAGCACAAGATTGGCGCGGCAGAAATGCTCCGCCATTTTTTCTCCGTGATGTGCTGTGGAGTGCGTATTGAAATAGCAGGGGCAAAACATGTCGCAACTGCACGCTTCGATATAAGAAGCGGTCATTGCGAAATCTGGCTTCGCACTGCTTTTGTCTTGTTGTTTTCCCAATGAAATGATCGCCGTTGTCGCAATCAGACACACAAAGACCGTTAAACTAAAGATTCGTCGCATTCAACCTCCTTCAAACTTACCTGGTAATGGGGGCCCGACCGGGAGAGATAACGCGGATTCTATTCTTGCCACGCTCCTAAGACAAGCGTCCAAAGCTCATTTAGCAGCAGCGATTGGGGCGCGAATACTTTCGGTCTACTTGCTCAACATAGAACTGTTCAGGTGTAACGAGGCGGGCTTTTTTCCGGAGTGCCGCGCGCTCGTACCGCTCGTAAGCTGCATCTCCACACCATTCGCGCAACCGCCTGAAAGAGACTTTTGCCGCGCGCGCGATTTCCTGCAAAACCTTGCTCATCAGTCCCCCTCCGCGCCCACCGCCCACTGCGTGGCTACGTAGGGCGTCTCGTGCAACACCGCTTCGCTGCGTTTCGTCAAAATTGCCGCCCATCGAATAAGCGCTTCGACAATAAGCACAGCGATCATCAGCGCCAGCAACGCCGCAATCGCCGCATCCAGCCTCAAATTGAATATGTTCCGTTGCAGCGCCCCGAGCCTCTCGGCCGATACCTTCCCGGCGGCAATTTGATTCGCAATGGCCTTGGCCGCCGGCAAGAATCCAAATTTTTCGTCAAAAATCTTTTGCCAACTCGCCGTCATGGTCACCACGATCAACCATACTGTCGGCGCCAGCGTCACCCAGATCCATCGCAGCTTTCCCATCTTCAGCAAAATCGTCGTTGCAACAACCAGCGCCACCGCCGCCAGCAACTGATTTGCAATCCCGAACAGCGGCCACAGGAGACTGATTCCCCCACTGGGATCGGTCACACCTTGATACAGAAAATAGCCCCATCCACTCACGATAAGTGCGCTCGCGATCACCGCGCTTGGAGTCCAACTTGTGCGCCCGAATGGCTTCCATACGCGCCCGCCCATTTCCTGCACCATGAATCGTCCAACTCGAGTTCCTGCGTCCAGCACCGTCAAAATGAACAGCGCCTCGAACATGATCGCGAAGTGATACCAGATGCTCATCAAACGTTCGCCGCCAATCGTATTCGAAAAAATCTGTGCCATGCCGACCGCCAAGGACGGCGCACCACCCGCGCGATTGAACAGTGTTTGCTCGCCCACCGTGTGCGCCATATTGATCATCGTTTGCGGTTCGAGGTGGTAGCCCCATCCGGAGATCGTCGTCGCCACGGCCTCGGGTGTAGTTCCCACCACTCCCGAGGGCGAATTGATCGCGAAATAGACACCCGGCTGCATTGCGCAAGCCGCCACCATCGCCATTACTCCGACGAACGATTCCATCAGCATCGCGCCGTAGCCGATCATCCGCGCGTGGCCTTCGCGCTGAATCATCTTTGGCGTCGTCCCACTCGAAATCAGCGAATGAAACCCGCTAATCGCTCCACACGCAATCGTGATAAAGCAAAACGGAAAAATCTTCCCGGCGAACACCGGCCCGGAGCCGTCGATGAATCTTGTCAGCGCCGGCATCTGAATCTCCGGCCGCACGATCAAAATTCCCGCCGCCAGCGAAAAGATCGCCCCCGCCTTGATGAACGCGCTCAAATAATCGCGCGGCGCGAGCAGAAGCCACACCGGCAACGCTGACGCCGCAAATCCGTACGCGATAATCCAAACTGTCAGGGCCATGCCACTCAGCGTAAAAATCTTGGCCCACGCCGCCGACTCCGCAACCCACTGCCCCGCCACCACGACAAATAACACCAGCGCCAAACCCATCACCGAAGCTTCCAGCACTCGCCCCGGCCGCAAAAATCGCAAGTACACGCCCATCAGCAGCGCAATTGGAATGGTCATGGCCAATGTAAAGGTCGCCCATGGCGAAGTTTTTAACGCGTTGACCACAACAAGCGCTACCACTCCCAGTAGAATCACCAATATCGCCAGCACAGCTAGCTGCGCGATAAATCCGCCGCGCTTTCCCACTTCCTCCCGCGCCATTTCGCCCAGCGACTTCCCATTGCGCCGGATCGAACAAAACAAAATCACAAAATCCTGCACGCATCCCGCAAACGCCGCGCCCGCGATCAACCACAAAGTCCCCGGCAAATATCCGAATTGCGCCGCCAGCGTCGGCCCCACGAGCGGCCCTGGCCCCGCAATCGCCGCGAAATGGTGACCAAACAAGACCCACTTGTTCGTCGGAACAAAATCGCGCCCATCGTCATTCCGCTCTGCTGGCGTCGCTCGCGTGTCGTCCAGGGCCACCACCTTCGCCGCCAAAAATGCCGAATAGAACCGGTATGCCACCAGATAAAAACACACTGCCGCCAGCACAAACCACGTCGCGCTGATCTTTTCGCTCCGATGCACCGCAATCGCGCCAAGCGCACCTGCGCCAAGCGCCGCAATAATTGCCCAAACAATCGCAGAAACGATTTTCTTCATTTAGGAACGCTCGCCTGAATGAACCCCGCCAAGTCCTTCTTCAATTTCGCCAGCGACGCCGGATGCACGTACATCATGTGTCCCGCCTCGTAATAGCCGCCGCTCAGGTGCGACCGCAGCGTCGGGTCCAGTCCCAAATGGTCGAATGTATATTCCGCCGCAAAAAACGGCGTCGCCAGATCGTAGTAGCCCTTCCCCACAAACACTTTCAAGAATGAATTCTGCGTCATCGCCCGCCGCAGCGTCTCCGCCACGTTCACATAGCGATTCTCATACGGCGCGTAATTCCACGGCCGCACGCGTCCCGTCAAGAATTCATACGGCAAATCGCTCTCGAACTTCAATTCGCCGCGTACGTACTCATTGATGCTCGCCGTATACGGCCCCACGATCGCCGCAAGGCTCGGATCGTAGTCTGGCTCCGATCCCGCCGAGTCCGCGTCAATTCCGGTAAATCGTCCGTCGAGCCGACCCACCGTTCTCCGCTCGCTCTTCATCAGCTCCTTGTCGAATCGCTGAATCTCAATGCGCAAATTCGCGCGGTCGATATAATCCGCGGAAAGCCCCGTCAGCCGCGAAAGTTTCTGCGCAATCTCCGCTCGCCTCGCCGCCGGCAGCGCATCTCCTGCCGTCAGCGCGTCCTGATATTCTCCAATCGCAAACGCCTTGGACTCCGCAATTGCCTTTTGCAAATCCCCCTGTAAATCGCCGGGCAATTTCTTGTGGTACCACGCGATCGCCGTATACGTCGGTAAGAACAGCATGTACGGCAAATCGTTCCCTGTATCGAACTCTGCCGTTTGAAAATTCAAAATCGAGGAAATCAAAATAATCCCGTTCAAATACATCCCATACCGCTGCTGCATGTATCCGCTCAACCCCGCCGCGCGCGTCGTTCCATAACTCTCGCCCGCCAGGAATTTCGGCGAACCCCATCGCTGGTTCCGTGTCGCCCACAGCCGGATGAAATCTCCCACCGACTGCACGTCTTCCTGCACTCCGTGGAACTGCTTGTCCGCTTCCCCGGGTGCGGGCCGGCTATAACCCGTCGTCACCGGATCGATAAAGACAATATCCGTCACATCGAGAATCGACGATTCGTTGTCCACAAATTTGTAGGGTGGCGGCAGCAAATTCCCAGCGTCGCCCATCTCCACGCGCCGTGGCCCCAACGCACCCACATGCAGCCACAGCGATCCCGCGCCAGGTCCGCCGTTAAACGCAAACGTAATAGGCCGCTTCGACGTATCCGCTACGTCATCCTTGATGTACGCCACGTAAAAAATATTCGCCTTTGGGGTTCCGTCTTCCAGCTTCAGCACCATCGTGCCGGCCGTCGCCGTGTACTTCACTTCCTGCCCGCCAATCCGGACCGAGTGCTTCGTCATCACACTCTTGTCTTCCGGCGCCTTCTTTTCCTCTTTCGGTTTTTCCGCGGGCTTCTCGGCCGCCTTATCGCCGCTGGGCTGCTGCGCCAATACAAAACTGGCGCCAAAAAAGAAAACAAACGCGGGAACAAGCAAACGAATCCGGTTCAACATGATTGGTATGCCTTTCAAATTCAATTTGTGAGCGCGCCACGCCCGCGAAATCCTATGCGACCCCGGCTCAAGCGTCAATCGGGTTCATCCACAAATCAACCGAGAGCATCGTAGGCACTCTCTGCTACACTCTCCACCCGATATGCGCCTCCACTGGCTCTGCTCGCTCTCTCTCTGTGCCACATCTTCGCTCGCCCTTGCACAGCAGCCTTCCGAAAAAAAAGACGAACCCCCTCAGCCGAAATCGTTAGCCGAATTCCAGTCCGCTGCAAAATCCATCCTTGAAAAAGAGCATATCCCCGGCGCCGGCATCGCCCTCATCTCCAACGGCCAACTCCTCTGGTGCGGCGGCATCGGCAAGGCCTCTTATACCCTCAATCGAGACGTCGCCTGCGACACCGAATTTCGTGTCGGCTCCATCAGCAAAACTTTTATTTCCCTCGCTCTGCTAAAACTCGAAGAAGAAGGCCGCATCAATCTCCAGTCCCGCCTTCAGGACGTCGCCCCGGAAATCCCGCTCCACAATCCCTGGGAATCCGCCAACCCCGTCCGCATTGCAAATGTCCTCGAACATACCGCAGGCTTCGACGACATGGCCTTTCGCGAGGCCTACAACACGCAAGATCCCCCAAACATTTCCATGCTCGATGTCCTCAAGAAATTTCCAAATTCGCAAAACGTCCGTTGGCCTCCGAGCACCCGCTTTGCCTACTCCAATCCCGACTATGGCATCGCCGGCTATCTTGTCGAAAAAATCAGCGGCCGCCCCTGGACCGAATACATCCGCACAAACATTCTCGCGCCACTCGAAATCACGACGGGCGATTTTGATCTCACTGCCGCCAATCGCACGCTGCTTTCCGACGGCTTCGAGCAAGCGAAGAAGCCCGGGGCCATTCCACAACCAATTCCTTATAAGGAAATCTACCTTCGCCCCGCCGGTGATCTAAAGGCTTCTCCCGTCGAGCTCGCCAAACTCGTCCAATTCTTTCTTCGTCGCGGCGCCACCAACAATGGACAACTTCTGAAGCCCGAAACCATTGCTCGCATGGAATATCCGCAAACGCCGTCGTCTTCCCGCAACGGCCTCCGGCTCGGCTACGGCCTTGCCAATTACACCGAAGTCATCGGAGGCGTCGTCACCCATGGCCACGACGGCGGCATCGACGGCTTCCTCTCTACCTATCGCTACATGCCGGAACAAAATTGGGGCTACGTCGTCCTTCTCAATGCCGCTTACTCCGGCAAAGCCCTGGAAGATCTCAACAAACTCGCCATCGCTTTTCTCTCTCGCGATTTTCCCAAACCACAACCCGTCACGGCGCAGCTTTCTCCGCGCGACCTGGACAAATTCACGGGCTTTTACATGCCGCGTGCCCCGCGCAATCAGCTCCTCTCCTTTATAGACGATCCCTTCGGTATCATCCGCGCTCGCGTTATCAACGGAAAACTCTCTACATCCGGTCTATTCGACAAGCCGCAGCCGCTCATTCCTGTTTCCGCAAATCTCTTCCGCTCAGAGAACGACCCCGAAGCCACTCTTGTCTTCTTCAATGACCCGCAAGGACGCACCTGTTTCACCAGCGCCGGAGAACACGAGGAGTCCTACGCCGAGCGCACCAATCCCTTCTGGCCATTCACGCGAATCGCCCTGCTCGCCGTCAGTCTTGTGCTTCTGGTGAGTTCTCTTCTCTACGCGATTTTCTGGTTTGCCCTATGGGCCCTGCGCCGGCTAAAAGACGTCAAACATCTCAACGTCCGCGTCGTTCCTTTCGTCGCTTCCCTTTTGCTTCCGATCCTGCTCTTCAGCGCCATCGAGTCCATGAACACGCTTGGCGCCTTCGGCTTCTGGTCCTTCTTGCTGTTTCTCGGCACGATAGCGTTCGCCGTGCTCTCGCTCGCCGGCCTCTACCTCGCCGTCACTGTTCCTCGCTCCGAAATCCATCCCGCCGTCCGCATCCACTCGCTCCTCGTCTCCCTCGCCTGCTGCACGCTAACCATCTTCCTCGCCTCCTGGCACGTGATCGCCATCCGCCTCTGGGCCAGCTAGTCCCCCACCGTGAGAAGCCTCACTCTCACATTTATGTTGGTTATATGTCAGTTTGCTTTCGTTCCAGGCACTTGGATTTCTGTCCAGCCACCGGTTGGCGTCCAGACCTTCACCGGCAATGGATGGAGCAGTTCCGGGCAATCTTCATATCTATGACTTAACTTTCCTTCGTCGCTCCATTGCTTGTGCAGTCGCAGGTATTCGGTCTCCACACGCATCGATTTGACCCGAAAAGGTGGCGATCCTGCCAACAAATAAACCGTAGATTCCCTGCCGAGGCCCAATCTGTCGCGCAGGAAGACTTCGATTCCTTCGCCGGTTACGTCTAACTCATATACCGGCAGGTTGTACGAATGGCTCAACCGGTTCAATTCCGACCGCGGAAATACGAAATAATAGTCTGGCGCTCCAGCGGCACAACTTTTGCATTCGTGCCTTGTTCCATGCGTCTGCGGCGATGCCACAAATGGCTTCTTTGCATCCCAAATCGCCAGTCCGGCCCCGTCCCACTCATTGTTAAATCCTCCGGCGATTAGGAATGACCCGTTCTCAGTCTTCGTGTAGTCAACGACGTAGAGCGCACCCGTATTCACAAATCGCAAACGATTCTTACCCGTCTTCGGATCGAGTTCCTCCACAACAGAATTCCCCCACGTATGCGCCTGCTCCACGACGTACACGCTGTTTCGACCGCCAGACTGAACCAAATGCATGTCAGCCAAACTCCATGGTGGCCCTACTTGATACTCGCCAAATCTGACGGTCATTTCGGGAACATAGCGCCAAAGGCGGTGTCCATCCCCCGAAAAAAAATCCACCTCACTAAAGTCCGCATCATCTCGATTTGGCCCCTTAGTCTCCACGCTTGCTACTACCTCCTGCCGGCCATCACGAAAGAAATCCGCCACCATGGTGGGCTGCGCTGATATCGGCAAATCAAGGCCTCGCACAAACGGCCTATCGTACGACTGCGACCAAAGCGTTCGCCCCTCCTCGTCTTTCGCTTCCAGTTTGTCAACATTCAGAGCAATCGAATCAATCCGCGCCGCACTACCTCGCGCTGTCTGCGTCAACCGCAAGGCGCCTGCGCCGGTCGCAATAATAATCGCTGCCAGGCCCCAGGCAATCATCCAATTCGTCAGTCGGAAATGGCTTGTTGCTTCTCGGCTGTCATTCCCAACGGAGCGAGGGATCTGATTTTGATTTTCGTTCAGTCCCACGCGGGAGGCGCCGCCCTCCGACGACCGCTCTTCCTGCTGCCCTTCGCCGCCGTTACTAGCGTTTTCTTGCCCTAACATCCAAGCGTCAATCTCCGCCGTCAGCGCAAACACCGTCCGCCGATTTCCACCAGGCACACGATGTACAGGCAATCCACGATCCGCCCAGCGCATCACAGTACGTTCATTACGTCCAACGTAGTTGGCGATCTCTTTCCACGAATCGAGACGCGAGCCCTGTGCCGGTTTCATGGCTCCTCTAACCCTACTTTTTGTTCAGGGGGGACTAACTTTTCGATATTTGTCAGCTATTGTCGGTTCTTGTCAGTTGCCAGAGCCTATAACACTCCGCTAAAACCCGCAACACAGTAGCGCCATCGCGAGTACGCGGAGCTCCGCACAATAAACCGCTTCCTCGACGAACAGTGAGTATCGGAGGTGCCCTTTGGAGGGAGACGACCACGATGCGGGAAGTTAAGTGTGTTCGTTGCGCGGATCTCATCTCCCGCAACGTCTATTACTGTTCCCACTGCGAATGGCACCTTTGCTGGGAATGCATTAAGAAATCAACTTTCACCAATGAACTCAGGTGCCCGAAGTGCAGTAGCAAGGTGCATCGCGTCGACTAGCTTCTATTGCTAGGAATTCCGCAAGTTTCATGGGGCATCGAGGGAGAGAGAATGTTTTGTCGCAGATGCGGAAACGAAATTCCAAAGAGCGCAATGGGCTGCCCAGTATGTGATTCTGCGCAGGGTCAATCGAATCAAATGGCAACTTGCACCTCGTGTGGCAAACCTGTCCCTGCACAAGCTAAGTTTTGCAAGGCATGCGGCGCAACTTTGTCCCAGCCCTCTCCGAATGGAACATTCGCGCCAGCACTTTCCCCTCCGTCCACGCATGTTCAACAACTTTCGCCGGGAAACTCGCAGGCAAAAGGAGCATCTCCCGAACCTCTTCTGGAGAATTGCGGCGCGTGCGGCGAACTAACTCCTGCTACTTCCAAATTTTGCAGATTGTGCGGTCAACCACGCAGTTCTGACCTCGCTCAGTCAGCCGCCAGCAAAGCGTTTGCGCCGCAGCCGGCCCCGCCCAAACCGGCTCCTTCTCCAAGCGACAACACTGCCCGGAACCCAAGACCCGAAAAATCAAATTTTGCCGCCGCGAGCCCGTTTAAGCCGTCGTCAACTTCTGCGGGCCGTCCTAGTGCCTTCAAATATGCCGCGGTTGCCGCAGTCGCTACTGTAGCGCTCGGAGGACTCGCGTTTGGTTACTACGAGCTTCGGAAGCACTCCCATTTATCGGTACCTACCGTCGACCCGCTTGTTGCGCCTCCGCCCCCATCAGCTCTGCCGCCCACAACTTCCGCTAACCAAGCATCCGATCCGTCCGTGTCTAGCTTGCCGCCTAATCCTTCGCCCCAAGATACCTCGACACCTCCGACAGTAACGCCGCCTGACTCTGCCCAAGCGCAGCCCAACACATCCGCCAAGGGCAATCAAGAATTCACCAGCAGTTCGCCAGGGCAAGTGAATACGCAGCCTCGGGCAAACATGGCTCACCGACCCGAATCCTTTGCAAATAACCCAATTCCGCCACCGCCGAAATCTGTTCCACCTCCCTATCAACAAGCTCATGACAATTCGCAACAAGCTTTCGCTGCCGGGCGCTACATCGAACCCTCTGACAATTGTGCTCTGTATTGGGCAAGACTAGCCTCACAACAAGGCGATCCCGCTTCCGCGCAGCTCGAATCACAAGTCTTCGATAGGATGATGACCCTGGTTCAATCCGCACGCAGCTCTCACGATTACGATTCCGCGGCGAGCACGTTGGCCAAACTGGCTTCGTTGTTTCCAGATCACGCGCAAATTCCTCCATTAATCAACAACATCCGCGAGGATCAAGCTGCCTACAATCGACAGATCGAACAACAAAAGAAGGCGGAACTCCTGGAAGAACAAACCAGACAGTTCACCGTTCGTCACAGGCATTTGGTTCGACTCGTCAACTTTAAGCCTGTCTACGCCTACTGTGAAGGAACTCTTAAAGTTACCCCGGACGCGATCACTCGCTTCGATTGCACAAGCACGACTGATCCAAGTGGCCGTTGCGATCATCTCAATTTTCCAGCGGGGAATATTCAGGAAGCGCACTTGAACAGCGACGGAACGCTTCACTTGAGCACTCGCTCCGGCAAATTCGATTTCTATGGCGATGCCAACGGAATCCAATCAGCTTTACAAAGCTCTGGTGCGCTCACGCACAAATGATTTAAGGAGGAAATCTTGTTCTGTGAAAACTGCGGCAAGTCCATCTCGGATGCTTTGGCGGCCTGCCCTCACTGCGAAACGCCAACGGGACAGCCGGGCATGCCACCGGCCTACTCCAAACCAGCGTTTATTTCTTCCGCGTCTGCCGCATCGCGCCGCCGTGCAGCCGACGGTGGTCTCACGAAGATCGAGCGCTCAATCTACTTTCGCATCGCCAGGGGCTTCTCCTGGGTGATTCTAGCAATTCTCAGTGTGGGTTTGGTCTTCAATTGTGTTCTCTTGATCCCTACAGTATTTCAGGCGTCCAGAAATTCGGCCGCCATTACGACTGATGACGTTTCACGTGCGATCGCTTCAAACAATGCTGAACGACACGCCAAAATAGATCAAGACGAAGGGCTGACACCAGCCGAGCTCGCACAACTCGACCAAGCCGCATATGAGATCTACAACCTTCTGCCATCCGATACTACAAACAATATTTCGAGGGATCAATTTCGTACTCAAGTTCGAAACGCTGTTGGGAATCTTTCTTGTAAGGAACGGATCTCCCCTCTATTTGGCGACTTTGGCAGCGGGCAATCGTGTTCAAGTCACGACCAACTTCCTATCCTGCAGGAACTTAAAGGCATAGTCTCAGATATCCCCGAGACCAAAAGACAGCAAGCGGTCCAAACATATTTTGGGGCGAAATCAGAAGCTATCCAGGAAGCAAAAGTAAAACAAGAGGAAGCTCAAGGAAAACTTGTCAAGTATGCTGCCTCACTAGTATCTGGCATCTCGCTCATCACATTTATAACGATGATTCTTGTCCTCCTTTCTATTGAGAGAAATACACGTCCAGAGAATACATAAAGGAGTACGGATGAACTGTCAAAAGTGTGGTTCCGCTCTTGATGCGAATTCAAAATTCTGCGGAGAATGTGGTGCTGCATCCGTGGTGTCATCTGCATCAGCGGTAAAACCTGTCGAAACAATGGCTCCTGCCGTCCAGGATCGTGCTACAAAAATGTGTCCCTATTGCGGCGAGCAAATCCTGGAAATTGCCTCAAAGTGCCGCTTCTGCGGATCTGATCTCTTGGCCTCCGCGCCACCCCTCGCAAGGCAGCCAGCCGCCTCAAACATTGTCCTCAATGCACCGCCCGCCACCGTCAATCCTCAGTCCCCATCCATCGTCATTCAAAACGTCCAAGCCGCTCAACCCGCGCCGGCCCCCTACGGATTTGTTCCTGGCTACTACAAGAATCCAGGTCTCGCGCTCTTTTTGTCGTTCATCTTTCCTGGCGGAGGGCAATTCTATAACGGCCACGTGGGAAAGGGGCTGCTCGTCCTTTTTACGTGCTGGATATTTGGAATCAGCTACTTCTGGTCCCTTTTTGACGCTTACCACTCGGCGCTGCGCATTAACCGATTGGGCTTCTAATCCATGAGCCTTCCGGAAATTGTTGGCATCTTCATCGTTTGTGTTGTCCTTGTGACCATGGCCGCGCTGTTGACCTCAAGTGTCGCTATCGAGCGCCTTGTTGCCATCGGGCTCCTCCCGCGTGCCTTTGTTAATTTAGCGCCATTGATGACAATCATTGCGAGGACAATAGCGGTCGCCCTCACCGCGCTGGGTTTGGTTTTGTTCGGAGTGAGCGCAGGCCTGTTGTCACGTCAATGGCTTGCCCGCTACGGCTTCTCTGCTGGCTTGCTCCTCGTAGGCATCCTTTGTCTTGCAATTACATTTAGGCGAAAAACATAGTTCGGCAAATGCTGTTCTATACAGTTTGAACTTCAATTGTCCAAAGACACCGATCTCAACACTAGGAAAGCATCGCGGAACATTTTGGCGATGTCGCTGGAAAACGACGCACGGGTTGCGGCGGCGGGAGAAAGTTTCTTGCGCACAACCCACGCTCGCAGCTTGGGCCAATCTTCATTCCTCGGCCAGCCTGAGTTTTTCGTCCACTCGCCTTTCACCGTCGAATACCAGTAGCTTTCATACTTCCGTCCCAATTTCTTCTTGAGGTTCGCCAGCAGCTTGGGATTTTTCTCAATTCGCGGGTGCGCGACCAGAGCA
>JAFDVY010000129.1 GCA_018268785.1 Acidobacteriota bacterium | reverse complement strand
CGGCCACTACAAATAATTCTCCGAAATCGCCGATCTAAAGATCGGCCACTACAAAATCTTGCTAAACGTCCAAAAGCTCTTCGATTTTTTGTTCGAGCTCGGACTGCTTGAACGGACGGCCCTGAATCTTGTTCATGCCGATCGCGTTTACAAGAAATTTAGCGCGCAGTACCCAACTGAGCTGGCCCATGTTGAGCTCGGGAACGAGGACTTTTTTGTAGCGCTTTAGAATTTCGCCGACGTTTGAGGGCAGGGGATTCAAATGGCGCAAATGCAAATGTCCAATGCGCTTGCTGCCTTCATACTTTTCGCGCTGCGCTTTCACGGCCGCGGTAATGGCGCCGTGCGTCGAGCCCCAGGCGACGATCAGCAAATCGCCGGCGGCATCGCCTTCGGGTTCCGCAAGCGGAATGTCGTGCGCGATGGCTTCGACTTTTGCGGCGCGAATACGAACCATTTTTTCATGATTCAGCGGTTCGTAATTGATGTTGCCGCTGACATCCTGTTTTTCGAGACCGCCGATGCGGTGCTCGAGGCCGGGTGTGCCGGGAATGGCCCAGGGCCGCGCGAGCGTTTCCGGATTGCGGCGATATGGCTTGAAGTCCACGGGATTCGTTTCGAATTTTACCGGGATTTCAGGCAGGTCGGCGATTTCCGGGATGCGCCAGGGCTCCGCACCGTTCGCAAGGTAACCGTCCGAAAGAACGATGACGGGAACCATGTATTTGACGGCGATGCGGGAAGCTTCGAGGGCGGCCCAGAAGCAATCGCTTGGCGTGGAGGCGGCGATCACCGGAATGGGCGCTTCGGAGTTGCGGCCGAAGAGGGCTTGCAGCAAATCGGCTTGCTCGGTTTTTGTCGGTAGGCCGGTTGACGGTCCGCCGCGCTGAATGTCGCAAATGACTAGAGGAATTTCGACGGCGACGGCAAGTCCCATCGCTTCGGTCTTCAGGGCCATGCCAGGACCTGAGGTGGTCGTAATTGCGAGCGCGCCGGCGTACGCAGCGCCGATGGCGCTGGTGATTGCCGCGATTTCATCTTCGGCCTGAAAGGTGATGACGCCGAAATCCTTGTATTGGGAAAGCTCGTGCAGAATGTCGGAGGCAGGCGTGATGGGATAGCTGCCCTGGAACAAACGCAACCCCGATTTTTGCGACGCAGCCACAAATCCCAGCGCGAGCGCCTGATTGCCGCTCATGTTGCGATAGAGTCCCGGTGAAAGTTTCGCGGGCGGAATTTCGTAGCTGATCTGAAACGCTTCGGTCGCCTCGCAATAGGCGTAGCCCGCTTTCATGGCGAGCTTGTTCGCTTCAACGAGCAGCGGCTTCTTGGAAAACTTCGATTCTATCCAGCGGACCGTCGAGTCCATCGAGCGGTTGTACAGCCAATAGCACATGCCAAGGGCGAAGAAATTCTTGGAGCGGCTGATGGATTTTGCATCCATGCCGAGATGTTCGAGCGCGGTTTTGGTGAGGCGTTCGAGTTCGACGGAGAAGAGCCGGAACTTATCGAGAGAATGATCCTCGAGGGGATTCGAGGTCATTTGTGCTTTGCGCAGATCGTTTTCCGCAAAGGCGTCCGAATTGACGATCAGGATTCCGTTGGCTTTGAGGTCCGCCAGATTCGTCTTTAGAGCGGCGGGATTCATTGCGATGAGTACGTCCACGGCGTCGCCCGGGGTAAAAATCTCATTGGAGGAAAAATGGAGCTGGTAGCCGCTGACGCCGGGCAGCGTTCCGGCAGGGGCGCGAATTTCAGCGGGGAAGTCGGGAAAGGTTGCGATGTCGTTGCCGTAGAGCGCGACGGTGTTGGTGAACTGGCTGCCGGTGACCTGCATACCGTCGCCGGAGTCTCCGGCGAAGCGGATTACGGCGCGGTCGATGACCTCGCGCTTGGTTTTCGGCAGAGGTATATCAGTGGTGGTAGCCATTCCGGTTTGAAACTCCCCCAAACGAAAAGCATAACACAAGGAAACGGCGTGGGATGCGGGGAGGGGGATACGCCGGCACTCAGTTTTTTGATGAATCGAAGCAAAAATACCAATGTAGGGCGGGCGTCAGGACAAACCGCGTTTAACTGGAGAATCGCTCCGAATCGGCAACCGCTTTGAGAAAGCCCGGCCGGTAATAGAGCAGACCGGCGATAAGCAGGGCGGTAGGGATGGCAGAGGCAACGGCGGAGATCCATTGCGGAAAGCGGAGGAGGTTCACGCCCGGATAATTTTGCGGAATCTGGAGAAGATTCAGGCATGCACGAATGTATTCGGGATAGGCGGGGCTAAACCGCAGCAGCGCGGACAGAGGTGGAGAGCCTGGGCATTGGTAAAAATGTACAGCAAGTCCGCTTTGCGGATTCAGGAAACCCGGAGAACAAAAATAGAAAAAAGGATATTGACACTTCGCTTTCTTTTCGCCTAGAGTGGCTGTGGAAAAGTCCGGCTGTTGCGGACAGCGATTTGACGACGCGAGTCGAGGAGGCACGATGGCCCTCACCAAACGGCAGAAGGAAGTGCTCGATTACCTGGTTTTGTTTGAAACGAAGCATGGATATGCGCCGAGCTTTGAAGAGATCGGCAAGGGCCTGAAGCTGACGTCGCTGGCAACAGTGCACAAGCACATTTCAACACTGGAGAAAAAAGGGTTTATCCGGCGCGGCTACAACCAGAGCCGGTCGATTGAAATTGTGCAGTTGCCGAAACCAGTGAAGGAGCAGGTGCTCGATCGCAGGGCGCAGGAGCTGCCGCTGGTGGGGCGAATCGCGGCTGGCCGCCCACTGGAAGCGGTGGAGGAGCGCGAAACGCTCTCGCTGGGGGATTTTGCGCGCGGGGGAAATTCGTTCGTGCTGCAAGTGAAGGGAACTTCCATGATCGAGGATCACATCATGGACGGGGATTTTGTCGTTTGCGAACAGACGCAGGTGGCCAACGCGGGCGATATCGTCGTGGCTCTGGTGAACGGCGAAGACGCGACGCTCAAGCGTTTCTATCGCGAAGGGGCGGGAAAAATCCGATTGCAGCCGGCCAATTCCGAAATGGGGCCGATTATGGTGAATGCCGCGGACGTAAAAATTCAGGGCCGGGTCATTGGGGTTCTGAGGAAATACTAGAATTGGCAAAGATTCTCTGAAACCGGATCCTGCAACAGAACATCGAATCTCCTGTAAGATTGCTGCCCGCGCCGCTAAGCGCGGGCATTTGTTTTGGTTTGAAGCCTCACGGTAAGAAGGAAGACCGTTGCCTGAAAAGCGCGAAGTCGTCGTGATTGTCGAGCCGGACGCTGTACAAGGCGCCGCTCTTGCTGAATTGTTGAGTTCCGCTGGTTACGCGGCAAAAGTTGCCGGGTCGCAAGCGGAAGGATTCCGCCTGGTGCAAGAAGAAGCGGTAGATCTGTTTATACTGCGCGCAGATTTGATGGACCTGCAGTGTTGCGATGCGCTGGCGGAAATCAAAGGCGCGGCCTCTACCGCACACACACAAGTTTTGCTGCTTCTCAGCGGCGGGCCAACGGAACGGGCTCGCGGGCTCGATTTAGGCGCGGACGATGTCTTGACGGTGCCGCCGGATTCCGCGGAGTTCCTGGCTCGCGTGCGAAGTTTGCTGCGGATGAGGCATGCCGCGGAAGCGCTCGAGCGGCAGGCGCAAATCGCGGACCAGGGGCGCGAAATGGCGCAGACGGCGCTGCAGGCGGTAGCCGTGACCGAAAAAATGACGCGCGACGCATTTTCCCTTGAGCGCGCGCTGAAAATCGGGGTGAGCGCGCTCTTCGCGATTGCGCTTGCGATTGCCGGGATTTTCTTTTTGTTTTCACGCAAGGCGGAAAAAGAAAACACCCTGGCGCACATGGTGATTGCGCAAATGCAACGAGGGCTGGTGACGCAGGACCAGCTCATGGCGGAGACGAAGAAAGCGCGCGAAGAGCTGGCCAAAAGCGATCCACAGATCCAAAAGCAAGACTTGCAAGAAAAGTCCGAAGAGCTGAAAGAGAAGATGGCCTCAGCCACGGGCGATACCTCCGAATTGCGGAAGCAACTGGACGAAACGAACTCGCGTCTGGCTCGAGTGCAAAGCGACTCCGAGGCAGCCGAAACTGTTATCCGAGTTTCCGCGCCGAGCGTTTGCCTGCTCCATGTTTCCGTGGCGTTCCGCGATCGCAACAGCGGAAGGCTGCTGCGCTACGGAGGAATTACTCCCGCGGGCGAACCGCTCAAAGACAGCGATGGCAACATTGTTTATTCCCTCGAGGGAAGAGCGCCGGAAGTTCGGCAGGATTTTTTCGGCACGGGCTTTGTTGTGGGTGAGGGGAGGATTCTGACGAATCACCACGTGGCCGAGCCCTGGTGGAAAAACGACGAGATGGGCGCGGTGCTGAAGCAAGGCTTGGAACCGGCGATTGCAGAGATGGCCGCCTATTTTCCGGATTCGGGCAGCGGCATCCCGATGGAAATTCAGCGAATCTCCGGCGAAGCTGATCTGGCGCTGCTGCATGGCGATTTGAGCGGCGTGAAGCGTCCAACGTTGCGCCTTGACAGCCGTCCTGGCGCGGCTATCAGCGGACAGTCTCTTATTTCGCTTGGATACGCGACGGGAATCAGCGCGATTCTCGCGCGAGCCGGCGATGACACCGTGGACCAAATATTGAAAGTCAGCGGCGGCGATCCAAAACTAGTGATGGATGAACTCGCGAAACGCAAACTGATTCGTCCGCTCGTGACGCAGGGGCACATCGGCGACGTGCTGACCGACAAGATTGTTTACGATGCGCAGACGACTTCTGGCGGATCGGGCGGGCCGCTGATGAATAAAGACGGCCGCGTGATCGGGGTGACATTTGCGGTCGTTCGCGGGTTCGGCGGCTCGAATTTTGGCGTGCCGATCCGGTTTGCAGAGCCGCTGTTGAAGCGCTAAGACAGCGCCGGCGGCCAAAGGGATTCCCAGAACAAACCTCTTCGAGGTATTGCTAAAATCGCAGCAGTGCGCAATTCGCTCAATATTCCCCGTGACGTCATACCCTTTGTCCGATGGCCGGCCCTTTTGCTCTTTTTGTTTTTTCAACCGGGACCGATGCAAGGTTATTCCGTGCTGTCCCATCAGGCGGTGATCGATTCCGCCTGGATTCGATCAAGCCCGCGCTGCTGGCAAAATATCCTGGAGCGACGCGAGAACAACTGCACGAAGCGCACGCCTATGTTTATGGCGGAGCGATTATCCAAGACCTGGGCTACTACCCGTATGGAAGGCCGTTTTTCAGCGATTTGACGCACTACGTACGCGCCGGCGATTTTGTGCTGGCACTTTTGAGAGATGCGCGCGACCTGAATGAGTATGCGTTCGCGCTAGGAGCCATGGCGCACTACACCGCCGACAACAACGGGCACCGGCTGGCGGTGAATCGCGTCGTGCCAATGCTCTACCCCAACCTGAGGAAAAAATACGGAGACGTGGTGACTTACGAAGACGACAAGCTGGCCCACGCAAAAACGGAATTTGGTTTCGACGTTCTTGAAGTGGCGAAGGAACGTTATGCGCCGGACAGCTATCACGAATTCATCGGTTTTGAAGTTTCCCAGCGCGTCATGGAACAGGCTTTTGAGGAAACATACGGGCTCGATTTGAAAAAGTTGCTCATAGACGAAGAGCGGGCAATTCGCTCCTATCGCAACGCTGTGCGAAATATTTTTCCCAAGGCGACGCGCATCGCCTGGCATTTGAAAAAGGATGAAATACAACACGACTTGCCAGGAATGACGAAGCGGAAGTTCCTCTACAACCTGAAACGCGCAAGCTTCGAACGAGAATGGGGGAAGGACTATCAGAAACCCACGTTTGGCGAAAAGTTTCTTGCGTTCATTTATGTATTGCTTCCCAAGTTTGGCCCGCTGAAAGTCCTGCAGTTCAAAACGCCCACACCGGAAGCGGAAAAACTTTTCCAGGAAAGCTTTAACGCGACACTCGACCGCTACCGCTCATTGCTCCACGAGGAGCAGGAAGGAAGAGTCGCTCTTCCCAACGATAATTTTGACGTGGGTGCAGACACAGGCCCGGGCAAGTACAAGATGAACGACGAAACCCACGCTGAATTGATCGACCGGCTGGCCGATCAGAAATTCGCCGACGTTTCGCCTGAGATGATCGCCGAGTTGCGCGAGTTCTATGCCGACCCGAGCCTGCCCTACGCCAACAAGAAAGACAGAAAGGCCCAAACCAAACTGCAGGCCGCACTGGAGCAGCTAAGACTGCTAAACCCGCCTGAGCATGCTGCGGGAGCGAACTAGAATCCGCGGACGCCGTGCCGGCGCTTCGTTAAATCAATTTCCTGATTTTAATAAATCGAAAAAACTGCTGTAGTGCCAAGTCCGGGCCATGAAAGAATGGTCCGTTGCACGGGCCGGAGTGCGCGCATAGGAATGACCAAGAGTCGCAAAATTGAAAAATTGCTGGCGGCGAATCGCAGCGAAATCGCGATTCGAATCTTCCGCGCCGCCAATGAACTCGGCCTCCGCACCGTCGCCGTCTACTCGAACGAAGACCGGCTCGCCCTGCACCGCTTCAAAGCGGACGAAGCTTATCTCATTGGCAAAGGAAAAGGGCCGGTCGAAGCGTATCTCGACATAGCGGGAATCGTCGCAGTAGCAAAGTCGAAGGGCGTGGACGCGATTCACCCCGGCTACGGGTTTTTGTCCGAAAATGCGGCCTTCGCACGCGCGTGCGAGAAGGCCGGAATCACGTTCATTGGCCCGACGCCGGAACTTCTCGAATTGCTGGGAGACAAGACCGCGGCTCGCCGCCTGGCGCAATCCGCGGGAGTTTCCGTTTTGCCTGGAACGGAAGATCCGGTCAAGTCCATCGGCGAAGCAAAAAGGGTCGCCAGCGAAATCGGCTACCCCGTCATCGTGAAAGCCGCGATGGGCGGCGGCGGGCGCGGCATGCGCGTGGTGCGGGAAGAGTCCGAACTCGAAGCGCGCATCGAAGAGGCGCAGGGAGAAGCGAAATCGGCGTTCGGCGACGCTTCCGTTTTTCTGGAAAAATTTCTTCCTCGCGCGCGCCATATTGAAGTCCAGATTCTTGCCGACCAACACGGCAATTTGCTACACCTCTACGAGCGCGATTGTTCCGTCCAGCGCCGCCACCAAAAGGTCGTGGAACTCGCTCCGGCCGCCAATTTACCTGCGAACATTCGCAACGAACTTTGCGGCGCGGCCGTTGACCTCGCGCGCAAAGCAAAATACCGCAACGCCGGAACGGTCGAGTTCTTGTACGACGTAGATGCGCAAAAGTGGTACTTCATCGAAGTGAATCCGCGCATTCAGGTCGAACACACCGTCACGGAAATGGTTACTGGCATCGACCTTGTGCGTGCGCAAATTCTTGTCGCGCAAGGTCACAAACTCCACGATGAAACAATGTCGCTGCCGCAACAAGAAAAAATACCGCTCTACGGCGCGGCGCTGCAATGCCGAGTCACCACGGAAGATCCGGAAAAGAATTTCGCGCCTGACTATGGAAAACTCACAACTTATCGTTCGCCCGCAGGATTTGGAATTCGTCTCGATGGAGGCACAGCGTATGCTGGCGCGTCGCTTGCCCCTTACTACGATTCGCTTCTGGTAAAAGTCACGGCTTGGGGCACGAACCTCCCGGAAGCTTGCCAGCGCATGGACCGCGCTCTGCGCGAATTTCGCATCCGCGGCGTGAAGACGAACATCCCCTTCGTTGAAAATGTCGTCAATCATCCGAAGTTCCGAAGCGGAGAAGTGACCACGGGATTTCTCGAGCAGCATCCCGAGCTTTTCCGCTTTCCAAAACGCGGCGACCGCGCCACAAAACTGCTTTCCTATCTCGGCGACGTGATCCTCAACGGCAATCCTGAAGTGAAAGGGAAGAAGCTGCCCGAAAACGTCGAGGCCGCCACGTTGCCAAGATTGCCCGGCATCGAATCGCCGAAGGGCACTCGTCAACTGCTGCAAAAACTCGGCCCTGAAAAATTCGCCGGCTGGGCAAAAAAGGAAAAACGTCTCCTTATCACCGATACCACGCTCCGCGACGCGCACCAATCCCTGATGGCTACGCGCGTTCGCACCTATGATCTGCTCGCCACCGCAACCGCAATCTCACAGCGTCTTCCAAATTTGTTCAGCCTGGAAATGTGGGGCGGGGCGACGTTTGACACAGCTCTGCGCTTTTTGCACGAAGACCCCTGGCAACGCCTGCGCGCTTTACGCGAACGAGTGCCGAATATTTGCTTCCAAATGCTCCTGCGCGGCGCGAACACTGTCGGTTATACCTCCTATCCCGACAACGTCATCCGCGAATTCGTCAAAGAGGCCCACGCAGAGGGCATGGACATCTTCCGCGTCTTCGATTCGCTCAACTCGATCGAAAATATGCGCGTTTCGCTCGACGCCGTGCTGGAAGCGGGAGGCGTTTGCGAAGGCGCCATCTGTTACACCGGAGACATTCTCGATAAATCACGGCCCAAATATTCGCTGAAGTACTATGTGGGGCTCGCCAAACAACTCGAAAAAATCGGCGTACATTTTCTCGCTATCAAGGATATGGCGGGCTTGTGCCGCCCTTTCGCCGCATTCGAACTTGTAAAACGACTTAAACAAGAAGTCGATCTCCCGATTCACTTTCACACGCACGACACCAGCGGCATCAACGCTTCCTCGATCCTCAAAGCAACCGAGGCCGGCGTGGACATCGCCGACGCGGCGGTTTCTTCGATGAGCGGTGGCACGAGCCAGCCGAATCTCAACGCGATCGTTGCGTCGCTCAAAAATACGCCTCGCGACACAAAACTCGATCTCGAAGCGCTCAACGAATGTTCCGACTATTGGGAAACCGTTCGCGCCTACTACGCACCCTTTGATTCCGGGCCCAAAGCCGGTTCCGCGCGCCTCTACGAGCACGAAATCCCAGGCGGCCAATACACCAATCTCCGCGAACAGGCCGTAGCCCTCGGGCTCGGCCAGCGCTGGCGTGAAGTGGAAAAGACCTTTGCCGAAGTAAATCAACTTTTCGGCGACATCGTGAAAGTCACTCCGTCCAGCAAAGTCGTCGGCGACATGACGCTCTTCCTCATGGCAAAAGAGATGAAGCCCGCCGACGTTCTCAAGCTCGACGAACACCACGATGTCTCTTTCCCCAATTCAGTGGTTGAGATGATGTCCGGCGTCCTAGGAGTCCCCCCTGGTGGCTGGCCGAAAAAATTGCAGAAAATTATTCTTCGCGGCGAATCTCCTCTTAAAGGCCGGCCAAGCGCGAATCTCCCGCCCGCCGATTTCACTGCCGAAAAGGAGGCGCTTGAAAAGAGAACCGGCCACGCCATCTCCAAGGAAGATCTCCTCAGCTATCTGCTCTATCCGGAAGTTTTCACGAAATTCGATAAATTCCGCCAGGCCTATTCAGATGTCAGCGTTCTCCCCACGCTCGCTTTTTTCTACGGGCTGAAATCCGGCGAAGAGATCACCGTCGAAATCGAAGCGGGAAAAACGCTCATCGTGAAATTCCTGACCGCCAGCGAGCCGCATCCCGATGGCACGCGCACTCTCTATTTCGAATTGAACGGCCAATCGCGCGAAGTAAACGTGCGCGACAAAGCGCTGCGAGTGATCGAACGCGCGCACCCTAAGGCCGATCCCGCCGAGCAAGGCCAGGTAGGGGCGCCAACTGCCGGCGTCATCACGGGAATTGCGGTCCAGGCAAATCAATCGGTCGGGCGCGGTGCTAAACTAATGACGCTCGAAGCGATGAAGATGCAATCGAACATTTACGCGCCTTTCGCGGGCCGCATCGTAAAGTTGCTCGTCGCTCCCGGGCAAAGCGTGGAAGCCAAAGATCTGCTGGTGACGATCGCTCCGTG
>JAFDVY010000128.1 GCA_018268785.1 Acidobacteriota bacterium | reverse complement strand
AAGAAAACTTCCGCAGAAGCCAATAAAACGATCGGGCATGTGGACGAACTGATTGCGGAAGACAAGCCGGAGATTCATAGTGCACTGGTTGAGCTTCGGCAGAACCTTGCGCAAATTCAGCAGCTTACCGGCCAACTGAACAGCACACTCGATACAAATTCCGAAAATATCGACGAATTGCTCGAGAACATGCGGCATGTGACAGAAAACTTGCGCGAGTTCACGGAGATCATCAAGACACGGCCGTCCACACTGATTCACTCTTCGACGCCAAAAGAGCACAAGCCGGGGCAGCCATGAAGAACAGAAATTCAAAATACACGGGAACAGCAATGAGCGAGGTATTGGCGATGAAAAGGGTTAAAAAGGCAGGCGCTCTAGGAGCTTTTGCTGCGGTGGCCTTTCTGGCCTCAGGGTGCGGCGCGACGCGGCCCAGCAAGTACTATCAGTTGGCGCCACCGACTCCTTCGTCCGCAACTACTGCGCAAGAACAACTGCCGATCTCGTTGATTCTCGGTCCCATTTATACGTCGCACTTATATCGTGAAGACCGCATCGTCTACAGCTCCGAGCACGAGCAGATGGGGACGTACGAAACGGAGCGATGGTCCGAACCACCTGTAGAAATGATTCGCGACGTTCTCTTGCGCAAGCTGCGAGGTTCGGGGCGCTATCGAGACGTAGGCACGTTGCGAAGCGGAGCCCGCGGCGATTTCGTGCTGCGCGGGCGGCTTTACGATTTCAAAGAAGTAACGGGAAAATTATTCGCAGGGCGTCTCAGCATTGAACTGGAAATGCGCGATACTAAAACAAACGCCACGGTATGGACCCACGTTTATAACTACGACGAGCCAGTAACCGGCAAGGACGTTCCTGCCGTTGTTGCCGCTCTCGATCGAAATGTCCAGCGCGCGACGAACGAAGTCGCCGCGGCGCTGGACCAATATTTCGCCGCGCATCCGCCGGTGAAGTAGCCTCCTACTAACGCTTTGGAGTTTTCACCGGATCGGCAGGGCGCCCCGGTAGCTTCTTCGGCGAGGCTTCCATCGCTTTCAATACTTCGGCGATGCCACGTGCCAGTTGCGGATCTTTTCCATCAATGACAGCGGCCGCTTCGTTCTCAACAACGATGTCCGGATCAACGCCGTGACCTTCGATTACGTACTGCCCTTGAACAGATGCCGTGGCAAATTCGGGGACGAACACGGTGCCGCCATCGATCAGAGGCCCATGACCGGAAATTCCGACCACGCCGCCCCAGGTTCGCTTGCCAATCAACGGTCCGAGGCCAGCTTGTTTGAACATGTATGGGAAAATGTCGCCGTCGGAAGCCGAAGTCTCATTGATGAGGCAGACTTTCGGTCCGTAGAATGTTGAGCCTGGATAAGTCCCCGTAAATGAATCGCCGCGGGAAAATTCCGTTCCCAGCAATTCACGGCGCAAACGTTCAATCAACATCTGAGAAACGTTGCCGCCGCCGTTGCCGCGGACATCCACGACCAAGCCTTCCTTGCGGATCTGCGGATAGTAATATTTGATGAATTCGCGGATTCCCGCAGCGCCCATGTCTGGAATATGGATGTATCCAACGCGACCGTTCGTTGCTTTCGAAACGATCTCGCGATTGCGCGTCACCCATTCCAGATAAATCAGGTTGCGTTCCTGCGTGATCGGTTTGTAATTCGTCTGCCAGGAACCTTCCCAGGCCGGTTTGTCATTTAGCGTAAGTTGGACAGGCCGGTTCGCCTTGTTCAGCAGGAATTGATAAGGATTGTCCTTCGCAGTCAGTTCCTTGCCGTCAATCGCGAGAATATAATTGCCTTCGCCGGCTTTTACGCCGACTTCCGTCAGCGGAGAACGATAGAGTTCCTCTTCATTCTGGCCCCGGTAAATTTTGCTGATTTTGTATTTTCCGGCGGTTGTATCGAGTTCGAATCGCGCGCCCATCAGAGCGACTTGCGGACGTTTGGGCATTTCCCAATCTCCGCCCTCGATATATGCATGGCCGATGCTAAGTTCCGCCACCATTTCGCCGAGCACATAGTTCAGGTCGGATCGGTGCGCGACATAATCCACGAGAGGCCTGTATTGCTCTCGCAATCCATTCCAATCATAGCCATGCATATTCTTCACGTAAAAAAAGTCGCGGTACCGGCGCCACACTTCGTTGAACGCTTCGACCCATTCCTCGTGTGGTACCCGGTCGACCATGAGTCCATCCGTCGAAACATTCTTTGCGCTGTTCTTTCCGTCAGGCTTCACGTCGTACAGTTTGTAGGCGCGACCCTGGCGAACCAATGCCTTCTTGCCATCCGCCGAGACCGCGTAGCCCTGGATATCTTCAGCCAGAGTGTTTTCCTTGCGGTCTTTCGTCGAAAAGAAAACCAGGCTCGCATCTGGAAATGGTTCGCGGCCGTAGAAAAACGCTCCGCCCTTGGCGAAGAGCAAGCCGTCTTTCGTGGCGGTTAAACCAAAATAATTGTCAGCGGTTACCGGGACGCGCGTCACGCGCTCCGAAAGCCCGTCAAAATCAATCTTGAAGTACTCCTTTTTCTTTTCTTCTTTCTTGTCCTTGTCGTCCTTCTTTTCGTCTTTCTTCTCGCCATCCTTGGAGATCGTTACTTCGTCGCTCTCCGGCGGAAAGGGGTTCTTCACGTCTTTCCGGAGCGCCAGAGCGTAAAGATCCTGTCCGCGGTTCGTTGCGAAATTGAATTCGATCTGGCTGATTTGCGGCGCGAAATCACGCACCGCGATGTAATAGAGATAATTGCCCTCGGTGTCCCAGGCGATGTCCGTCGTGTCGAACAGGTCGCCCGTCACGCGATGCACCTGCCCATCGCCTGCGCTCCAGACGTATATCGAGCGGAAATTGTTCGGATTGTTCATGGTGAACGCGATGTGGCCGCCGTCCGAGGACCAAATGTAATCGCGCAGCCTTCCGCTCGGATCCTGAGCAATTTGCGAGACTTTCTTGTCGTCGAGCGTGAGCACGAACAATTTCCCGTCTTTGTCGGAAAACGCGAGCCGCTTGCCGTCCGGCGCCCATTCCGCCGCATAAAGCATGGCGTGAAAACCATGGGTGAGCTCTTCCGGCTTGCCGGAACCATCCTGGTTTACGAGATAAACTTCATCTTCGCCATCGGCGTCGGAGATGTAGGCGATTTTTGCGCCATCGGGAGACCAGCGGCCCCACTTGTCGTGAGCGTTCGATGAGTCCGTCAGATTTCGCGTTGCGCCTTTTTCAATGGGGACGCTGAATACGTCGCCGCGGGCAACAAACACCGCTCGCTCGCCCTTGGGGCTCAATTCGAAACCTTCCACCTCATTTGAAGCAGAAATACGAGATGGCCGCATGGCTATGGCGTCGGTTGGAACGGTAATCGAAATGTGGTCGCTCTTTCCCGTGTCCGTATGGAATACGTTCAGCTCGCCTTCCAGCTCATAGACAATTTGATTTTTGTGATCGGTGCTTGGCCAGCGCAAATCCCACTTTTTTCCATGCGTGAGCTGTTCGGTCTTCTTCGTCGCAGGGTCGTACACATACAAATTGAGCGTGTCATCCTTGTCCGAGGAATAGTAGATCTTTCCGCCGACCCACATCGGGTCGCGGTGTGCCCGGGAATCGTCCGTAATTTTTTCCGCGGCGTGCGAATTCAAATCAAAGATGTAGAGTTGCTGCGCCCATCCCCCGGAATACCGTTTCCACGTGCGGAAATCGCGAAACAGCGGGGAATACACAACTTTCTTTCCGTCAGGAGCAAAATCGCCCGCGCCGGATTTCGGCATCGGCAGGGCCACCGGCATTCCGCCATCCACGCTTACGGTATAAAGCCTGCTGTCACCCAGATCGAAATGTTCGCGAAGCGAGCGAAACAGCACGGATTTTCCGTCGGGCGACCATCCGTAAACCTGGTTGTCATAGCCCCACCGTGGCGTGAGCGGCCCGCGCGCCGGATAGAATGTAAGCTGCTTTGGCACTCCGCCCGTTGCAGGGATGATGTAAACCTGTTCGTCGCCGTCGTATTGGCCCGTGAACGCGATCCACTTTCCGTCCGGCGAGAATTTCGCGAATAGTTCGAGGCCGGGATGCGACGTTAGCCGCGTAGCCGTCCCTCCCGAGGTTGAAGCGATCCATAAATCGCCGCCGTAAGTGAATACAACTTTGTCTCCATGAATGTCGGGGAAGCGCAACAGCTTCGTTTGCGCCGCGGTCATACCCGCAAAGAGTAAACACGCAGCCACACTCAAAAGGACCGGCAAGATTCGGCGATTTAGCATCGTTGTTGCCCCTCAGAAGTAATTTTCTGGAAATTTCACGTTTGATGAAGCAAAGGCTTAGAAACTACCCTGTCGCCCGGCATTGTACACCCGGCAAACTACGCATCACTTTTTTAATAAACACACTCAAACAAGCTCAACCGCCCAAATTGGCTGAGCCAAGCCAAGAACGCCTCAACTTATGGCCGCTCTATTTCGCTGGGACAGAGGTCACCGGTGATGACGCCGCTGGAGCCGGGGTTCCCGCCAACTCTGTTCTCACGGGGATCGAAATCTTGTCCGCATTCTTCACCAGTACGACCACTTGCCAGATTTGCGTCTCGCTCAATCGTCCTTTGAAGCCTGGCATTCCCGTCATGCGAATTCCGCCTTCCACTTTCCAATAGGATTCCCATTCTTCGTCGTCCGTAACGCCAGTCCCTTTGAAGAGTTGCGGCGGGCGCGGCGCCATTCCTTCGGCAATCGCAGAGGGCTGCTCGCCGGGCAATCCGTGACAAACGGCACAGTGCTCTTTGTAAACTTTTGCCCCTTCCAGAAGGTTCTTTTCATCTGCCGGCACTTGCGGCAAGGGATGCGGGAGCTTCTCCAGGTATGCGTTAAGCGCCTTGTGCGCCATCATTCGCTCGAACGGCATTTCCGGAGCAGTCACTGCCACTGGCGCGCGCCCTGTCGCAAAATAAAAATAGACCGCACCGAACACGATCAACACACCCAGCAAGACTCCAACAAGCAACCCCTTGAACATTCAATTTTCTCCTCTGCCTGCGTGGCAGCACTATAACGCGTTTCAGTTTCTCATACTGTGAAAAATCTGGCGTTCTCCGACCGCGTAACCATTCCTTGCCGGCGTCCGTCCAATCATTGCGTGGGGGTGTTTCTGCGACAGACTGCTTAGCAGAGCATCCACGGTACAGCGGTAAGGTCGTCCTCCCATTGGCGGACGTGCTCGCACTCCGCTATCCGCTTTTAGAGGAGCCATCGAATGAGTCAGTTGAAGTCCTTGGACCTGCCTGAGACTGGCAGCGCCACAGGGAGCCGGGCAGGCGGAAATTCCGCCCCGGGCAGCCGCTGGTGGATTTGGCTTTTGGTGCTCGCTATCGCCGCTGGTGGCTTCTGGTGGTACCGCAGTTCTCACAGCAAATCTGCAGACTCGGCCGCGGTTCCCGGCAGCTCAAAGGGCAAAGGACCTGGTGCGGGAGGCTATGCCGTGCCCGTTGTGGTAGCTACTGCGCAATCCGGCGATCTTCCGGTTTTCTTTAATGGGCTTGGCAGCGTCACTCCGCTAGCCACGGTTACGGTTCGCAGCCGCGTGGACGGGCAACTGGTCAATGTGGCCTTCAAGGAAGGTCAATTCGTAAAGCAGGGGGATTTGCTTGCCGAAATCGATCCTCGTCCGTTTCAGGTTCAATTAGAACAAGCCCAGGGACAGCTTGCGAAAGATCAGGCAGGACGCCGCGACGCTGAAGTCAACTTTGAGCGCTTCAAACTGCTTTTCAAGGAAGGCGTTATCCCGCAACAGCAGCTTGATACGCAGCAAGCCCAAGTCGGTCAGTTCAATGGCGCCATCACATCGGATCAGGCGCAGATTGACAATGCCAAGCTTCAACTCACCTATTGCCACATCACTTCGCCGGTGGGCGGGCGCGTGGGACTTCGCCTCGTTGATCCGGGCAACATAATTCATGCCGCAGATACCAATGGCCTTGTTGTGATCACTCAGATCCAGCCAATTTCCGTGGTGTTCAGCTTGCCTCAAGACCAGCTTCCTCAGGTCTATGACAAGCTGCGCAGGGGAATCCAACTCAACGTGGAAGCCTACGACCGCGACAATACCGCGAAAATCACCTCCGGCAAGCTGCTGACGATTGACAACCAGATTGACCCGACAACCGGGACGTACAAACTGAAAGCGCTTTTTGACAACTCAGACCACGCACTGTTTCCAAATCAATTTGTAAACGTCCACTTGCTGGTGGATACGAAAAAGAATTTGACGCTCGTCCCTGTGCCAGCGATCCAGCGCGGTCCGCAAGGAATATACGTTTACGTCGTGGGGCAGGGAAATACGGTCAGTATCCGGCCTGTAAACGTTGCTCAAACATCAGGCAATACCGCGGGCCTGTCGTCCGGTTTGCAGCAGGGCGAAGTCGTGGTCACGGATGGACAGGACAAATTACAGGACGGCAGCAAAGTTGTTCCCAACATCTCGAACACCGGCGATGCTCCCGCTGATTCCCCGGCTCCCGCCTCGAATCAACCTTCTTCCCAGCAGCAAGGCGGCAAGTCCGCACATCAGGGAGGCAAGAAGCAATGAGCATTTCTCGGCCGTTTATTTTACGGCCGGTCGCCACCACGCTCCTGATGGTGGGCGTCCTTTTGGTTGGCTGGGTCGCGTACCGGCAATTGCCGGTATCGGCTCTGCCACAAGTTGACTATCCCACCATACAGATTCAGACGTTTTATCCCGGTGCGAGTCCTGAAGTGATGGCTTCTTCCGTTACTGCGCCACTTGAGCGTCAGTTTGGGCAAATTCCCGGCCTGAATCAGATGACTTCGACGAGTTCCTTCGGCAGTTCGCTGATCACGCTCCAATTCAACCTCGATCTCAACATTGATATCGCCGAACAGGAAGTTCAGGCGGCGATTAATTCTGCATCGAACCTGCTTCCGCAAGGGATTCCGAACCCGCCCATCTACAGCAAGATCAATCCTGCCGATTCGCCGATTCTGACACTGGCGCTGAGTTCCAAATCATTGCCGCTCTATAACGTCGAAGACCTGGCGGACACCAATCTCGCGCAAAAGATTTCACAGCTTCCGGGAGTTGGACTGGTCAGCATCAGTGGCGGCCAGCGGCCGGCGGTTCGCATACAAGCGAATCCGACCGCGCTTGCTTCTTACGGATTGAGCCTCGAAGACCTGAGAACCGTTCTTGGCAGCGCAAACGTCAACCTCGCAAAAGGCACGTTTGACGGTCCGCAGCAATCGGTGACAATCGCCGCAAACGACCAACTCATTTCGGGCGATGCGTATCGTTCGGTCATCATTGCGTATCGCAATGGCGCGCCAGTTCGTTTGACGGACGTCGCCAGGGTTACCGATGGCATTGAGAATTCGATGCAGGCCGCCTGGGCCAACAAGAATCCCGCCGTCATCGTCAACATTCAACGTCAGCCCGGCGCAAACATCATCAGCGTTGTCGATCGTGTAAAAAGACTCTTGCCGCAGTTGCAGGCTGCCCTGCCGGCCTCCGTGGACGTCAGGATTCTCACCGACCGCACCACAACCATCAGAGCGTCGGTCGAGGACGTTCAATTTGAATTGATGCTGACGATCGCGCTCGTCGTGATGGTCATCTTCCTTTTCCTGCGTAGCGTTCGCGCCACGATCATTCCCAGCATCGCCGTGCCGCTGTCCATCGTCGGCACGTTCGGCGTGATGTACCTGCTCGGCTTCAGTTTGAATAACCTATCGCTCATGGCGCTCACGATTTCCACGGGCTTCGTTGTGGACGACGCCATCGTCATGATCGAGAACATTTCGCGTTACATCGAAGAGGGCGAGTCCCCCTTGCAAGCCGCGCTGAAGGGTTCCGAACAAATCGGCTTTACGATTCTCTCGCTGACCGTCTCTTTGATCGCCGTGCTCATTCCGCTGCTCTTCATGGGCGATATCGTGGGCCGCCTCTTCCGCGAGTTCGCGATCACCCTGGCTGTGACGATTCTGGTCTCCGCCGTCGTGTCCCTGACGCTTACGCCCATGATGAGCGCGAAACTCCTTCGTCATCAAAAGGAAGCGGAACAATCCTGGTTCTATCGGACTTCCGAGCACGCGTTCAATTCCATTATTGAGTTCTACGGCAGGACACTGAAAGTTGTGTTGCAATTCCGCAAGATAACCCTGCTGGTCACGGTCGCCACGCTCGTCGGCGCGATTCTTCTTTATATCTACGTTCCGAAAGGTTTTTTCCCTGTGCAGGACACGGGCGTAATCCTCGGCATTTCCGAGGCGCCGCAGTCGATTTCTTTCCGTTCGATGGCTGCGCATCAGCAAGCCCTTGCAGACGTGATCCTTCGGGACGACGCGGTAGACAGCCTTTCTTCGTTTATCGGAATTGATGGCGCAAACACCACGCTAAACACAGGCCGAATCCAAATCAATCTCAAGCCGCTCGGCCAGCGAAATCACGTCAGCGCAAGCGACGTGATCCGCCGCCTGCAGCCGAATCTCGACAAAGTGGACGGCATTACGCTGTTTATGCAACCCGTGCAGGACCTTACGGTCGAAGACCGCGTCAGCCGAACGCAATTTCAGTACACTCTCGAAGATGTGGACGCGAAGGAACTCAGCGCCAACGTGCCAAAATTTCTCGAGCGGCTGAAATCGCTTCCGCAGCTTCGCGACGTAGCGAGTGACAATTTAAGCGGCGGCCTGCTTCTGAATATCATCATTGACCGCGATTCTGCCTCCCGCCTCGGAATCCTCCCTGCGGATATTGACAACGCACTCTACGATGCCTTCGGCCAGCGTCAGGTCTCCACCATCTATACGCAACTCAACCAATATCACGTCGTCATGGAAGTGGATCCGCAGTTCCAGCAAAATCCCGACTCGCTCAAGAATATCTATGTACACTCCTCCAATGGAACGCAGGTTCCGCTGACGGCATTTACTCGCGTAGAGACTGATAGTGCGCCGCTCACCCTGAATCACCAGGGACAGTTTCCAGTCGTGACTTTTTCGTTCAATCTCGCTCCAGGCTCTTCACTGGGCCACGCGGTCGACGCGATCAACGCAGCGAAGGCCGATCTGAAAATGCCCCCAAGCATTCAGGGGAAATTCCAGGGCACTGCAGCCGCATTCATAAATTCGCTTGCCAATGAGCCCCTCCTCATTCTTGCCGCGCTGGTCACTGTGTACATCGTGCTCGGGATTCTCTACGAGAGCTTTATCCATCCGATCACCATACTTTCCACCCTCCCCTCTGCCGGCGTGGGCGCAATTCTCGCTCTTCTGATCTGCCGCGAAGAGTTCAGCATCGTCGCTCTGATCGGTATAATTTTGCTCATCGGCATCGTCAAGAAAAACGCCATCATGATGATTGACTTCGCGCTTGAAGCCGAGCGCGAGCATGGCAAGTCGCCGCTCGACGCAATTTACGAAGCCTGCCTGCTTCGCTTTCGTCCAATCATGATGACCACCATGGCTGCGCTTCTCGCCGGTCTTCCGCTCGCGCTTGGCACAGGGGTCGGTTCCGAACTTCGCCGGCCGCTCGGCATCACCATCGTTGGCGGCCTCATCCTGAGCCAGATCTTGACGCTCTACACGACGCCTGTCGTCTACCTTGCGTTCGATTGGCTCGCACATCGGTTTGAATTTCATATTGGCAATCCCATTGAAGAGCCTGCCACCGGAGACTAGCGGGTGAATTTTTCTTCCAATTTTTCCGCGCCTTTCATTCGCCGCCCCGTGGCGACGACCTTGTTGACTCTGTCCATCCTCCTTTCCGGAGCGGTGGCCTTCAGATTCCTTCCCGTTGCTCCTTTGCCTCGAATTGACTTTCCCACGATTGCTGTTGGTGCCGGACTTCCAGGCGCCAGCCCCGAAACGATGGCGTCCAATGTTGCCGCTCCTCTCGAACGTCAGCTTGGCCACATCGCCAGCGTCACGCAAATGACCTCTTCGAGCTCGATGGGTTCCACCAGCATCGTCCTGCAATTCGATCTCAATCGAGATATCAATGCAGCGGCACGCGACGTTCAGGCA
>JAFDVY010000127.1 GCA_018268785.1 Acidobacteriota bacterium | reverse complement strand
GCGGCGTTTTTGAGGAAGAGATTCGTCCGTGGGAAGGGACGATGCAGGCGATTTATTCGGACGAGTTTCGCACGATGACCGGGAATTACGGCGTGAAGTTTGAAACGACGGCGCTGCAGCCGGTGATCGCGATGGCGCCGCTGGCCTGGCGGTCTCCGGAACAATTCCGCGGCTTGATGAGAAAATTCGTGAATACTTCGGCGATTGGCGTGTTACTGCGGGACCGCGACGGCGGTCGCGTGAAGATCGATTCGGAAGGGAATCCCGTATCGAGCTACTCGCTTTCGGAGTTCGACCGGACGCACATGCGCAAGGGATTTTGCGGCGCGGCGAAAATCCTGGAGGCGGCTGGAGCAAAGCTAATTTATTCGCCACATGCGAAGTATTGCTCGTATGAGCCGGGGAAACGCGGTTCGCTGGAAACGCTGGTGCGGGACATGGATCGCGCGGGATGGGACAACGGGCAACTGGCGCTGTTTTCATTTCACATCATGGGAACGGCGCGGCTCGGCGATTCACCGAAGACTGCGGCGACGGATCCCGACGGGGAAACCTGGGAAGCCCGAAATTTATTTGTGATGGACGGATCGTCGTTTCCGTCGGCATCCGGGGTCAATCCGATGATTTCAATCGAAGCGATTGCGCACCGGAATGCGCAAGCTCTTGCGGCGAAACTTACTTCGAATTGATGAACTTCTCGCCCTGTTCATCGAGCAATTGAAGTGGCAGAGCGCCAGCGCGCAAAATTACGTCGTGGAATTCGCGAATGTCGAATTTTGAGCCGAGCTTTTGTTCCGCCTCTTTGCGGAGCTTCATGATTTCCAGCTGTCCCATCTTGTAAGCCAGCGCTTGAGCGGGCCAGGAGATGTAGCGGTCGATTTCGGCCACGGATTCCTGCGGAGCATGTTCCTTGAAAAATGCGATGGCCTGTTCGCGCGTCCAGCCTTGCGAATGAAGGCCGGTGTCCACGACCAGGCGGACGGCGCGGAAGCGTTCGCTGGCGAGTTGGCCGAAGCGGTCGTAAGGGTCCTTGTATACGCCGAGCTTCGAGCCCAGCGATTCGCAATAGAGCGCCCAGCCTTCCGCGTAGGCGCTGTTGCCGTAAAACCTGCGAAATTCGGGAATGCCGGTCAGAGAGCGTGCGACAGAGCCTTGAAAGATGTGGCCGGGAACGGCTTCATGAAGAACGAGGGCTTGCTTGTCGTAGCGAACTTGCTTCTCGGGCTCGTAGGTATTGAGGTTAAACCAGCCGGGCGTAGTGGCGTCGGGAGAAGGCGCTTGCGCGTTGGTCGCGGTTGCGGCTTCGCGGTCCGGAGGAATGGGGCGCACGCCATAGAGCATCAGCGGAATGTGGCGAAAAAGATTCGGAAGTTCAGGCTCGATAATTTTCGCGACGTTGCGGGAATAGACGAGCATGTCCTCTTTGGAACGGAAATGCATTTCGGGCATGGCATCGAGCTTTTTCTCAAATTCCTGCAGAGTTCCGTTGAAACCTGTTTCGCGGGCGATGGCGAGCATTTCCGATTCGAGGCGGGCGAGTTCTTCTTCGCCCTTCTTGTGAATTTCTTCGGGTGTGGCGTTTGTGGTGGTCAGGCGGCGAACGAGAATCGCGTACGCTTCTTTGCCGCCGGGTGCGCCGCCGATTCCGTCCGTTTTGCGAGCTCTTGGCGCATAGGCGTTGGCGATGTAGTTCTGCAGCTTGTGCCAGGCCGGCTGAAATTCCTTGTCGTAAAAGGAATCGGCTTCTTCGCGGAGTTTGGCCTGCTGTTCGGGTGAAAAGTTCGAGGGGAAATTTCGGAAGGGCGCGAGAAGTGCGGAATCCTTCTTTTCCTGAGCGATTTGCGCGGCAATTTGATTGCTGACCAGGTCCACGACAATCTTCGGCTGAACCCATCCTTCGGCAATTGCTTCGTCAAGAATGGCGATGTTTTGGTCGATGTAGGCGGGGATACCGTGAAGTCTCGCAAGAATGTTCTGGTAGTCCTTCGCGGTGCGAGCGGGCATGCGGTCCATCGTGAGATAAACGCGGTTGTGAAAACCGTAGAGCTGGCCGACGCGGAGAAGATGGGTTTGCAGATCGTTGGCTTCAAGCTGGGAAGTAAGCTCGTACTTCAGGAGGCGCGCGCTGAGCTGGTCCTGTTCCGAGAGAGAATCGAGCTTGTAGCCGGCAAGTTCAGCAAGCCGGGTATGCATGCGGGCGATGCGCGCTTCCCGGGCTGCCTTGGATAGATCGGTCCAGCGGTCGTCGTACTCGTGGCGGCCGACATTGGTGGCGTATTCGGGATCGTTCTTCAAAGTTTCCTCGAAATAGCTTTTGAAGAAATCCTGAATCGGAACGGATGGAGATTGCGCTTCGGATCGAATGGAAAAAGGCAGGGAGGAAATCACCAAGAGAAGACAAACGGGCAGTTTTTTCATAGAGGCCTCGGTTTTCAGCGCGGGAATTGTACAACAAGGCCAGCGGCGGTTTGCGATTTGAGTTCAATGCGGGCCGTGCGCGCCGGGCGAGTTCGATTACCTTTGTGTAAAGCGTTCACAAAAAGGTAAGAAAGCAGAAGTGTACTGCCGGGTATTTCCCTATACTCCTCATGCCCGAGGTTTGTACTACAATCCGTGTTTACGTCCCCAGTACAATTATAGGAACCGGCCTAATCCGCGGCGTTCAAGCGCCGCGACATGAAACTTGGACGATCGGCAACTCCCATGCCGTGTTCGAGCGCCGGAATCGCTTCCCTCTGTGAGGCACGAACGTTGGAACGAGGCACGGCAAATCGCGTTTTTGCCCGGCGTTTTTCGCGGGGCTTCAGCCTTACAGAACTCCTCGTATCCATTGCCGTTCTTGGGATCCTGCTGGTGATTTCCGTGCCGACACTGATGCGGGCCTATCGCTCCTACCAATTAAACGACGCGGCCACGAAATTTTCGGGGACGCTGAAGACGACGCGGTTCAGCGCTATTCGTAAGAATTCCCCCGTTTCCTGCATCGTGCAACAGAACGGCGCGTACTGGACAATTTGGGCTGATTTGGACGGAGACGGCAATCCGGGCCCAACGGAACCGCAGATCGTGGTTGGAGACACGATTTCACTGCTCGGTGCGGGATCGGTTCCTGCGCCCGATGCGATTGCGACGGCGGTCGGGTCAGGAAGCCCGGCTTTGAATGTGCTCTCGCCGGGAAACACTTTAGTAAAGTACGACCAACGCGGTGCGCGATTGTTTCCGGGAGCTGCGACGGTTGGCATTTTTTACCTGGGGAACACGAGCGTGACCGATTTGGGATATCGGGCGATTGTTCTGTTGCCGTCGGGTTCCGTGCAGGTATGGACAGCGGGCCCAGGTGGACCGTGGCAGCGCGTTAGCTAAACCAAATATGGAACGAAGCACTCCAATTCGACGCCGGAGCACACTGAGGAAAAATGCTCGGGGGTTTTCCCTGGTCGAAATGCTGATTGCGACCGTGATTCTGCTGATCGGGCTTGTCGGGATTGCGCAATTGGTGCCGGCTTCGATTCTAATCAATCAAAAAGGGCGGCTCGATTCGACTTCACTGGTATTTGCGCAGCGCGAACTGGATCAAATGCTGTCCCAGAAGCTGTCGGCGACGAGTTTTCTCGAAGCCAATGGGGCAACGTGCGCGTCGGCGTGCAGCTTGGGGGATACCACGCCTGCGCAATCGGGAAAGGCTGTAGGAAGTCCTCTGATTTTTATCTACAACCGCCCGCTGATCGATTTTTCCGCAGCGCCTGTGGGCAACTACAGTTTCAGCTACACGGATCCAAACGATCCTTTCGGTGTGACCTATGACGTGCGGTGGACTGTGGTGACCACGCTGAGCGCGTCGAACGCCATTGTTTCGAAGCGCTTTTTTGTCGGAGTGCGTCAACTCGGCGGCAGCGGTTTTGTGCCGGCGGTGACGCTGGATGCGATGGTCGGGAAATGAAGAACCGCTCCGCATCCCGCGCGCGAGGGTTTTCCCTGGTGGAATTGCTGACGGCTCTGGCAATTCTGATGATTGTGTGCGGAGTCGCGTTCGAAATGCTGACGCAGGCCATGCAGCGGTATCACACGGACTCCCAGCTCCTGAATTCGTTCCAGGAGGCGCGCTTCGGGATGGATCAGATGGTGCGGGATATCAACGATGCCGGATATCCCCCGCGCAACGAATATATGTCCAGCGTTTCGCCTCCCGTAAACAGCTATGCATCCACGCCATTCGCCTGGGGACCGTCGGGAACCTATCCTGGTTCGCCGTGCATTATCGGCACGAACTGCACTGCGCCGAACGGGTACGACATCATCATCGAAACGGACATCGACCCGCAGAATCACAATGGGGTGGAGTGGGTCCGCTACAAGCTGATCGGAACAACGCTGTATCGGGGATCCATCAGCAAAGCGAATTTCTCTCCGTCCGATCCGGACGGTTTGACGAGCGGGTTCGACGTGCTCGTTCCCTATGTGCAAAACGTGATGAACAATCCGTCCGCGGCTGAGCTGGCCGCAATACAGGCTGTGTATCCCTTGATGTATCCGGGTGGCAATCCAGTGCCGGTATTCCAGTATTTTTGCGAATCCGCGGACCATCCAAGGGACTGCACCGATCCTTTGGCCAGCACGAATGATCCGAAACACGTCGTGTCCGTAATTATCACGTTGATCGTTCAGGCGCCGACAGGGGACTTGAATACCGGACGCCCGCTTGTGGTGCAGTTGAAGGGACAAGGGCGGCGCGTGAATCCGGATTACTGATCCGCAAGAAGGAGAGAGAAGCATTGTGAAGCTGCAGGGAAAAATTCGGCGCAAGGGCGGGCAATCTGGGATCGCGTTGCTTTTGGCGATTTTCGTTCTTCTGCTGGTGTGCGTCGTTGGAATTGCAATGCTCGCCGCTTCCGGAACCGAAACTTCGCTGAGCGGCAACTACCGCTCGGCGACGGGCGTCTATTACGCAGCCTTTTCCGGCCTCGAAGAAGGCCGCAGCCGGTTGCTTCCGCAGAGTCCGAATAGCTTGAGCCCTGCGTACATTCCGCCCTATGGAACAATGCTGCCTTTGGGAACCGCAATCTACATTACGAATCCAAGTCCAGGGCCTCCCGCGGAAACAGTGGATCCCACAGCCCTTGGCAATCCGAATGAATATCCGGATACGGAATGGGCGAAGGAGTTCCCTGGTTACAATCCGCCTTCTCCAATCCAAATCGTCGCTTCCGTGCAGAATCTATCCAGCATGGCGGGCGCGCAAAATGCCCTTTACAAATGGGTACGCATCAATGCTCTGTCGGAATATGCGATCCAAATCGATGTGAATAATTCAAATCCGGGCGCGTACACCTACAGACCGGACCGGTTGATTTATTTCGACGGCACGAATCTGACTCGAAACATCGCGCAATATCAGGCGCTCGGCATCACGGCGCTGGCCGCGCTCCCCGACGGCAGCCGCAAACTGCTGCAATACGTTGTCGGGCCTTCCGGCGCGAATATGCAGATCTACAGCGCAGTGACGATGACGAGCGCCGGCACCGCCCTGAACCCGGCGAATTTCGATCCGCCACCTAGCGGCGCATTCACGTTCAAAGTAAACGGTACAGATCAAATGGGGACCGGAAAGCTTCCCACGTGTGTGGCTCAGCCAGCGCTTCCCGCCTTCGGAGTTTTTTACCCCACGGACGTAACGAGCGTTCAGTCCGGAGTGAACAAATATCCTGCGGATTTTACGGGCACTCCAGTTATTTCGAATCTATCGAGCAGCGCTCCTGCGTCGGCTACCTGGGACGATCCGGTGCAACTCGCGAATCTGGTGGACAGCATTCAAGGCGGAGCCGACTATGTTTTGACAGGGCCGGTGACAGAATCGAATCTGCCTGCTTCGGTTTCCGTTTCCAATGCTTCCTACCCATCTAATCCTATGACCGTGGTTGTGAACGGCGACTTGTCCCTCTCCGGCTATACGGGATATGGATTGCTGGTCGTGACAGGGACATTGACGTTCACAGGCGATTCCGGCTGGAGGGGCCTCGTGCTGGTCATTGGAAATGGAACCGTCGTGGAAACGGGTTCAGGAAGCGGCGGAGAATTTGACGGAGCCATGGTAGTGGCGAACATAACGGGAGGAACCATGGGAGCAACGCAGTTGACTGTGGCCAATCCCGGAGGAAATGGCATTTACTACGATTCCTGCTGGATCGCCGCAGTTCAGAAACCGAACAAGTACAGGGTGCTGTCGTTCCGCGAAATTCCGTATCCGTGAGACTGCCGCCGCATTTTGGCGTGCTTTCCCGCCTGGCTGTATAATGAACGGATGCCAATAAGCCAAAAGAGCGCGCAGGGAAGCGCCGCTTTGCACGGTACGACTGTTCTTTGCGTGCGCAAGGACAACAAGGTTGTGTTGATTGCCGATGGGCAGGTGACCATGGGCGATCACGTGATGAAACATTCCGCCAAGAAGACGCGTCGCCTGTATCAGGACAAAGTGGTTGCGGGATTCGCGGGCTCGACCGCGGACGCGATTTCCCTGTTCGAGCGATTTGAAGGCAAGCTTCAGGAATTTTCCGGCAATCTGCAAAAAGCGGCTGTGGAACTGGCGAAAGAGTGGCGCAAGGACCGCGCTCTGCGTCATCTGGAAGCGCTGCTGATTGTTGCGGACGCGAAGGGTACGTTTATTCTTTCCGGGAACGGCGACGTCATCGAGCCGGACGACGGGTTGGTGGCGATCGGCTCCGGCGGAACGTACGCGCTGGCCGCGGCACGCGCCCTTGTGAAACACTCGAAGCTTGGGGCGAAGGACCTGGCGCTGGAAGCGATGCGCATCGCCAGCGAGATTTGCATTTACACCAACGCAAACTTTACAGTGGAAGAGATCTAAGGCGAAGCGCTGGGCGGGATTCCGATTCTCACAAGAAAGAAACCACAAGAGCAAAAATGGCAAGCAAGTCCGACAAAGATTTGATTTTCATGCCCAATGGCGGAGCGCCAGCAGCTGGCGAAGGCGAGGAGTTTCTTCCGTCCCTGGACGAAATGACTCCGCGCGAGATTGTCTCGGAGCTTGATAAATACATCGTTGGCCAGGCGGCGGCGAAACGCGCCGTGGCGGTAGCTCTGCGCAATCGCGTGCGCCGCCAGAAATTGCCTGCGGAAATGGCCGAAGATATTTTGCCGAAGAACATTCTGATGATTGGGCCGACCGGCGTGGGCAAGACGGAAATCGCCCGGCGATTGGCGCGCCTTGCCGGCTGCCCGTTTGTAAAGGTCGAAGCTTCGAAATACACGGAAGTTGGATACGTCGGGCGCGACGTGGAATCCATGGTGCGCGACCTTGTCGAGACTTCCATTGACATGGTGCGCGAAGAGAAACTGGACGAAGTCGCGGACCGCGCGGAGCAAGCTGCGGAAGAAAGAGTTCTGGATTTGCTCTTGCCGCCGCCACCGCCGCCCGCGCCGGGTACTCCGGATGCGGATGCCGCGGCGCAGCGCGATCAGACGCAGCGCTCGCGCGAAAAGTTCCGCGTGCAACTGCGCGAAGGAAAACTGGATGAGCGCATGGTGGACATCGAAGTGCGCGAACGCCAGATGCCTTCGTTCGAAATCATCTCCAATCAGGGCGTCGAGGAGATGGACGTGAATTTGAAGGACATGCTGAGCGGCATGTTCGGGCAGCAAAAGAAAAAGCGGAAGATGACGGTTGCGGACGCGTTCGAGTACCTGATCCAGGAAGAAGAAGGCAGGCTGCTGGACATGGATCAGGTGACGCGCATTGCGGTGGAGCGCGCCGAGCAGATGGGGATTATTTTCATAGACGAAATCGACAAAGTTGCGGGGCGCGAATCCGGCCATGGGCCGGATGTTTCGCGCGAAGGCGTGCAACGCGATATTTTGCCGATTATTGAGGGCACGACGGTCAACACGCGCTACGGAATGATTCGCACGGATCACATTTTGTTCATCGCTGCCGGTGCGTTCCACGTGACGAAGCCGTCCGACCTGATTCCCGAGCTGCAAGGGCGCTTGCCGATTCGCGTTGAACTGCAATCGCTCAAGGAAGAGGATTTTGTCCGGATTTTGACCGAGCCCAAGAACGCGTTGATCAAGCAATATGTGGCGCTGCTCGAAACAGAAGGCATCAAATTGAACATTACGGAAGATGCCGTGGAAGCCGTGGCAAGATTCGCGACGAGCGTGAACGAACAGACCGAAAACATCGGTGCGCGGCGCTTGCACACTATCCTGGAAAAGCTGCTCGACGAAATTTCCTTCGAAGCGCCGGATATGAAAAAGAAAACCGTGAAGGTCGATGCCGCTTACGTGAGCAAGCAGCTTGCCGATATCGTAAAGAACCAGGATTTGAGCCGCTACATCCTGTAAGATTTGAAATTCGAAAATGGAAAATAGAAAACGGGCAGAATCCGTGGCCGCTTGGCGAAGCATAAGCTCTTCCGCCGTTTTCCCGTTTCTGATTTTTTCCTGTTTGTCCGCCGCGGCGTGCGGAGCTCCCGGCGAGCCGACACCGCCTTCTCCTCCCGTCCCAGCAGCCATTACCGACCTCGCGGTGCGCCAATCCGGCGACGGCGCGCTGCTCACGTTGACCCTGCCGACGCGCACGGTAACCAATGAACGGCTCACCGAACCGCCGGCCGTCGAGATTTTTCGCGGAATTTTGAAACCAGACGGCAAGCCGGACAACAAGTCGTTCCAACTCGTCTACACGCTGCCTGGCGCTTTGCTCGACACCTACACAGCCGAAAAACACATTCAATTCAAGGATCCCATTGATGCGAAAGAAACCGCGGCGCGCCCCGGAGCAGTCTATGCGTACCGCGTGCGCACGCGCGCTGCGAAGAAAAAGGATTCCGCCGATTCCAACACTGTCGTAGTCAGGATTTTTCCCGTGCCGGAAAAGGTTTCTGGGCTGGAGGCGAAAGTGACCGAGCAAGCCGTCGAACTAGACTGGATCGCGTCAAAGAAAACTTCCGGCGGGGCGCCGCTTGACCAATTGACCGGCTACCGTGTCTTCCGCGGCGAAATCGATCCTGCGACCGCCGACGCGGCAGCGCACGACATCGCTCAGGCGAAATGGAAATCGCCGCTGACCCTCCTCGCTCCAGCGCCAGAAAGCTCTTACCGCGATACACTCTTTGATTTTGGCAAGACGTACGTTTACGTTGTCCGAGCGGTGGCACTTGGAGGAGACGGTTCTGTCGAGTCCGACGATTCCGCGCCGGCAGTAGTCACGCCTCGCGACACGTTTCCCCCTGCTGCCCCGCAAAACGTAGTTGCCGCCGTCACTTCGCCGCCGTCGGGAACTGTTGCTGTGGAAATCTCCTGGTCCGTTAGCCTGGAAAGCGATCTGGCTGGGTATCGCGTCTACCGTAGTGACTCTCAGGACGCCCGCGGGCAGATTTTGACAACTGAATTGTTGCTTGCGCCCGCGTATCGTGATATTTCAGTGCAGGCCGGGCACCGTTATTGGTACACCATCACTGCCGTGGACCGGGCTGGCAACGAAAGCGCCCCTTCCGCAATTTCGGCCGATCTGACGCAACTTTCTCAGTAAGACCGGGTTCGTTTAGTCGCTTGGGAGACCAGCAACCCATGACGTTCGCTGCGCATTTGCCTGGCTACAAAACGTACAATGCCTTGAGAGATTCCGCATTCCGCCTGGGTGTGTACATCGGCCTGTGCCTCTTCGGCGTGTTCGGCGTTTGGGTTGTTGTCGCAAACAAGTTCCCGGTTTTTGAGCGTGTGGCGTTCGGGCGAAACATACTCGCATTTGTGGCTGCGGTATTATTCGCGCTGATTCCGATTGCGCGATTCCGGAAGAGTCCCGGCAGTATGCTGGGCTCTGGGTTGATTGCCTGGGCCGTCTTCAGCTTCCTTTACCGCCTGAGCTGCCTTTACTTTACCGCTCTGCCTCTCTGGCATACGGCCTGGCAGGTATTCACAGCCGGTGCTCTCCTTTATCTGATCGCCGCTACGCTGGCGTGGATCGTTGGGCTTGTTTTCCGCGTGCGTGCGTCCCATTCCGCCGCGCGGCAGAATCACCAGCTGACCTGAT
>JAFDVY010000126.1 GCA_018268785.1 Acidobacteriota bacterium | reverse complement strand
TGGGCTGGGCTACGTACATTCGAAAGTTATCCTCGCAGAGTTCTATTGTAGCGAATGAACAGGATGAGAAGGAAATGCCGCGTCAGTGAAGCTGAGGCGAGATCTTGCCGTATTTTGCGGCGAAATAGGCAACCACGAAAAGAAATGCAAGAGTAGAGTTATAGCCAAGATGCATGAGATAGCTCGCAAGGACAGTTTCCGTCCGCGAGCGGACGAACGCGAAGACGACTCCAACGCCGGTAAGCGCAATGACGATCGGCCAGGCCCAGCCCAACTGAGCGCCATGCATGATGCCGAACAAAATTGCAGTGAGGACGATGCCGGGCCAGACGCCAAAAGTCCTGGCGAAGAGCGGATAGAGATAGGCTCGAAAGATTGTTTCTTCCGCCAAGGGAGCAACGAGAACGGCCATGCCCATAAAGGCGAAGGCCATGTTCTTGTTCTTGAGAATTTCCTGGATGGGGGCGTGGTCGGGAGCTTTAACTTTTGCCGTGATGAGCATTACGAGGAAAGAAAGAGCGACGCCGGAGAAAACGTAGAGCCAGGGCTGGGCTGGGAGTTTTGAAATTGCGGAATTGAGTTTGCGCCAGCGAAGCGACTCCCAAAAAGGTTTGTTGTAGAAAAAACGGATCGTGAAGTAGAGAAACAGAAAAATGACGGCGTACCAAAGAACCATGCTTCCGATGGCAAACACGGGTTTGGAAGTGGCGAGCTGCTGCAATTCTCTTTGCGTGGGGCGCGGAGAGATGGCTTTTGTCTGGATGTAGTAGATCGTAAAAACGATCTGGATAAAAACCAGGGATAGAACAGCGAACGGAATGAAGCAGAAAAAATGGCCCCAAGACCAGGGGACATCGAGATCGTTATTCGAAGGCTCGACGAAATGGTATGGCTGCGGATGCGTGGCACCGTAGAAGAACGGGTCGCCAGGCGAAATTTCTCCGGTGGAATCGCCGGACGCGTTTTCCGTATTGTCGTCGAAGAAACTCATCGCTTCCCTTTACGCCGAGTGCGCGCGGCGGGTTTCGCGGATTTTCCGGGCCAGCCGTTGGCAAGCGCGCCAGCAACGAGCGGGAGGAGTAGTTCGTGGTGACCCGTGATGGCGAAACCACGAGAGCCTTGGCCGGACTTGTTATTCGCCGAGGCCGTCGGGCGCTTCACTACATTCTGCAACGGGCGATAGTGCTGGATGAAATCGAAATTCGCGGTGGTAATTGGCTGTAAGGGCACACCGAGATTGCGGACGACGGAAACGGCTTTGAGAAAGACTTCGGGCAAGAGCACGGCGGAACCCCAATTGAGATATACGCCGCCGGGGTGCATTTCTTTCACGAGCGAGCAGAAGAGGCGGAAATCGTTGTGAGTGGCGGAGCCGAGAGCGGAGCCGTCCGCGGCAGGGTGCATGTGCGGGATGTCGGTGCCGATGGCGAGATGGACGGTGACGGGGATTTTGTGTTGATAGGCGGCGAGGAGAACGCTGGCGGCGTGTTTGGGATGGAGTTTGCGCGAGGCGAGGAATTTTCCGGCGGCTTCGCCGTAACCAATGCCGGTATAGGCGGCAGTCGAAGCGATCGAGTTGAGAAAGGTGCCGGTTTCCCGGGCCATGCCGAATGCGCCGGCGCCGAGGCCGGCTTCGACGTCTTCGGACGTGTTGCCGCAGAGCGCGATTTCGAAATCGTGGATGAGCGCGGCGCCGTTCATGGCGATGCCGGAGATAAAGCCGCGGCGGAGGAGATCATTGATGATGGGGCCGAGACCGGTTTTGATGACGTGGCCGCCCATGCCCCAGAGAATGGGCTTGCGAGCACGTTTTGCGGCGTGCATGGCGGCGAGGAGATCGCGGAGATCGCCGGCGGCGAGGAGATTGGGGAGAGAGTCCAGAAAGTTTTTCAGCGAGGAATTCGGTACAAGAGGTTGGGCGAAGTCGGCGACGGTGACTTTGCTTTTACGGGAGGCGAGGGGATAGGTTTCGATATCGCCGAATTGAAGGGGAGAGATGGAGTAGATGGACATGTGCGGATGGATAACTTTAGCGTGCCTGCAGCGATAAATCCACGCGGACCGGGAACGCAGGCAGTGGCGCGGCAATCGAAGATGCCGGCTTCGGAAAGCCGGCGCTACAACGGCTTGCGCGGGTAAATCTAGACGACCCGGAATGATTGCAGTGGCGGGGGAATCGAAGATGCCGGCTTCGGAAGCCGGCGCTACAACTTTGCGGAGCCGTTGCCGTTGGTGGCTGGAATAGATAACACGCGGGCGAGGGCCTGGCCAGTGTAGGATTTTTTGGAACGAGCGACTTGTTCGGGCGGGCCTTGCGCGACGATGCGGCCGCCGCCTTCGCCGCCTTCGGGGCCGAGGTCGATGATCCAGTCGGCTTGTTTTATCACGTCGAGATTGTGTTCGATGATGAGAACGGTGTTGCCGAGCGAGACGAGGCGCTGGAGAACGTCGAGAAGTTTTCGAACGTCGTCGAAGTGAAGGCCGGTGGTGGGTTCATCGAGAATGTAAAGGGTGCGACCGGTCTGGCGCTTGGAAAGCTCACGGGCGAGTTTAATGCGCTGGGCTTCGCCGCCGGAAAGCGTGGTGGCGGACTGGCCGAGCTGAACATAGCCGAGACCGACTTCGACCAGCGTGGAAAGTTTTTGCTGGATTTGCGGAATATTTTCGAGGAGCTTCAGGGCTTCGGAAATGGGCAGATTCAGAATTTCATTGATGGAATGATTTTTATAGCGGACGGCGAGCGTTTCCGAATTGTAGCGGCGGCCGCGGCAGACTTCGCACGTGACGTAGACATCCGGCAAGAAATTCATTTCGATGCGGCGGAGACCATCGCCCTGGCAGGCTTCGCAGCGGCCGCCCTTTACGTTGAAGCTGAAGCGGCCAGGTTTATAGCCGCGCTCGCGCGATTCGGGAAGCATGGCGAAGAGTTCGCGGATGGGGCCGAAGACACCGGTATACGTGGCGGGATTCGAGCGCGGCGTGCGGCCAATGGGCGCCTGGTCGATTTCGATGACCTTGTCGATGAATTCGATGCCCGTGATTTCGCGGTGCGCTCCGCCAGGCTCGCTGGAGCGATAGAGTTTTTGCGCGAGCGTGCGATAGAGAATGTCGTTGACCAGCGTGGATTTGCCGGAGCCGGAGACTCCGGTGACGACGGTGAGCAAGCCGATGGGAATGGTGACGTCGACATCCTTGAGATTGTTGGCGGTGGCGCCGAGGATTTGAATATTTTTTCCGTTGGCGGCGCGGCGCGAACTGGGAACAGGGATTTTCAGCGCGCCGGAAAGATACTGGCCGGTGAGCGAGTCCTTGCTATCCGCAATTTGCTGGGGCTTGCCTTGCGCGACGAGGTAGCCGCCGGCGTTGCCCGCGCCGGGACCGAGGTCCACCACGAAATCGGCGCGGCGAATCGTGTCTTCGTCGTGTTCGACGACAAGGACGGTGTTGCCGAGATTGCGCAGGCGTTCGAGCGAACCGAGAAGGCGTTCATTGTCGCGCGCGTGAAGGCCAATGCTGGGCTCATCAAGCACGTATAGAACGCCGCGAAGGCGCGAACCGATTTGCGTGGCGAGGCGGATGCGCTGGGCTTCGCCGCCAGAAAGCGTGGCGGCGGAGCGGTCCAGGCTTAGATAGCCGAGGCCGACGGCGAGAAGGAATTCGATGCGCTGGGCGACTTCTTCGAGCGGACGCGCGGCAATCTCTTTTTGACGCGCGGTGAGATGCGAAACGATCTTGTCGACGGCGGGCCGGGCGGAGGTTAGCGAGAGTGAAGTGAAGTCCGCGATGGACCAGCCGGCGAGTTTGACGGCGAGCGATTCGGGCCGAAGTCGTTTGCCATGGCAGACGCTGCACTGGGTGGCGGACATATACTGCGTCATCCATTCGCGATAAGCGTCGGAGTTCGATTCCTCGAAATTCTTTTCGAGAAATTTCAGAATGCCGTTGAAGCGAAAGCCCTTTTCCTTCTGGGGCTTAGCCTTCAGCGTTTCACCGTCTTTTGCTTCCGGGCCTCCAGAAGGTGGATAGCCGTAAAGAATCAGATTCTGGATTTTTTGCGGGAACTTGTCGAAGGGCGTATCGAGATTAAAGCCGTGGGCATAAGCAGCCAGTTCGAGCGTGCGCTTTAGAATTGTGGACGCAGAACCCGGACCGAGGCCGCCATCGAAGAGCGGACGGCTGAAATCATGGAAAATCTTGGCGGGATCGAAATCGTATTTCGAGCCGAGGCCATTGCAAGCCGGGCAGGCACCGTAGGGCGAGTTAAAGCTGAACGAACGCGGCTCGAGGATCGGCACGCTGATGCCGCAATCGGGGCAAGCCAGTTTTTCGGAAAAGACGTGCTCCTTGCCGCCGACGACGGCGACGGTGACAAGGCCTCCGGCGAGTTTGAGAGCGGTGGCAATGGATTGCTCGAGGCGGGAAGCGATGCCCTGCTTTACCAGCAAGCGGTCCACAACAACTTCGATGGTGTGATTCTTGCGCTTATCGAGCGCAGGAAGATCGTCCATGGGGTAGAGTTCACCGTTGATGCGAACGCGGACGTAGCCGTCCTGGCCGAGCTTTTCGAGTTCCTTGCGATAGGCGCCTTTGCGACCACGGACGATGGGGGCGAGAATCATGACGCGATCGTCGGGCTGAGCGAGTTCGCCCTGCAGAATCGATTGCACGATGGCTTCGCTCGATTGGCGGGTGATGGGTTTCGCGCAACTCGGGCAATGGGGAACTCCGATCGAGGCATAAACCACGCGAAGGTAATCGTAAATTTCGGTGATGGTGCCGACGGTGGAGCGCGGCGAACGTGAAGTGGTTTTCTGTTCGATGGCGATGCTGGGCGAGAGGCCTTCGATGACATCCACGTCCGGGCGTTCCATTTGATCAAGGAACTGGCGAGCGTATGCGGACAAGGACTCAACGTAGCGGCGCTGGCCTTCCGCGTAAATCGTGTCAAACGCAAGCGAGGATTTGCCGGAGCCGGAAAGACCGGTGATGACCGTCAGCGTGTTTCTGGGAATCTCCAGACTGATGTTCTTGAGATTGTGCTGCCGCGCGCCGCGCACGACGAGTTTGGTCAGGCCCATGGTCCGAAAGCGCCCCTCCACAGGAGCCCTGGCGCCCAGTGAGGACACTGAGGCCAGCATAACTTTTGACGATAACAGGCAGCATCTTTGCGGGTCAAGTTTACGAAGCGCCGGGCAGAGGAGGCTGCTGGAGCATTTTTCTGGCTGGTAATTTTGGGAAGGCAGTACCGCGTTTTTACTTAGAGGAGTATTGGCATTATATTGAAAGAAAAGGACTTAAGAATGGCGTGCGGGTTGCAATTCTCTAAGATGTGGGAGAAGCGAGCCGAGGATCCCTTTAGGGGATTGAGGGCTGGGCCGGTTCGTTTCTCCCCTTTTTATTTTCTGGTAAAGAAGACCCGAGACCGCACTTTCGCCGAAGGCGACCCGGAACTCTTCCGGAACATCGCCACCTTCCCTACATCCCACCAAAAACCGAACACGGCGGAAGTGTGCGCAAAGCCGAGGCAAAGAAATACCGAAGTAGTGATGTAAAGAGAAAAACGCCCGCTAAGAAAGACTACGCCCGATGAATGGCGATTGCAGGCGGATTTGCGCTGCGACTGGGTTCGGGTTTGCGCGTGGAATAGTCGGTCATGGTGAGACCAAGCATGATGGCAAGCCAGAAAAAGCCGGAGACGATCACAAGTTGGGTGCGCCGCGAGCTGTATTTGCCATGCATGAAAAACAAAATGACAAGACTCATCTTGATAGTGGCAATGAGCAGGGCGAGAACGATGTTCCAGCGGCCAAGGTCAATCTTGGCGGCCTGCACGGTGAGCCACGTACCGAATAAGAGAGCGGCAAGGATCGTTGCGTACAGTTTGGGTGAAACTACGTGCTCTTGATGTCCATTTTCCGACACGCGAATCTCCGCTCAAGCCAAGTGGCGATTGATCAAATACAGCAACGGGAACAGGAAAATCCAGACGATATCCACAAAATGCCAGTAGAGGCCGATATTCTCGACGGGCGTATTGTAGTTCGCGTCGAAGCGGCCTTTGCGCGATTCCAGAATCAGCCAGACGAGCAAACCCGCGCCGACAATCATGTGCAGGGCGTGCAGACCGGTCATGCCGAAATAGAGCGAGAAATAGAGCTGCGCGTGGGCATTGAGAGCGACAAGGCCACCGTCGGCTTCGATTCCTTCCTTAATCTCGGTTATCTCTTTTGCATGATCTTCTTCCGAGATACCGCACACCGCAGCGGGCTGTTTGGAGCAGTAAGTGATGTCAAAGCCATGGCCGGGGATCAGATGGTGATCGAACTTCTGCTTGTATTCGACGACTTTAACGCCAAGAAACACGATGCCAAGAATGAGCGTGAAAATCAGAAAAATCGGAACAAGTTTCTTGTTGCTGGTTTGGGCGGACCACACGGACATAGCCATGGTAAAGCTGCTGGCGATGAGGACAACGGTGTTGGCAAAGCCCAGATTAAGGTCGAGCATGTTGCCGCCAACGCCGAAGGCGGTGGGATATTCGTGGCGGTTGATGGCATACGTCAGGAACATCCCGCCAAAAAACAGGATTTCCGTGACCAGGAAAACCCACATACCGAGGGTGGCGGTTTCCTTCTGCTGCTCCAGCGTTTTGTATTGCCCGTACAGCTCTCCGGTGCGATGCACTCGGTGCTCCTCTGTTCTTACAATGTCCGATGGCTCAATTCGCCATCAGGTGCCGGGCTAAAACCCGGCGCTACATAAACCAAAACCCCAGACCTGACCAAGATCAAGGGGACAGGCTGAAGCCTATCCACAACAAAATCTAGTCGTCGCCGTGCGCAGGCGAAAGTTTGCCCGGCAGCTTCGGTTTGGAGCCGGTAAGGCCCAAATCCGGACGGTGAACGAAATCGTACGGCTCCCAATCGACTTCGGGAGTTTCGCGGAAATTCTCCGTGAGCGGCGGCGAATCGGTTTTCCACTCAAGGCCGGTGGCGGGCCAGGGATTCGGGCCGGCAATCTTGCCGTAACGCATGGACCACGTCAGGTACAGCATGGGCAAAAGATAGCCGAGGGCGAGAATCGAAGCGCCGGCGGTAGACATGACGTTGAGCACCTGAAACTCGGGCGGGTAATTGTGATAGCGGCGCGGCATGCCGAGCCCGCCGAGGATAAACTGGGGGAAGAATGTCAGGTTGAAGCCGATGAACAAAATGATCGCGGCAGCACGCGCGAGAAATTCGGGATAGAGGCGGCCGGTAATCTTTGGCCACCAGAAGTGCAAGCCGCCGACGTAACCCATCACCGCGCCGCCGACCATGATGTAGTGGAAGTGCGCGATGACGAAGTAGGTGTCGTGCAAATGAATATCAAGGCCGAGGCAAGCGAGAAAGAGGCCCGTGAGGCCGCCGATGGTGAAGAGGCCGATGAAGCCCAGGGCGTAAAGCATCGGCGTGTCGTACGAGATAGATCCTTTATAGAGAGTAGCCGTCCAGTTAAAGACCTTCACGGCGGAGGGAATCGCGACGAGATAACTCAGGAACGAAAATGCGATGGCGGCATAAGTGGCTTCGCCGGTGACGAACATATGGTGCGCCCAGACGAGAAAGCCGATGACGGCAATGCCGATACTGGATGCCGCGACGAAACTATAGCCGAAGATCGGCTTGCGCACGAACGTGGGAATGATTTCCGAAACCACACCCATGGCCGGAAGGATCATGATGTATACGGCAGGATGCGAATAGAACCAGAAGAGGTGCTGGAAAAGAATCGGATCGCCGCCGTAGGCAGGATTGAAAAATCCGAAGTGGAAAATGCGCTCGAGGCCGGCAAGCAACACGGTGATGGCGATGACCGGCGTACCCAAAATCATGATCAGACTGGTGGCGTAATGAGACCAAACGAAGAGCGGCAGACGGAACCAGGTCATACCCGGCGCGCGCATGGTGTGTACAGTAACCACGAAATTCAGGCCGGTGAGAATGGAAGAGAAGCCGTTGATGAAGATGCCGATGACGGCGGGGGTGACGGCGGAATTCGAATAGACGCTGCTCAGCGGCGTGTAGAAAGTCCAGCCGGTGTCCAGGCCGCCGGTCCCAAACGAATACAAAACGAAACAGCCGCCGATAATGTAAACGTACCAGCTCAGAAGGTTGATCTTCGGGAAGGCCAGATCTTTCGCCCCGATCATAATCGGTATCAGGAAATTTCCGAGAATGGCGGGAATCGAGGGAATCAGGAAGAAGAAGACCATCGCCACGCCGTGCATGGTGAAGAGCTTGTTGTACGTTTCCGGCGTGACCAGCAACCCGTTGGGCGTAAGCAGGTGAATTCGAATCAGCGTGGCGAAGATGCCGCCGACGAAAAAGAAAAATGTCACTGCGGCAAGATAGAGCAGCGCAATGCGCTTATGATCCGTGGTGAGCAGCCAGGAGCGAATGCCGTAGGATGCGTTGAGATAATGCTCGCGCGGTAGCTGGTACTCGCCGCCGCTCGAAGTTGTTGTCCCGCTCATAACCTATTTCTTCCCCGTTGCCGGCTCGCCCGCCGCGGGTTTCCCCGGGACAGGCTGGTCCTTCTGGGCCTTGATATATGCCGTGAGGGCGATGATCTGATCCTCCGTCACGAGGCCCTGAAAGCTGGGCATCACCGGCTGAAACCCAGCAACAATTTTGGCGTTCGGCTGAAGGATCGATTCACGAATGTACGCATCGTCCGCGAGGACCGCCGAACCATCCGCCAGCTTCACCTTCGAACCGTAGACTCCGTTATACGACGGCCCGCGGCCCTTGCCATCGGGCAAGTGGCACGTATTGCAGGCGAGATCATTATAGAGCTTTGCGCCCTCAGCGACAGGATCGCCGCTATTTGTGCTGCCCGCGAGCCAGGCGGCATATTCATCCTGCTCCATCACGGTGACCCAGCCGCCCATGATGGCGTGGCTTGTGCCGCAATATTGCGAGCAGAAGAAATGATACCGGCCCGTTTTGGTCGGTTTGAACCACATCGAATTGTAGTGGCCGGGCATGACGTCCATCTTCACGCGGAAAGCCGGCACGGAAAAATCGTGAATGACGTCTTCGCTCGCCAAAATCAAGCGGACGTTGCGGTCGACGGGGACATGGAGTTCGTTGATTTCGCGGCGGCCGTTGGGTTGTTGCAGCTTCCACATCCACTGTTTGCCGATGACGTAAACATCCAGCGTATCGGGAGGCGCGTGGCGGTAGTCCACGTAAATGACGGCGCCCCAGCCGAACATGGCCATGAGCAGGAAAAACGGAAGGACGATCCAGGTAATTTCGAGCCGCAAGTCGCCGTGAATGGGCGCGCCAATTTCGTCAGCGGTCTTCCGCCTGTAGCGGAAGAAGAAATAGACGACGGCAACACAGATCAGCGCCCCGAAGAAAAGACAGACGGCAACCATAAAGAGCATCAAGCCGTCGACTTGGGAAGAAAAGTTCGACGCCGACTCAGGGTAAAGTGGCAATTGCGACTGCACGGTCTAGTGTGCTCCTTGATGGCGCAAATTCGCGCGCGCCGCAGCGCGTTCGCGGCGGCGGAAAATCAGAAATCCAACAAGCATCGTTGCCAGGGTCACAATGCCACCCAGGCGAACGATGCCGAGAATCGTGGCGCTGTAGCGGGCTGTGGACGGGTCGTACTGGAAACAATAGAGCAGAACATGATCCACCGGCGTGCCGATTTTACCGGCGGATGCATCCACCAAGCCGAAGCGCACATCGCGCGAAGGAAATTCCACGCCATAGAAGTAACGCGAAATATGCCCGTCCGGCGTGAGAAGCAGCATACCACTTGCGTGGGCAAAGAGGTTTTGCTTTGCGTCAAAATTGAAATGAAAGTTCGCGGCGTTGGTGGCGGCGGCGATCGATTCCTTGGAGCCGGTTAGAAAATGCCAGCCCGAAGCGGTTTCGGGACGGCGGAATTTAGCCAGCGCCGACGCTTTCTTTTGCGCAGCCATGTCGGTCGTATCGCGATCGTCAAAGCTGACGAAAACCACTTCGTAATCGCGACCTGGATTGAACGAAAGCATTTTCAGCGAGCCAACGACGCCC
>JAFDVY010000125.1 GCA_018268785.1 Acidobacteriota bacterium | reverse complement strand
GTCCTCCGTAATGGAGGGGTGTTCGTAAATGTGCGCGAACAGGAATTTCTTCAGCGATGCATTGTCGGCCGCGGCCTCCGTGCTGAACTTCGCAAGGCGAGCTGGCGCATTGCGGATATCCTCGGCGCTAGTGATCCCGCTTTGCCGGAGCAGCCGCGACGTTTCGCCGATGAGATCCGTCGCGAGACGATCCAGAACGCGCTTCAACGCTTCGTTGAATTGCGAATTTGCGGAAGCTCCGGGAAAGGATGCTTTGACCTCGGCAAGGAATTTTCCGAAGAGCGGGGCTTCGCTGGCAAGCAGATCCACGTCAAGGAGTTCGGCTTCCATGGCGTCGTCGAGGTCGGCAGTGTTGTAAGCAATTTCGTCCACACGATCAATCAGCTGGGCTTCGAGTGGCGGGCGTTTCTCGAGCAGGTATTCGCGAAGGCCCGGAAATTTATCCGGTGAATAGTCGCGGGAATGTTTGACAATGCCTTCGCGGACTTCAAAAGTGAGATTGAGGCCGGGATGCGCGGGAAAGCGCTGTTCGAATTGTTCGACGATGCGCAGGGCGTGCAAGTTGTGGTCGAAGCTGCCGCCCTGCTGGCGCATCAGCGTATCGAGACGGCGTTCCCCTGCATGGCCGAAGGGTGGATGGCCGATGTCGTGAACAAGCGCAAGAGCTTCGGCAAGCCCGGCGTTCAGCTTGAGAGCTTCAGCGACGGTACGAGCGATTTGCGCGACTTCCAGGGTATGAGTGAGGCGATTGCGGAAATGATCGGAGTAACGCGTGGTGAAAACCTGCGTTTTTGCCTCGAGGCGGCGGAAGGCTCTCGCGTGAATGATCCGGTCACGGTCTCGCGCATATTCGCCACGATAAGGATGTTGCGGTTCCGGGTAACGGCGGCCGCGCGAGTGTGCTTCCTGCATGGCCCAGGCGGCGAGCATAGAGTCGCGTTCGATGGCTGCTCCTCTGGGCTTGCGAGCGACTTATGCGCTCAGGACTTCGGGGCGATCAGGTCCAGGCCGCGGTCCGCACGATCCGCAAAAGCGGGATTGTCCGCGTATTCCTTCTTGATTTGCTGATAGATCGTCGTAGCCTCGGCCGGTTTTGACTGGCGAAGAAGATCGGCGAGTTCGATCAGTACGAGTGGACGCGGGACGAAAACAGATTTGGCATCGGCGAGCGCACGGTATGTCTTCACGGCGTCGTCCGGTTTTCCGGTGCGCGCGTAAATGTTCGCAAGCTGATACTGCGCCATCGCGGCGAGCTCGGGGTCGCTTCCGGAGCTGATCTTTTTCAATTCCTCTTCGGCTTGATTGTGGCGCTCGAGGTCTTCGAGCGTGAGCGCCTGATAATAGCGAGCGAGGCGGCCAGGATTCGTCCGCGGATACTTGTCCGCAATGGCGGCAAACTTTGGCAAGCTGGCGTTGGCGCGCGCTTCTTCCGTAGTGAAGGAGATATCGTTGGCATCGGCGTTTGGATTGGGAAGTCCGATGCGCGCACCGTAAGTTTTCATGGCGTCATCTAGGCCAGCGGAAGCCTGCAGCGTCTGCCGGTCGGAATAGAATTTCCAGCCGGCGTAGCCAACGGCTATAACGAGAATTAAAACCACAACGATGGTTACTACCGTGCTGTGGGAATAGACGGCTTCGGCGCCGTGCTGAAAAGATTCCTTGAACTTGTCCTGCTTGAGCTCTTTGCGCGAAATATGTTCCGCCACGCTGCGTCTCCTGCCTTTATTTGAACACTCAATGCTAACACAGGAGGGCGAAGTTGACCGCCGGATGGCAGCGGAAGGGCTATACTGAAGGAGTCATGAAAGCGAAATGCGGGAATTGCGGCGCGGAATATGTGCTGAAGGATGCGGAAATCGCGCAGCACACGAAGGTACAGTTTCGCTGCACAAAATGCGGCAAAACGTCGATTGTGAACGTGAAGCTGAAGCCGGACGCCACGATCGTGATGTCGCCGCTGCCCTCGTTTGCACGGACCGGCGCAGACTTTGGCGGGTCGGGGATTGGAATGCCGGACGCGGAGCTGGCTATGCCGGAAGGCGTCACCGCGAGCGTGAGCGTGATTGACGGCCCTGATAAAGGGCTGGTGCGCAAGATCGAAAAGGCTACTGTGATTTTGGGCCGCCAGGGCGCCGACGTAAGCCTGAACGATCCCGAAGTGTCCCGGTCCCATTGCCTGCTCGAAGTGAAAGAGACTTACGTCAATCTGAAAGACATGGATTCGACGAACGGGACTTTTTTCGACGACGAGCGGGTGCGGGCGGCGATGCTGCAGGACGGCGGAGAATTTCGAATTGGAAGCAGCGTGATCCGGGTAAATTTCGGGCGCAAGGCTTGAGCGCGACAGTTCGCGGCGATTTCCAGCGATGAACCAAATTTCCTTCTGCATGATAACGCTGAACGGCGAGAAGCATTTGGCGCGCGCGTTGAAGTCCGCACTGGGTGTGGCCGATGAGATCGTGGTTGTGGATTGCGGGAGCATGGACCGGACGCTGGAAATCGCGCATGAATTTGGCGCAAAGGTGATGTTCCGTGAATGGACGAATTTCAGCGAGCAACGGAACTTCGCCGTATCCCAGGCGAAATGCGAGTGGATCTTTACCCTCGATGCGGATGAAGAGCTGAGCGAGCCACTGCGAAATTCGCTGCGAGCATGGAAAACGCGCGAGGCGGCGGCGAAGATTTACGAAATGCCGCGGCTGACCTTTTATATTGGAGGCTGGATCCGCCATTCGGGGTGGTACCCGAATCTGCAGCGGCGGCTCTACCGCAAGGATTCGGCGAAATACAGCGGGATTGTGCATGAGACGCTGGAGTTTGCGGGAAAGCCGGGCCGGCTGCAGGGCGACCTGCTGCACTACACGATTGAGAATCTTGCCGAGCATGAGGCGAAGGTGGAGAAATACTCGGCGCTGGCGGCGCAGAAGATGTTTGAGGAAGGGAAGCGCCGTTGGCGCGCAGCGGTGTGGTTTGCCGCACCCTGGACGTTTTTGCAGAGTTTTGTCATTCGCTGCGGGTTTTTAGACGGGTATCGCGGAGCTTTGATTGCGCGGATGGCAGCGCGATCGGTACGTTTGAAATTCACAAAATTAGGCGGGTTGGTGCGCGAAGACCGGCTTCAGAAAAACCGATGAAAATTCTTTTCGTGGATCTGGATCGCGAGTGGCGCGGCGGGCAGAGCCAGGCATTGCTGACCGTTGCCGGGCTTAGAGCATGCGGCCACGACGCGCAACTGCTCGCGGTGAGGGCCTGCCCCCTGGCAAAAAGAGCGGAGGCCGCGGGCGTCCCCGTACATGCGATAGGGCCGCGTGGCAGAAGAATCGCAGCCGCTCGTCTCCTGCGCAGCTTGCTCACAAAAGGAAAATACGATCTTGCGCACGTGAACGAACCGCATGCGCTGACGGCAGCGTGGCTCGCGTGTGCGCAAACCACGGCGCCAGTGATTGCTTCGCGACGAGTGGCTTATCCGATTAAGCAGAGTCGCCTGGCGCTCAAACGATACTTGGCCACCAGTCGCATCCTGGCGATTTCGCGATTCGTTGAGCAAAGCCTGGTGGATTCCGGCATAAGTGCGGAGAAAATCGAAGTCGTCTACGAGGGTGTGGAAGTGCCGGCGCGTGTCGCTGAACACGATCGCGCAAGCGCCCGGCAGAGATGGGGAACCAGGAATGAAGATTTATTAATTGGGTGTGTGGGCTACCTGCTGCCTGAAAAGGGACAGGAGCACCTGGTGAAGGCCTTTCGCGAAGTGCATGAACGGTTCCCCAAAGCTCGCTTGCTTCTTGCGGGCGACGGACCTTGCCGCAAAACGCTTGAGTTGCTCGCCCGAAGCCTCGGCATACAGGACGCAATTGTTTTTGCGGGATTTGTGGAAGACATCAAACAGGTATACGCGGCGCTTGATATCTTCGCGTTTCCCTCGCTGGCCGAGCCGCTAGGCACTTCCCTGCTTGCTGCCATGGCTTGGGGACTCCCCGTAGTAGCCGTGGCTAGCGGCGGCGTACCGGAGTATGTCGAGGATGATGTAACTGGGCTCTTGGTCGCACAGGCGGAGCCCAAGTTGTTGTCAGAGGCACTGTTGAGAATGTTCGGCGAAAAATCCCTCAGAGACAGACTGGGCGAGCAGGCCCGCCGCAAGATTGAAGAGAAGCTGTCTGCAAGCCGCATGGTGGACAACACAATACAGGCTTACGAACGCGTCCTTAAGATCTGAAGACGGAATAAGACTGAAGAGCTTGCAAACCAATTAAATCTTATAAGAAAGTAGGAGCTATCCTCCTGACGGAGTCATCCATGAAACTTGGTGTTGCGTCCTGCGCAATTGCGATAGTCCTCGCCTGCTCGGCAAGCGCACAGGAAAAAAAAGCAGGTAACAAGGCAGCGGATTTGTCGCTGACGGCGGAGGGGCGGCAGCATCATCCGATTCAAACGTCTAGCAAAGAGGCGCAGGACTATTTCGATCAGGGCATCACTCTTCTTTACGGATTCAATCACGAGGAAGCTGCCCGGTCGTTTCAACGAGCGGCGGAGCTCGATCCGCAATCGCCGATGCCCCTTTGGGGAATCGCGATGGCGGTGGGGCCGAACTACAATCAGGATGTCGACCCCGAACGCGAACAGCTGGCGTATGACACCATTCAGAAGGCGGCAAAGCTGGCGGAAAAGGCTCCGCGCATCGAGCAGGACTACGTAACGACACTGATGTTGCGGTATTCGAATGAACCGAAACCTGACTTCAAGAAACTCGCGCTGATTTACTCGCAGGGAATGCGGACGCTTTCGCGAAAGTATCCGGAGGATTTGGATGCGGCAACGATGTACGCGGAAAGCCTGATGGACCTCAATCCGTGGCAGCTCTGGAGTCTGGACGGGAAACCGGGCGAGAACACGGAAGAGATTGTCCGGGTCCTGGAGTCCGTGCTGGTACGCGATCCGATGCATGCGGGTGCGAACCATTACTACATCCACGCGCTGGAGGCGTCGCCAAACCCAGAACGCTCGCTGCCGAGCGCGCAACGGCTGGATACCCTGGTGCCGAAAGCGGGGCATCTTGTGCACATGCCTTCTCACATTTACGCGCGCACGGGAGATTTTTCGCAGGCCGTGGAGCAGAACCAGATCGCTGCAAGAGTGGACAAGGTATACGCAGAAGAGGCCGACCGCGCGGGAAGCATGTACGACCTGATGTATCACAGCCACAACCAGCACTTTCTGGCGAGCGCGGCGTCTATGGAAGGACGTTACGAGGAAGCAAAGAAGGCAGCAGATGCGATGGCAGCGCGTTTGATGCCGCACGCGAAAATGATGCCGATGCTGGACGCCTTTATCATGACTCCGCTTTGGGTGGATGCGCGATTTTCAAAATGGGATTCGATTCTTGCGCGGCCGGAACCGGCTGAGGAGTTGGTGGAGACGCATTTGATGTGGCGTTACACGCGCGCACTCGCATTTGCTGCGCGACATGACGCAACAAAGACCGCATCGGAAATCGCTTTATTCGAACGGGAAGAAGCGGCCAGCCCGGACAAGCCGATTGGCTTGCAGCCTACTTCCAAAGTCGTGCATGCCGTGATGAAGGAAATCCTTGCGGCGCGGCTCAACGAAGCGCTGGGCAAGCAAGAAGATGCAATCAAACATTGGCAGGCAGCAGTGCAAGCGCAGGACAAACTCTTTTACGACGAGCCGCAGGACTGGTATTACCCGGTACGCGAATCGCTGGGAGCGGCCTATCTGCGTCTGAACAAGCCCTACGACGCAGAGATGGCGTTTCGAGAGGATTTGCGGCGCAATCCGCGGAATCCACGGTCGCTGTTTGGGTTGCGGGAAGCTCTTGCTGCGCAGAAGTCGAATGTGGATGCAGCCTGGGTGGACCGGCAGTTCAAGGAGCAATGGAAAAGGGCGGACGTGGAATTGAAGCTCGGAGACTTGTAGCGACGTTTCGATTCCGGCCGTTGTCGCCTACAAAGTCGGCCGCGTTCCCGGACCATGCAAAAAGCCAAAGCGCCAGATGCTCCTTCTCAGGCATCCGGCGCTTCAGCGTACTAAACAAAACTTTGCGCTAGTTTCATTCTTCACGTTGTTCCGGTCGTTCCCTCCTCTCCGCTACGCCGTTGGGCCGAGCTATCTAGCGTTTTGAACAATCCATCGTCCTTTGGCATCGAGGAACTCCACGCCGATTGCAAAGCCGTCGCCTTGCAAGGGTTGGCAGTAGGCCACTCGACCCGCCGAACGAAACTCTCCATTGCGCGAAGTGAGCACGAGCTGGTCATTGGGCTCCCACTTGCGCACGCTGACGACGCGCGCGCCTTTCGCGCTGACGTTCTCCGTAATCGTCGCCTCCGCACCAGGCACTTGCCGGTTTCCTTCGAGATAAACCCCAACTTCCATCGGGATGCGGTTCTCGGTGCGATTAAACGGATAAATTCTGCTGCGAAGAGGCATGTCATCAGCTCACAGGCATGCCGCAATTCGCGACAGATTTTGAACGCTGCTGCCTCTGTGCTTCATGCGGTACAAAGCACGGTCGGCCGCAGATAAAAGTTTTTCAGGCGTATCGCCGTCTTCGGGAAAAGCGGCGACGCCCGCGCTCGCGGAGATCGCCGGAGATTCAGTTTCCGCGCTGAGGCGTTCGCGGATACGGGAAACGATGCGCGTGGCAATGTCCTTGCCCGCTTCCGGCAGAATGATGGCAAATTCGTCGCCGCCATAACGAGCGGCGGTATCGATGGCGCGGCTGTGATTGCGAAGAACTTTTCCCAGGCGAACGATTGCCCGGCTGCCGGTGAGATGCCCGTATTGATCGTTGATGGCTTTGAGCCCGTCCATGTCAAAGAGCACAACGCTGAAGGGCCGTTGTGTGCGGCGCGAACGATCAAGTTCTGCTTCCATCACGCTGATGAGGCGGCGATAGTTGGCAAGCCCGGTGAGCGGATCGCTGACCGCGAGCGTACGGACCTGGTCGAAGAGGCGCGCCTGATCGAGCAAAGCTCCGCAGAGCATGACGGCATAGCTTGCGGTCTTGCTCAGCTCCGCGAGAAAAAACGGGCCATCCAGAAGATGACGAGAGAATGACGCGGCAACATGGCAGGCGACATTCAAGGAAGCAACGATGAATAGAGAGTAGTCGTAGAGCGAACCGCCGGTCTTCTCCTTGCGGAAGCGGCTGCGGAAAGAGAGCGCGGCAAAAAGAAACAGCGCGGCGGGAAGAAGATCCCAGGGACGCGAAATAATTTGCAGCGCTTGCGGAATTGGGGCAGCCGGAGCGGCGAGAAACGCGGCGCTCGTCGCATAAGCCGCAAGAGCAACAATGAAAAGAACCCCGGCAATCTCCTTGCTGGGCTGGCGCGAAGTCGGCATGAAGCGTTCAACAGCAAGCGCGGCGAGAAGCAGCACTGCGAGCAGCGTGCGGCTCACCATCCAGCCGAGAGGAATGTGCGCAAGCGAGGCAATATTGCCGTGCAGCAATCCGTTCAGGCTGAAATAGCCGACGGTCTCGATCATGCCCGAAAGAACAAATCCGAAAGCGAGAATCAGAGCGGTGCGGTCATGCGTGCCGCGAAAGCGAACCAGTGCGTTCGCCGCGTAGCAAAAACTGAGAAGCGTTCCGCCGACTTCGAGGTAGAGATACGCTTGTGCCGTGCCGCTGTAGTTTGATCCTCGGAGATAGAAAATCGCGCAGAGATAGAGAAATAGGAGTGTGGACACGGCGGCAACTGCGGCAGCGGACGGACGCTTCCGAAGAACCCCGATGATTTTGGCCCAATCTCCCACAAACTCCCCCAAATGCCGAAGAAAACAGGACAACTTGAGGAAATGCACGTTGGTGCCCTTTTTAGGCAGAAAATGAGGACAAGTAACTCTTGTAAATTGTGTTAGTTACAGCCCTGGAGGGATGGGGTGTCAAAAAGAGTCGCTAAGGCGAGACGGGCGAACAAAGAGGGTTTTGCCTCCTAGAGCAAAATATGGCATTTGTTTCCAGAGAGTTACGAGCTAGTTGGGTAAGAATCACCTAATCGAAACAGTGTCTCACTCTGATACAGTCTCAACTCACTTGAATAGGCTATCCGTCTCAAACCTTGGGCTTGGGCGGAGGCAAATCGCGAGCTGACACGGGATCACAGAAGCCGGTACGGGCGTGGGAGCCATCACAGAAAGGCTTGTTGGCGGATTGTCCGCAGCGGCATAGGCCGATCGCGTTGCGTCCGGCCAGGCCAAAGGGCTTGCCCGTGGGATCGACAATTTCAAAGTCGCCCTCGACGCGGATAGAACCATTGCTATTGATGGTGACTTTTGTTGTAGGCATTTGGTCCGGTTCTCCCATTGGAACGATGGTGCTTTCTATGTTCGCGATTCAGTCTGCGTGAACTTCGCGCAAACTTCCCTTCTTCACGTCGTATACAAATCCTTTCACCTGAATGTCTTTGGGCAAGAAAGGATGCTCGCGGACGCGTTTGATTTGCTCAGTGGTTGTGCGGTCCAAATCCGTGAATGTATGGAACTGAAGGTGCGAAGCGTCTTTTCCTGTCTGTGCTGTCAAGCGATGGCGCATCTGCTCGTCTGTAACGGAGAGCGAACCGCACTCGGTATGCTGAATGATCACGATGAAACGGGTGCCGAGCAGATGCGTAGACAGGATGAGGGAGCGAAGGGCGTCATCCGTGGCGAGGCCTCCGCCATTGCGAATCATGTGAGCATCCCCGACTTGCAAGCCGAGCAACTGCTCGAGATCCATACGAGAGTCCATGCATGTGAGGATGGCCAGCTTGCGAGCGGGAGGCGTTCGCAAGTGGCCAAGCCCGAATGTTTCCGCGTACTTTGCGTTGTGAGCGATGATTTCGTCGAACACGCTGGAGGGTTCGCTTGTTTTCTTGGTGGATGGAGAAGTCATGACCTCAGTATTTTGGCACGGATGGGTCGACTTCGTCAGACCAAGCTAGAATCCCGCCCTTGAGGTTCAGGATTTTGCGGAATCCGGCCTTGCGAAGAAAATCCACAGCTTCAGCGGAGCGTTTGCCGCTGCGGCAGTGCACGACCATTTCCCGGGAAGAATCGAGCTCGTGTGCGCGGCGAGGGATTTCGCCGAGCGGAATCAGGCGGCCATTCAAATTGCAGATTTGATATTCGTGTGGTTCGCGAACGTCGAGAATGAACAGATCATCGCCGCGATCGAGGCGCGATTTCAATTCGCGCGGAGTGATTTCCGGCACTTGCAGATCAGGCGCCGGAGCTTCTTCTCCGCGAACGCCGCAGAATTCGTAGTAGTCGATGAGCTTGGTAACCGTCGGATTCTTTCCGCAGACCGGGCAATCGGGATTTTTACGCAATTTCAATTCGCGGAATTTCATTCCTAGCGCGTCGAAAAGAAGCAGGCGGCCGGCGAGGCTGTCGCCTCGGCCAATGATGAGCTTGATCGTTTCCATGGCCTGGATGGAACCGACGATGCCGGGCAGCACGCCGAGCACTCCGCCTTCCGCACAGGATGGAACGAGTCCCGGCGGAGGCGGTTCGGGATAGAGGCAGCGGTAGCATGGACCATCAGGCGCGCCGAAAACGGTGACTTGGCCTTCAAAACGGAAGATCGAGCCGTAGACATTCTGCTTGCCGAGCAAAATGCACGCGTCATTGACGAGGTAGCGGGTGGGGAAATTATCCGTGCCGTCCACGATGAAGTCGTAGTCTTTGAAGAGTTCCAGCGCGTTGCCGCTTTCCAGCTTGGTTTCGTACGTTTCGATTTCAATATCGGAGTTAAGGCTGGAAAGGCGGTTTTTCGCTGCAAGTGTTTTTGGCGTGCCAACGTCTTGCGCGCCGAACGTGACCTGCCGCTGCAAATTCGTGGAATCGACGACATCAAAATCCACCAGGCCCAGCTTGCCTACCCCGGCGGCGGCCAGATAGAGGCCGAGCGGCGCGCCAAGCCCGCCTGTGCCGATCAGCAGCACCTTCGCGTTCTTGAGCTTCAACTGACCATCCATGCCGACTTCCGGCATGATGAGATGGCGGCTGTAACGGAGAATTTCTTCCTTTGAAAGAGTGCCTGTATTGGCGCCAACTTTTCCGGGCGCACTCTGTACTTTCGTTGCCATCGTATCTCCCCAATCCATTTTAAATCAGCCAGGTCGTCGCACTTCACTATGGCGCCATTCTTGTATATCCCCTTGAGCGACTAAATGG
>JAFDVY010000124.1 GCA_018268785.1 Acidobacteriota bacterium | reverse complement strand
GCTGAAGTTTGCGCGCCATTGGTCATATTGAGCTTGGGTCAAGCTGGCGCAGTTATTTCCGTTCGCGTCGCAGACTCTGACCATGGCCTCGCGACCATCTGGGTCCGTATAGAGGAGCGGGTTATTGAGCGCGTAGGAATAGGCATTCCAGGATTGAGGATCATCATCCGAAGCGCCCGCGGGTGCCCCGGATGAGTGTAGGAATTGATTGACGTTGGACATTGGGAGAGGATACCAGTACGGTACGTACAAGAAAAGTTTAGTGAGACGAGGGGCACCCGGCACCCGGCATAGTTATGCGAAGAGGAACGAAGATTTTATTTGTGTTTGGAACGCGGCCATTTGGCTTCGATGGTGGTGTTGAGGCCGCCGCGGGGAGTAAATTCACCGCGGACGACACACCACTCGGGATGAATGGCGTCCACGATGTCCTGCAAGATTTTGTTGACCGCGTTTTCGTAAAAAATGCCGAGATTACGGTAGGCGAGCAGGTACATCTTTAGCGCCTTCAGCTCAATGCAGGATTTTTTCGGCATATATTCAATAGTGATGGTGCCGTAGTCCGGCAGGCCGGTTTTCGGGCAGACCGAAGTGTATTCCGGATAGCGCGTGGTGATGACGTATCCGGGAAACTGGTTGGGCCAGGCGTCGAGTTTGGGCAGTTTGGTCTTGATGCCGGCCTTGGCGTGTGCGTCGGTGTAATCGGCCATGAGTTCTCCTAAGAATGCAATTTTAGCGCATTGTGCGGGAGAGGTCATTTTCGAGCGAGGCAGAAACGGACCATCTTGAACAGGGGCGGACTTTCGCTTATGCTTTTGCGCGCCCCACAGGTCGCTTGAACGAAACACAATGATTTACTGCCCAGCCTGCCAGGCCTCCGATTGCCGCCGCTCGCGCCGCCGCGGTTTTTCTGATTATTTCTACGGGGTTGCGGGGCTGATTCCGTGGCGCTGCAATCAGTGTGAAACCCGTTTTCGCGCGCGGCATGTTCCCTTCAGCCACACAAAATACGCGCACTGCTCGATCTGCGGCAATTTTGAATTGAAGCGCATTGCGCCCGAGCATGTGCCTGGATTCCTGGGCGCAGTTGGCCGAGTGCTGGGTTTGCCCTCCCTGCGATGCGATCCTTGCCGCCACAAGTTCTTTTCCATCCGCCCGCTGAAAGACTTAGCCAATCAGGAATCGGCGGAAGGCGAACAGAAGGTCGCGTAATCTGCGCTGGCTCGCCGCTTGAACCACCCGTATCCCCATGCGAAAATAGAAATTGTGAAGCCGGGGTGGGTAGCCCCTGCTTTCATCATTGGCGATATCGTCTAAGGGTTAGGACGTAGCCCTCTCAAGGCTAAAATCCGGGTTCGAATCCCGGTATCGCTACCAAACGCCTGCTTTTCCATTATGAGAAGTTCCCGCGACGATTTGCGCAACGTCAAGATTTGCCTGCGTGCCGTCGCGCCCGGAAAAATGGGCAGGAGAGGATAGATGGCATCCAGCACCAGCGCTGTCCGCAATCCCGCAGTGCCGCTCAGCAAGAACGATCACCTGCTCCGTTGGGTCGAGAAAATGGCGGAGCTTACGCGCCCCGCGAAAATCCATTGGGTGGACGGCTCGAAGGAAGAATACGACCAGCTTTGCAATGAAATGGTCGCGGCCGGCACATTCATCAAGCTGAATGAGAAATTGTGGCCCGGATGCTTTTACGCGCGGTCCGATGCTTCGGATGTCGCTCGTGTGGAAGACCGCACTTTCATTTGCTCTTATGCGAAGGACAATGCGGGTCCGACAAACAATTGGGAAGATCCCTATGTGATGCGCAAGAAGTTGCGCGGACTTTTTGCCGGGGCGATGCAGGGACGGACGATGTATGTGCTTCCGTTCAGTATGGGGCCGATTGGATCGCCGATGGCGAAGGTTGGCGTGCAACTCACCGATTCGCCTTACGTCGTGGTCAGCATGCGCATCATGGCGCGCATCGGCGCGCGCGTTATAGAAGAAATCGACAAAGGGGCGCGCGTCGTGCCTTGTCTCCACTCGGTGGGCATGCCGCTTAAGCCCGGCCAAAAAGATGTTCCCTGGCCGTGCAATACGGAAAAGTACATCGTCCATTTTCCCGAATCGCGCGAAATCTGGTCGTACGGCTCCGGCTATGGTGGCAACGCATTACTCGGCAAAAAGTGTTTCGCGCTCCGCATCGCCTCAAACGTTGCGCGCGACGAAGGTTGGATGGCCGAGCACATGCTCATTCTCGGCGTGGAAGATCCCAAAGGTGAGAAGACTTACGTAGCCGCCGCATTCCCCAGCGCCTGCGGCAAAACCAATTTTGCCATGCTCATTCCGCCCAAGGGATTCGAAGGATGGAAAGTCTGGACGGTTGGCGACGACATCGCCTGGATTCGCCCTGACGAAAACGGAAAATTGCGCGCGATGAATCCCGAAGCTGGATTCTTCGGCGTCGCGCCGGGAACTTCCGTGAAAACGAATCCGAACGCGATGGCCACGCTTGCACAAAACAGCATCTTCACAAACGTCGCGCTCACTCCCGAAGGCGGCGTCTGGTGGGAAGGCATGACCGACGAGCCGCCCGCCGAATGTCTCGACTGGCAGGGCAATAAGTGGACGCCGCAAATCGGTAAAGAAACCGGCGCAAAAGCCGCGCATCCCAACGCGCGATTCACCGCCCCGGCTTCACAATGCCCGACGATCGACCCCGCCTGGGAAAGTCCCAATGGCGTTCCACTCCATGCCATTATTTTCGGCGGACGCCGCGCCACCACCATGCCGCTCGTCTATCAGGCGTTCAACTGGAGCTCCGGCGTCTACATTGGCGCGACGATGGGTTCGGAAATGACCGCCGCAGCTGCCGGCACGCTCGGCAAAGTGCGCCGCGATCCCATGGCCATGCTGCCGTTCTGCGGTTATCACATGGGCGATTATTTCCGGCATTGGATCAAGATGCAGCGCTCGCTCAGCGTCACGCCGCGCATTTTCCATGTGAACTGGTTTCGCAAGGACGCCGAAGGAAAATTCATCTGGCCCGGCTACAGCGAAAACATGCGCGTGCTGAAATGGATCGTGGACCGCGCCCGCGTCCGCGCGTTCGCTCGCGAAACTCCTATCGGCTGGATGCCGGATTACGACGACATGACCTGGGCCGGGCTCGATTTTCCGCGCGAAAAATTCGAGGCGCTGCAGCACTTCGACAACAAAGCCTGGCGCCACGAAGTCATCGACCACGAAGAGTTGTTCATTCTGCTTCATGACCACTTGCCGAAAGAAATGGTCTACGAGCGCGAACTGCTCATTTGCCGATTGTAACCACACTTCGCGGGGAACTAGCCCCCGTCAGGTGGTGTCTATAGAAAGAATATGAATATCTTCTTCCTGCTTAATCCGATCCATTTTTTCAGACTTCTTCCAGGAACTTCTCTCCTGTTCTTGCTCTTTCTGGCTGCTGTTAGCATGGATGTTGTCTATCGAAGCCTGGCCGTAATAAGTGGCGTTCGTCATATTAATTTGAGTGAGGAAAAGAAAACCAACAGTATTCAGGGGATGTACAACAGCATCGAGAACTCGAGACGATTGCTCTCTTTCACGGCCTACTTATTCGGATTCTGCATCTTTTTACAAATGGCGAGCGCATTCCATTTAATCGGCACTAGCAGCCACCTCGTCGCCATGTCTATTGCCGATGCTCTCTTGGTGGCCAGTGCTCTTGCAGCTGATGTCTTTCTAGTTCTGCTTCTTTTGTACTTGTTTCAGTGGTATGCGGGTGCAAGACTAGATTGGATATCTCAAACCTGAGCGCATTCTAGAAAGGTCTACCGTTATTTCGCCAGCTCATCGCGCCCGACGCCAAGCGCATCGGCCATGCGATTGATGTAGTTAAACCACGACGCGATCATCGTTATCTGCAAAATCCCTTTGTCGTCGAATCCCACGGCCCGTAATTCTTCGTGGTCCTTCGGACTGCACTTTGTCGCGTCCTGCGTCAGCTTAATCACGTAATCCAGCATCACGCGGTCCTGTTCGCTGATCGGCGCCGTCTTGTAGTCCCGCCGCAGTGCCTGGACCATGCCTTCGTCGAGCGTCACCCTACGCAGAAACTCTGCGTGTGATTCAATTCAATAGTGGCACCGGTTGGTGACCGAGACCATCGTCGCGATCATTTCATGCTGGTGCCGCTTCAGCGGCAAATCTGGCGCCATCATTGCGCCAAATGCGGCGAACGAATGATAGAGCGCATCGGGAATCAGCGTGTGCGAGCCGGTAATCCCTGCTTCTGATCCTTTGTCCACAGCCGGCACTGGCGTCGCATATTCCTGCGGATAAAGTTTCCGCTGCGCCTCCATCGCCGCTTTCACGCGCGGGTCTTCGTCCATCTTGATCGTCTTGATCCAGGTCATTCGCCGGCTCTCCTAACTCTCCCACGAAATTGTTTTCACGCGCCAAAAGTGACGAAACAGGCTCCTCAGTAGCGTAGCCACTCTTGGCTGCGCCTGCAGTAAGCCAAACTGATGCTTATCTGAAGAGCTCCGCGTTCCCTGCACCCGCCAAAAACGACGACGCGGCCGGGAACTTGGGGTATCCGGCCGCGCGGTCATGGGGTGCTCCCGAGGGTGCAATACAAGAATATTGGGTTCGGGTAGCGGATCTGCGTTGTCCGTTTATAGAGCGCCGTCTCACGCGCCGCAATAATGTAAAAGAATTAGAATCCTTGCATGGCGACAACATCTTTATTTTCTGTAAGTTGATAGCCTTTTCCGCTGGCAAGATTCTTGAACTCCTGGGTCGCGCCGCTGGGCCAATCCACCACCACGCGCTCGATGCGATCCCGTTTCCCCACGCCAAATGTTACCGGCAATTCCGACTGGGAAAGATAGCTCGACCCTCCGTGCACCATTCGCATTTGCAGTTCGTTCTCATTGAAAATGCGAACCACCGCGCCGATTGCATCTCGGTTCGATTTCCTGCCCGTCAGATAAAAACGGATCGCGCGATTTCCCGAGCTTTCATCGTTGCGATACAAATAAGCCGGCCCATTGTTCGTCGTCAGCAAAATGTCCAGATCCCCGTCGCGATCAAAATCTCCATACGCCAGCCCGCGGCCAACTTTGGCTTTCGCAAACTCGGCTCCCGCTTCGCCCGCAGCTTCTCTGAACTTCCCGCCGCCCTGATTCAAGAATAGTTGCGGCGGCTGCGCGTATCCCACGTTGCCGCGAATGTTGCGCACTGTCTCGTCGATGTGCCCGTTTGCGACGGCAAGATCGAGACGTCCGTCGAGATCAATGTCCAGAAACGCACACCCGAAGCCCAGCGTTGTCTTCGAAGGGCCGCCAACGCCAGACGGCAGAGAAATCTCGTCGTAGGCATCGCCCTTTCCTGCTCGATACAATCCCACCATCTCATTGTCGAAATTCGTAATCGCAATTCCTGCGCGTCCCGAATTTTCGAAATCTCCCACGGCCACTCCCATTCCCGCCCGTGCTTTCCCGTCGGGGCTGAACGCGACTCCAGCTTCCATGCCGACATCTTTGAATTTCCCGTTGCGCAAATTCTTGTACAGTTTGTTTGGCTGCGTATCGTTCGCGACCAGCAAATCCGGCCAGCCGTCCCGGTCGAAATCGAGCAGCGCAACGCCGAGCGACTTCGAGCTCGCATCGAACACGCCGCTCGTCGCCGTCGCATCTTCAAATGTCCCATCCCCGCGGTTCCGAAAGAGCCAGCAAGTCTCTCCGCGATATGCTTCCGGCGTGCAATACGATTTGTGTTTTCCGTCGAGGCTGCAAAAAACGTCGTGTTCCGGCGACCAGTTCACATAATTGCAGACGAAAAGATCGAGCAGCCCGTCGCGGTCGTAGTCAAACCAAAGCGCCGAAGTGCTGAATGCCTGCCGCCCCAGCAACCCGCTCTTCTTCGTTACATCGATAAATGTTCCTCTCCCTGTGTTCTGAAAAAGCCGGTTCTGTCCCACGCAGGTAATCAAAACATCCGCAAATCCGTCGTTGTTGTAATCGCCCACTGCCACGCCCATGCCATACAGCTCAACTTCGAGTCCCGCGGCACGCGTCACATCGGAAAAACTTCCGTTGCGATTGTTCTTGTAAAGTTTCAGTGTCGATTTCTGTTTCTTGTGGCCGGGCCAGTCCATCGCATTGACCAGCAAAATGTCCTGCCATCCGTCGCCGTCGTAATCCAGGAACGCGCAACCCGACCCCAGCGTCTCCGGAAGCAATTTTCCTCCGTATGCACCGCTGTTGTGTTGAAAGGAAATCCCTGCCTGTGCGGTTACATCTCTGAGCTGAAACCCAATTCCCGCAGGCAACGCAAAAAGCCCTGGCGAAACAATCGACCTCGCCGCCGCCGCTCCCGCAATTCCGTGCAGGAATTCGCGCCGCTTCACGGCAAATTCACCAATCCGTTTCGAATCGCATAGACCACGAGCTCCGCCGTCTTGTGAATCCCCAGCCGGTCCATGATATTCGCGCGATGTACCGCCACGGTGTTCACGCTCAGCTCCAGATCGTTTGCAATTTCTTTGTTCGATTTTCCCGCCACGATGTGTTGCAAGATCTCCATTTCGCGCGGCGTCAATCCGGTTTCCCGCTCGCCCTTCAAGCTCTGCGGCTTTGCCACCTGCGGATCGAGCACCGTCTTTCCCGCGGCAACATTCTTGATGGCGCCGGCTAAATCCAGATCCATCGCGTTCTTCAGCACATAGCCGCGCGCGCCCGCTTGCAGCGCCTGTCGCACCAGCGTGTCTTCCGAATGCATGCTTAGCAGCAGAATCGCTGACCCGGGTTGCGCCTCCAGAATCTTTTTCGTCGCTTCGAGTCCGCTCATCACCGGCATCGCGCAATCCATCACAATCACGCGCGGCTTCAGTTGCGCCGCCAGCTTCACGCCGTCTGCCCCATCGCTTGCTTCGCCCACCACACTGAGGTCCGGATCGTCCTCGATCATGCGTTTGAATCCGCGCCGCACCAGCGCGTGATCGTCCACCAGCAGCACGGTGATTTTATCCGCCATGGGCTTGCACCTTTTCGCGCGCAACGCGCAGCCGCACTCGCGTCCCGCCCTCATCCGGTTTTTCGTACACCAAGGTCCCTCCAATCAATTCCGCGCGCTCGCGCATCGCCACCATTCCGATTCCATGCTGGCCCCTTTCCGGCCGCAGTCCTTTGCCATGATCCTCTATTTCAAGGATAAGCTCATGCGCCGCATAGGTTAAGCGTATCCACGCCTCATTTGTTTGCGCATGCCGGCTCACGTTATTTAGACTCTCCTGCACAACACGATACAGGTGCACCCCCGCGGCGGTTTCCACCGGAAAAGCCGTCCCGGACTTTTCGTAGTGCATCGTAATTCCATTCTGCCGCTCGACCGTCGGAATATACCAATCAAGCGTTGCTTCGAGCCCCGCTTCTTCCAGCAAAACCGGATGCAGAGCCTGCGAAAGCCCGCGTACCTTGCTTAAGGTGGACTGGGTGATTTCCTGTACTTCCTTTAGATCTTCGCGCAATGTGGAATTTTCAGGCACCTGCTTCCCGGCGCGGCCCAGTAGCGAACCGATTGCCGTCAAAATCTGCCCAAACTCATCGTGCAGTTCCCGCGAAAGATGCCGCAGCGTCGACTCCTGCGTCGAGATCAGTTTCTGCGCAAGCTCGCTGCGTTGCGAGGAGAGTTCTTCCATCTGCGCAAAAATTTTCTTGTTCGCCTGAATCAGGTACAAACTCGTCAGCACGATCACCAGCAGCGCGGCGCCTAGAAATAGATAAAGCTGCCGCTGAACACGGTCGTAGATTCGCGTAATCTCCGCCGTCGCTTGCTCTTCGGCTTCATTGTTCTGGATCAGAAGCCGCGCCACCGCCGTGCTGAGCGCCGCCTGCCGCGCCTGTAGCGAAACCTGAATCTGCTCCCGCGCTTCTTTTTCTTTGCCTGCTCCCGCAAGCGCGAACATCCGGTCCATCGCCGCCCAGAACTGCGCAAGCGATTGGCTCAAATACGTTCGCTGCTCTGCCGTTCTTTGCATTGGCGCAAACGAATCTTCCGCTTTCACCGCTGCGTCGAGATCTTCCCGGATTCGCTCGAATTGCGCCGTCCACGCCGTCAAAGGATACGGCTCCCGCGCATCCAGCATGTCGCGCATTCCCAGCGCCAGCGAATTTAAATCGTTTTGTGCGCGCAGCAGTTGCAGCGAATCCTTCCGGTTCCGGTCCACCAGATTGCTTTGCAATTCGCGCAAACCGCGCAGCTGCCCGTTCATGTAGTACGCAAAAAGCAGCACTGCCACTAGCGTCAACACCAATCCCGCAAGCAGACCTGCGGTCGGCGAACGCCTCGGCTTCTGTCGTTCCGGCATCGCCAGAGAATATACTGTGTGCTTTCGAACACCAAACGCTGGCTCTGCAACTCTTCCATGTAAGATTGCGTATACGTTGGCAGTTGGCGACCGGCGATACTATACTGACCAGGTAAGAATCCAGCGGTACAAATTCTTGCGTAGAATATCGTTATGCTATACGATATTTCAACTTTCGGATTTACACCCGGGGCAGCTTTCGGGCTGCCCCATGCCTTTCTTGGAGGTAAGTGCTATGTTTCCGCGCCGAGGACTTCTGCTCGTTTGCGCTCTTCTCTTTACCGTTCCTTCTCTTCTCGCTAACGATGAAATTCCCAAGGTCGCCTGGAAACGGCCCATTGGAAAGCCGCTCGATCATCCCGGAACGAAAAAGCCTTCGCTCGACAGCGGCCACATCGACGACGGTTATTGGCAAGGCGCGCCAGTCGGCGGATTCGGCGCCGGAACTTTCTCTCGCACCTTTCGCGGCGATTTTGCCCGCTGGCACGTCCAGCCCGGCTTGCACAAATATCAGGCGATCCTCGCCAACCAGTTCGCTATGTTCCAGAAATCCGATGGCGATGCGGAAGGCTTCGCCAAAGTCTTGTATGCTGGCAAACCGGAGCACGGCGAGCTAAGCGCCTGGAATTGGGACTACCCCGTTGGTGCCGGCGATTACGCCGCGCTCTATCCGAAGTCCTGGTTCGACTATCGCTACGAAAAATTCCCAGCTCACGTCACCCTCGAACAGTACTCTCCGATTCTTCCCAACAATTACAAAGAAACGAGCTATCCCGTCGCCGTCTATCGCTGGCACGCGGAAAATCCCACCAACAAAAGAGTTACTGTTTCCGTCCTCTTTTCCTGGACCAACATGCTCGGCTGGTTCCGCAATCCGGACCGCGATTTTCGCGCTGCGCTGAACGAAGGAAATTACAATCGCGCCGCTTCCGAGAAATTCGGCGACGCCACCATGAAAGGGGTCGTTTTCGAGCGCAATCGCGCTGGAGCAATGCCGAACTCCTGGGATGGACAAATGGCCATCGCCGCGCTCGAAACACCCGGAGTCGAAGTCACTTACCTCACTACATTTGTGCCTTACGGCAGCGGAGCGGAAGTCTGGTCCACGTTTTCCAAAGACGGCACGCTCGACACTACGAGTAAAGGCTGGCTCAGCAGCGGCGAACCCCTCGTCGGCGCAATCGCCGTGAAATTCACACTCAATCCTGGCGAAAAGAAAATCGTCCCCATGGTCTTGTCCTGGGATCTTCCCGTCGTTGAATTTGGTTCTGGCCGCAAATGGTATCGCCACTACACCGATTTCTATGGAACGAACGGAAAAAACGCCTGGGCCATCGCGCGCGACGGCCTGAAAAATTCCGCTGCGTGGAGCGACGCGATTTCCGCGTGGCAAGCTCCCTACATCAACGATGAAAGCAAGCCGGAATGGTATCGCGGCATGCTCTTCAACGAACTGTACGTTCTCGCGGACGGCGGCTCCCTTTGGGGGCGCCCCGTAGGCGCCGATACGAAAACTCCGAATACGTATTCGTTCATGGAATGTTTCGACTATCCCTACTACGAAACGCTCGACGTGCGCTTTTACGGTTCCATGCCGCTCGCAAGATTTTGGCCAGACATCGACAAACAAGTGATGCGCGATTTCGCGGACACCGTTCCAAGGCATCTCGACGATCGTATGGTCTGGATCTGGAAATCCATGGTGACGCAGTCCGCCGTCTTCCGCGAACGCAAAACAAAAGGCGCCGTCCCGCATGACATGGGAGTTCCGAACGAAGATCCTTTTTACCAGGTCAATCAATTCAGTTGGCAAGACACCAATGGTTGGAAAGATCTGAATTCCAAATTCGTTCTGATGATTTACCGCGACTACGTTTTGACAGGTTCCAAGGACAAGGAATTTCTGAAATACACCTGGCC
>JAFDVY010000123.1 GCA_018268785.1 Acidobacteriota bacterium | reverse complement strand
TCACGGCCCATCCTTTTTTTCACAATCGCACTGGCGCTGATTGGCGCGTACCTCGCCTTCGCCATTCCCGTTTCCGTTTTTCCGAACACGAATTTTCCCCGCATTGTGATCGCCGTGGACAACGGTGTCGCTCCCATCGACCAGATGCTGGTGACCGTCACCAAGCCCATCGAAGAGGCTGTCAACAGTGTCCCCGGGCTCCGGAATGTCCGCTCCATCACCAGTCGCGGCTCTGCAGAGGTGGATCTTTTTTTCGACTGGAAGTCCGACATGATTCTGACTCTGCAACGTGTGGACGCCGTTGTAGCCCGCTTGCAATCGGAACTCCCTCCAACCGCGAAAGTCGAGACTCACCGTTTGACCTTTGCTGCTTTTCCCATCATCGGCTACAGTCTCACTTCCGATACCATTCCTCCCGAGCGCCTTTGGGAAGTCGCAACCTACGACATCAAGCCGCGCATGAACCGGCTCAATGGTGTCGCGACCGTGGTCATCCAGGGTGGCCGTGTTCCAGAGTTTCAGGTAACTCCGGATCCGGCTCGCCTTCCCGCTGCTGGCGTGACAGTGACCGACATACTCGAAGCAATCCGTCGTACTAACCTGATTGATTCTCCCGGTCTGATTGAAAGCGACCACCATCTCGTGCTTGGCCTCGTGAGCGGGCAAGTCCATTCCGCGGAAGAGTTGGGCCGAATCGTCGTCAAAACTTCCTCTTCAGGAGTGCCGATTCGCGTCGGAGATGTTTCCTCGGTCTCAGCGTCCGTAGCTCCTGTCTACACGCTCGTCACCGCCAACGGAAAACCCGCGGTCTTGCTGAACGTCAGCCGGCAGCCCGACAGCAATACGCTGCAAGTGGCAAATGAGGTCCACGATCTCGTCCGCCAGATTTCTCCCACTCTCCCCAAAGGCATAAAACTTGAACCGTTTTATGACCAGTCTTTAATTGTCAGAGATTCCATCTCCAGCGTGCGCGATGCCGTCTTGGTTGGAATTCTTTTGTCCTCGATCGTCCTCGTCCTTTTTCTCCGCGACTGGGGCACTTCTCTGGTTGCCGGCCTCGTGATTCCAGTCACGCTCCTGATTACCTTCATTGTGATGAAGCTCGCGGGACAGAGCTTCAACCTGATGACGCTAGGCGGACTCGCGGCTGCTGTCGGTCTCGTAATCGACGACGCGATTGTCGTGCTTGAAAACATCGTTCTGCACCGCGACGCAGGGCAGAACAGGTTTGCGGCTGTGAGCAGCGCCTTGAAAGAGCTCTCGGCTCCACTCGTCGGCTCCACCATCACCCCGATTGTCGTGTTCCTTCCCCTGATTGCCATGACTGGAGTCAACGGCTCCTTCTTCCGCGCCCTCGCCATCACGATGACGGTCTCTTTGCTCACCTCCCTTTTCTTGGCCGTCACGTGGACACCGACTCTCAGTCTTTATCTGGTGCGCAGGAAGGAATCGGAAGCCCCAGAAAGAGCGGCAACCAGCGGGCCAGACGCCGCTGCCCTGCTGGCTATTGAGGAAGCGCACTTCGCAGGTTTTTTTGGGAGCATTGTCACGTTCTATGAACGAGTGATGCAATCGATCGTTAAGCGGCCGGTTTTGCTCGCTGTCTCGGTCGTATGCATAGTCATCCTCTCCGGCATCAGCTATCGCTTGCTCGGAAGCGACCTCTTACCGGAAATGGATGAGGGCGGCTTCATCCTCGACTACTACACTCCCCCTGGAAGTTCTCTGAGCGAATCGAGCCGCATCCTGTTACACATCGAGCAAATTTTGAAAGACACGCCAGAAGTAGAGAACACTTCTCGAAGGACGGGCTTGCAGCTTGGGCTTGCCGCCGTCACGGAAGCAAATCGCGGCGACTTCACCGTGAAACTCAAGTCGAAGCGCAGTCGCTCGGTGGACGAGATCACGTCGGACCTCCGAGCCCAGATTGAATCCTCCGAGCCGGCAACCAAAGTGGAATTCGTGCAGATTCTGCAGGACATGATCGGCGATTTGAGCAATCAACCGGAACCCGTCGTAATTCGTCTTTATTCTCAGGATGGACAACTTCTCAATTCGACGGGGCCTCGCGTTGCGGAGGCGATTGGAAAAGTTCCGGGTGTCGTGGACATACTGAACGGAGTCGAAGACGCCGTCAGCGGGCCGGCCATCACCTTTCAAATCAATCCCACCGCTGCCGCACGCGCTGGGTTCACTCCGGAGGAAGTCGCGATCGACGCGGCGGCAATTCTGGAAGGCGAACCGGCAGCCACACCTGTCATTTTGCAAGATCGCTCTTATACAATTCGCATTCGCTTCCCCGAAGCCAATCGCTCTACTCTCGAAAGGATGACAAACACTCTTCTCGTCAGTGCAACCGGAAAAACCGCCACGCTCGGTTCCCTGGCCGCTGTAGCGAACGACCCGGGTGAAACGGAAATCCGCCGCGAAAACTTGCAACGCTTGATTCAAGTTACGGCTCGCCTGGAAGGCACCGATCTGGGAACAGGAATCGCCGGAGTCCAAAAAGCCGTGAACGCTCTCCACCTTCCAGCTTCCATCCGTGTGGAATATGGCGGGCAATACGAAGAGCAGCGGAAATCCTTTCAAGATCTCCTCATGGTCCTCTTACTCGCCCTCCTTCTCCTGTTTGCTGTGCTGCTTTTCGAGTTCCGCACTTTTTCCGCTCCCACCGCCATTCTAGTTTCGGCTCTGCTCTCGACCTTTGGTTCTTTCTTTGCCCTTCTTATCACCCGGACCACCTTTAATGTCGCTTCGTTCATGGGCATGATCATGGTCATCGGCATTGTGGCCAAGAACGGTATCCTCCTGCTCGACGCCGAACACCGATTCCGCAATCTGGGGTTTTCCTTTGAGGACTCGATGATCCAGGCAGGGCGCCGCCGCCTTCGCCCTATCGCTATGACGGCTTTGGCCACGGTAGCGGGCATGTTCCCGCTTGCCCTTGCCATCGGAGCCGGTTCTCAAATGCTCCAGCCCCTCGCCATTGCGGTAATCGGGGGGCTTCTAAGCTCGATGGTTCTATCGCTCGTTTTCACTCCCGCGATTCATTATTACCTGACTTCGCGTAGGTCCGTTCCCATCTAAGCTGGGGCCCCTTTCTCCATCGCAACCTGCCACTATCGACTGTCCGAAATAGAACACGCTGTGGTTGCAGACCCACTCGGCCAATCCTGAATTTGTAATGATTTTGCGCCAACTTTCCGGCAAAAGTGAGTGGTACGCTTCCTGCTCTATGTCCAGCGGGCTGCGGCATGCGAGACTGTGCCCGCTCTGAAGCGACTGGCAAACACAAGATCGAGGCAACGATGGAACAAGCCATAAGAAAGCGACTGTGGTGGGGAGCAGGAGCGCTACTTCTCGCAACTGCGCTGTCAGGCACATTCGTAATCTGGCGCGCCACTCAGGTTCTTACATCCTCAAAAGCCAATCTACGCGCTGAACGAGCAATCGACTTCGTCACAAAACCTTTCGAACCTATCCAAAATCCTGGCTTCGAGGTGGTCCGCTCTACGGACGCCTTCATCCAAGCAGCGCGTTTTCGCGACAATCTATATGTCGCAAGTTCCTCCGGCCTTGCGGAATACGATTTGCGCGGCACACTAATTCGCGAATTTCAGTCCGGCCGCGATTTGCCACCTTCTCCGCTTGTCGCACTCGCCGCCGGACGGATTGCCGGCGCTCCTGAACCTGAACTTATCCTCGCGACTGCCGACCGAGGGATCCTTCTCTTTGACGGTCGCAAATTCCGCCAAGTCTATCCGGCCAGCGCCGACGCTCGATCAATTACCGCAATTCTGCCGGTCCCGAACGGCCACTTGCTAATCGGTACAAAAAAACGCGGCGTTCTGGTTTACGACGGTAAGACCATCCGCGAACTGCATTCAACTCTTGGTCATTTATATATCCGGGCCCTAGCGGGCACGGAATTGGATTTGTGGGCCGGCACACTCGACCAGGGCGTGAAGCACTGGCACTCGGGAACCACGGACAGCTTTGGCCAATCCGATGGGCTGCCGGACAAACAAGTCCAGGCGATCCTCCTGGCCGGTGACAAGGCCTACGTTGGCACGCCGCTCGGGGTTGCGGAATTTTCCGATGGCCGCTATTCCCGCGTCCTCGCCCCGGGAACCCTTGTAACAGCGCTTCACGTCACGAGTAGCGAACTTTGGGTTGGCTCCATGGATCAAGGAGTCCTGCGCGTACCTTTGGCAGCCAAGCGTCCTGCTCGTATTTCTGCGCACGGCGATTCTGATCCGGAAAAGATACAGGAAGTTCGCCAACTCGTTGCTACGGAAGACGGCGCACTTGTGCTCACGCGGGACGCCATCTTTGAATTGAAAACTGCGAGCATCGCCTGGAAGGAAGTCCTGGCTCCAGGCTCGGCAACATTAACTGATGGCAATATTTCCGCCCTCGCAATCGACAATAACGGCCAGCTCTGGGTTGGCTATTTCGATCGCGGATTGGACATTCTGCCCAGTGGCCCCGGCCGTGTCCTCCATATAGAAGATGATCGCGTCTTCTGCGTTAACCGCGTCTTGCCCGATGCAGACGGGCAGACCGTGGAAGTGGCCACTGCAAACGGTCTCGCGCGATTCAGCCCATCGGGCAAGCCCATGCAAATCTTGGGCCGGGTCGACGGGCTCATCGCAGATCATATTACGGACGTTGCGTCCTACCAAAATGGACTCGCAGTCGCCACGCCGGCGGGAATCACCTTCCTTGATTCAGACGGCCCGCGCAGCATCTACAGTTTCCATGGCCTGGTAAACAATCACGTTTACGCTTTGGGCGTCTCGAACGACGACTTGCTGGTTGGCACTCTTGGCGGCCTTTCGGACTTGAAAAAGGGCTTTGTCAATGTGAACTATCGTGCAGGTAGCTCCGGCCTGAAACAAAACTGGGTTACCGCTGTCGTTCGCGTGGACAACGAATGGATGATCGGTACTTACGGGAACGGCGTCCTTTCGCTAGACGATACTGGGCAATTTCAGGCGTTTGAAAAAGCCACCGCCGAGATGGAAATCAATCCAAACGCAATGCTCGTGACCAAAGATCATGTCTTTGCGGGAACGCTCAGAAATGGCCTGTTTGTATTCGACCGCGAAAGGCGCCGCTGGAACTCCGTTACCGCCGGACTTCCATCTGCAAACGTAACCGCTCTTGCCGAGGGCGACGGCTATATTTACGTAGGCACGGACAACGGCCTGGTGCGCATCAAGGAGCAGAAACTTCAGCCATGAATAAGACACTTTGCTCCTTCTTCTTGTTGCTCCTCTCACCACTAGCGGCGTTTCCTGACGGCGGCGTCCTCATCCCCCGCGACAAAGCGCAACCCGATCCCTCCATTCTTTCCCTCGAGGAGATGGAAATCACCATTCAGATCGACAATGGAGACGCGCGCGTTTTCGTAAAACAGATCTTCGCAAATCATACGTCCGCAATTGAGGAAGGAAACTACGTCTTTGCTCTGCCGAGCCGCGCAACAGTATCGGATTTTGCAGTTTGGGACGGCCCGGTTCGTATCCCGGCCGTCATTTTGGAGCGCAAGCGCGCCGGGGAAATCTACAACGAACTGAAACGGCAATCCATTGATCCGGGCCTGCTGCAAATGGGCGAACGTGATGCGGACGCTGCCAAGCGCAGCGCGATTTTCAGCGCTCGCATCGTTCCCATTCCGGGATATGGTACCAAGCGCCTCGAATTCGAGTATCACGAAACCATTCCCGTAGAAAACCTGAAATCCTATTTTGCAATTCCGCTGCGCCCCGATGCCTACCAGGCACAAACGGCACGCCATCTCCGTATCAATTTCGAATTGAAGTCTGCTCACTCCATCGCCAACTTTCAAGCACCCGCAAAATCGTTTCCGCTGAAACTCGCGGAAAATTCCGCGCACCTGGTTCGTGGAGCTTTCGAGGGCGAAAATATCAATCTGACCGAAGACTTTGTCACGACATTTGAGTTGGACAAATCCGGAAGCGACACACTCGCCATCCTCACTCACCGGAACCCCAACAGCGGCCCGCCCGCGCCCACCGAAACGGCTCCTGTTCGCAGCACAAATGAACCCGGCTTTTTCGCTGCCGATGCGCTTCTTGGAACCGGCTCATCTCCCGCGGCCACCGCAGCGGCGCCCGTCGGCGTACCTAAAACTATTCTGATCCTGTTCGACACATCGCTCTCCATGCAGTGGGAAAAACTCGAACGCAGTTACCAGGCCCTGGAGACCCTCCTCCGCACGATCAAGCCAGCGGACAAATTCAACGTCATCCTTTTCAGCAGCCGGGTGCAAACCTTTCAGTCTTCACCCATCCCAGCGGATTCCCCTGCCATCCAGCGCGCTCTGGACTTCGTCCGCGCCAGTCGCCTTCGCGGCGGAACCTCTCTTCAGAAAGCGCTGCAAGAAGCGCTTCAGGAAAGCAGCGCCTCTGCCGGAAATCCCTATTTGGTGCTCTTGAGTGACGGCGAATCGACGGAGGGCGCAATTCGCAATGCAAAACTTGCTGCCTGGTATGAGTCCGAATGGAAAAAGCTGCCTGACACAAACCGGCCAAGGACTTATATCTTTGGCGTAGGTGACGACGCCAACTTGCCTCTCTTTAAGTTGCTCGCTCGCCAGGATGGTGTTCTTGAAAACGTACTATCCACCGAACCCATCGAATTCAAATTGAATTCGTTTCTCTCAAAAATCGGCCGAAGCCCGCTGGGCCAATTGAGTCTCAGCGTCTCTCCGGATTCTGCCGTCGATTCTGTCTACCCCCTTCAGGATGAAGCCTTTGCGGGTTCGCGCGCGGTGTGGGTCGGTCGCTTTCAAAAGCCAGCACAGGGAGTTGCATTTACGATGCATGGCGTGCGAGACGCCGCCCCTCTCAACCTCACGGCAAAAACAAATCTTCCGCGTGAATCGAACGACCATCCGCAACTTCCGCGGCTCTGGGCGCGGGCGCGTGTCGATGCCTTGCTCGAAAAAATCGAACGGGACGGAGAAGACCAGGCTTCTATTGACGAAATCATCCGCCTTTCACGCCAATACAAATTCGTTACGCCTTACACATCTTTTCTCGCCGCGCCCCGCGCCCTTTTGCGTCCGCGTGTAATTCGCCCGGGAGATCCTGTAATTCGCGTAAAGACGGATGCATCCATCGCTTCGGTCGTGGCGCTCTTTCCCTTTGGACTTGTAAAGAAACTCAAATACTTGCCGCAGGAAGACACTTGGCAAACGCGCTTCTTCGCTCCAACTGATCTGGAAGACGGAGCATATCCCGTTCGATTTGTGATGCGCGACAAGGCTGGCCATACCTATGAAGAGTCAAAGACATTCGTCATCGCCAGTAAATCGCCAACAGTTCAGATCAAACTTGCAAAAAAGCGCTACCACCAGGGTGAAGTCCTGGATTTGAAAGTCGATGCTTCCCAGAGCACGCGTACCCTCGTCGCGCGGCTGGAAGGAGCAATTCCCGTAAATCTGAAATGGGATGCAAAATCCGGCATAAACATGGGGCAACTGTTCATCCCGCCTCAAATGGCGCCAGGCGCCTACCAATTGGTCGTCACAGCCGAAGACTTTGCGCACAACATGGGTTCACAGGGGGTGGAAATTGAAATCGTTCCGTGATTTCGCGCCCAACAAAAAGTGGCTGACGATTTGCATCGTAGTGGCATCTATCGGAGCCGGTTTTGTTGCTACAGCGCTTGGAGCGCTGCCCAACTGGATTCAGAACATCGCATCCAGTGCAGACATTGAACGCGCTTTCTTCCGTTCGATGCACTTGCCCTATGGCGACGTGCTTTTCCGCAGGCCGCCGTCTGAAACCCGGCCCGAGCTCACCAATCTAATTCAACAAAAACCGGCAAGCGCCGACTTGTACGCCCTGCGTGCCTTGGAAGACGAGGGCCAGCTCGATTTCGCTGCCGCAGAAAAAGACTGGCAATCGTACGTCGAGAAATCGGCCAATAAAACCATCGCCCGCTGGGATCTCGCTGACTACTATCACCGTCGTCTTCGCCCGCAGGAAGAAATCGCAACACTAAAACTTATCGGTCTTTCCCTTCCTGCCGCAAATGAGAAATTCGCTCAGTCACGGAGTCAGGCGTCGTGGAAGGCGTTCGAACGCATTCTTTCGGTAATTCGCTCGCAAGCCCTCGGCAAAGAGCCGGCTATCAATACCTACCGCGACTGGATTTCGCGCTACCCCAAAGAAGACGAACTTTATGCGCGGCTCCTGGACTTTCTCCTCGCCGAAAAAGAGTTCGACGCGGCAAATCAACTGATTGCAGCTCATCAGCAACAATTTCCAGGCGATGCGATTTTCGCTGTGAAAGCGGAAGCTCTTGTCGAATACAAGAAAGGATCCATCCAGCAGGGTCTCGCTGTGTACGAAAAAAGCTTCCAGCCGCTCTGGCAGCCGGAACTCGTAAAAAGCTATTTCGATCTTCTCAGCCAAACGCAGAGTCTGCGCAAGTTTCTCGACGAATCGCGCGCTGCGCTGAACAGGAATCCGGAAGACATGCGCGCGACCGCCCGTGTTTTCTACTACTACCAGCAACAAGGAAAAATGGACGCGGCCGAGCAAGCGATCACTGCCCTTCGGCTACACAAGGAAGCCGTCCATTCCCCGTGGACTCCGCAAGACCTTTTCACGTGCGGACGCCTGCTCGAGGACATTCACGCCTATCCCGAAGCTGCTCGCTACTATTTCGCCCTCTACAACGCAAAAGGCGCCGCCGGTTCCCAGGAACGCGCGCTTACTCGGCTCACGGACATGCTCCTCACCGCGCCGGAAATGCCCATTCGCTTCGGCACGGGAGAGCTTTCAATGTACAAGGATATTGCGACGCTCGATCAAGGCCCGGGCTATTGGAACGGAATCCTTTCGTTAATCCTCAACTCCACGCAGCCCGAATACGCTTATCCGGAAGAAGAGCAGCGCGCAGTTTCCTATTTCCACCGCTCGCGCGCCGCGGAACTGCTCGCACTACTCGACAAAGACTTCCCTGCGGCAGAAGGCCGCGCGGCGCTCCACGCAAAGTTGCTTGATTTCTATGCTGACAACGCACAAGACGATGCGGTTTTAAAAGGCGGAAAGGAATTTCTGGCTTCATTCCCTAAGTCGGAAGAACGCACCCATGTCGCCCTTCTCATGGCCGATGCGAACGCCCGCACGAACAATACGCAAGACGAATTCGCCATCTACGATGCAATCCTGCGGGAATTGGCGGCCCAATCCGGCATGATGCCGCTCGGCGAAACCTACGAAGCGCGAGGCAAATTCAATTCTCCCCAGGTATCCGGTCATTATGACGAAACGGTTTTTCGTGCCAACGCAGACGAAGACGAGAACGCTCCCCTCCAAGAAAACCCTTCGCAAGAGCCGGCGGTTGCCAGTCCTGCGCTTCAGGTAAGTCGCGGCTCCAACAAGAATCAGCAAGGTCCGCGCTCCCCGGAATACTCACGAGTTCTCGAACGCTATCTTGCCCGTCTTGTCGAACTGAAGGAAATTCCGCGCGCACTCGGAGTTCTGCGCAAGGAAATCGACCACAATCCCGATGACCCGGGCCTCTATGAGCGCCTCGCGAATTTCCTGCAACAAAATGGTCTGTTTTCCGAACAGGAGGAAATCTACCGGCGCGCATTCGCACAATTCTCAGATTCTTCCTGGTACAGCAAGCTCGCTCGCTTCTATCTGCGCCAAAAAGAGTACGACGCTCTCGAGCGGCTATCGAAAGAAGCGGTTGCGCAATTCGATGGCAGTGATCTTCAAATGTATTTCTCTTCCGTTTACGGAGGCACGCCTGAACTCGAGCTGCGTTTGAACCAATATGCAAACGCTCGCTTTCCGCACAACCTCTTCTTTGTCCACAACTTGTTGAACGCCTACCACTCGAGGCCGACATACGATCACGCCGCCTGGCTCCAGCTCTTGCGCGCGCATTGGTTTGAGGAAGCCGGCTTGCGCAATTTGTATTTCGAGTATCTTTCTTCCCACAACGAGCTCGACCGCGAACTCAGCGCTTTGGCGCAATCCGCCGCGGGCGATCCGATCGACAACCTGGCAAAGAAAAACCCAGCGGCAACATTGGAGCTCGCCGAAGCGCAAGTCTGGCGTTCGCATTTCGAGGAAAGCGCACCCGTCTTTAAAGCTCTCGCGAGCGCTTATCCCACGGATCGAGAATTGGGCCGTACCGCATCTTCCCTTTACCGCTCGCTTGCCTATTTCGACCAAACCAAAACTGCCTTCGCTGCAAAGATCGAAGAAAATCTTCTTGCCAGGAATCCGGGCGACACGGAAATACTCGCTCGTATCGGTGACATTTATTCTGACCACCAACAATTCACACAAGCCGCGCCCTATTGGGAACGCATTCCAAAAGCGGCTCCCGGCGAATCCGCTGGCTACCTTGATGCCGCAACCATCTATTGGGATTACTACGATTTT
>JAFDVY010000122.1 GCA_018268785.1 Acidobacteriota bacterium | reverse complement strand
CGCAGCTTCGCTCATGAAAATCGCCAATGACGTGCGCTGGCTCGCTTCCGGTCCTCGGTGTGGGCTGGGCGAGCTAACACTACCCGAAAATGAGCCTGGCTCCAGCATCATGCCCGGCAAAGTAAATCCCACTCAGTCCGAAGCGCTCACCATGGTCGCCGTACAAGTCATGGGCAATGACGCTGCCATCGGCTTCGCCGGTTCCCAAGGCAACTTTGAACTGAACGTCTTCAAACCTGTGATGGTCTTTAACTATCTCCACAGCGTCGAACTCCTTGCCGATGCCTGCAACTCCTTCGTGGATCACTGCGTCGTCGGAATCGAACTCAATCGCGCCCAGATCGAAAGCTACGTCAACAATTCCCTGATGCTCGTCACCGCTCTCGCTCCCAAAATCGGTTACGACAACGCCGCCAAAGTCGCCAAAGCCGCCCATCACTCCGGCCTCAACCTCCGCGACGCCGCCATCAAACTCGGCTACGTCACCGCCGAAGAATTCGACGCCGCCGTCATACCCCAGGACATGACCCATCCATGAAACTGAGTCTAGTCAGAACCACATATTGCGCGGCGTTTGCACTTCTGGTCTGTATGCTGCCCCGCCAGAGCAATTGCCAAGTGCTCGACGACCTCACAGAGCAAGGCCGGTCGACGCTTAGAAAGGCGGGCTATACACTGCAAATGTTTCCTATGTTGCAAGAAAAGGCGGGGAAGGGCGAAGCAAAAGCGGAGCTCGCTCTTGCGTGGATCTATTTCATCGGCGAAGGAGTAGAAAAAAACAACGCATTGGCTCTGGAATGGATGAGCAAGGCAGCGGAGCAAGGTCTAGCTGGCGCACAGGACACAATCGGGCCTATGTATCTGTTGGCGAAAGACCTGCCAAATAACTACAAGCTAGCCAAAGTCTGGCTTCAGAAGGCAGCCGATAGAAACGAAAGGAATGCTTGGAATTCTCTGGGCGTCATCTACTTTCAGGGCCTCGGCGAGGACGTTAATGTGCAGGAGGCAATTCGCTGCTTCCGCAAGGCTTCAGACCTAGGCTCCGATAGAGCCGATTCCAATCTTGGATCTATCTATTACGAAGGGAAACTAGTTCCAAAGGATCTGAAAGAATCTGCTAGATATATGCAACTCGCCGCCGACAAGAACAATGTGCGAGCCACCTATAATCTAGGGGTGATGTATCGCGACGGACTTGGAGTAGACAAAGACGAAAACAAAGCCTTTCAATTGTTCCTCAGAGCGGCAAACCAATTCCGTTATCCAGCCGCCCAATTTAACGTTGCAGCGGCCTATTACGCGGGGCAAGGTGTGCAGCGCGATCTAATACTTGCATATATGTGGGCTAAGTTGGCGTTCGATCAAGGATATAAACCGCGGACAAATCTAGTTGAAATTCTTTCGGCCAAGATGACGCCGGACCAGATCGCTGACGCGCAACGGCAAGCAACATTGTGGCTGCAAGAACATGAAGACAAGAGAGCGCCGGAACCAAACTCTTCGACTCCTTGAAGGACTCTAACGACATCCCCATGACCAAGCTTAATCGTATGATTTTAGTTGCATCTCTGATTTGCCCGGCGCTTGTGCAACTGGCGAATTCACAATCAACCCACACGTTGAAGCCGACGCCGACGACGGTGGCTTGGGGATACTACGACGCGAACGCGAAGCCTGTACTGCGCGTGAAGTCGGGCGACACAGTGGAGATTCAGACGCTCATTACCAACAGCCCGAAGCGACTCGAAGAAGCGGGCGTTCCGCCCGACCAAATCGAACAATCGCTGCGCGACATCACCGAGCAGGTGAAAGACAAAGGTCCGGGCGGACACATTTTGACCGGGCCTGTTTACATCGAAGGCGCGGAGCCCGGCGACGTGCTCGAAGTGAAAATTCTTTCGATCAAGCTGGCGATTCCTTACGCCTACAACGGATTCGCTCCCGGACGCGGCTACCTGCCCGACGATTTTCCCTACTCGAAAATCAAAATTATTCCGCTCGACGAAAAACGCATGATCGCACAATTCGCGCCGGACATCGAAATTCCGCTGCACCCTTTTTTCGGCAGCATGGGCGTCGCTCCGCCGGAATCCGTCGGCAAGTGGAACAGCGCGCCGCCCTGGATCATGGCCGGCAATCTCGATAACAAGGACCTCGTCGCGGGCACAACGCTCTACATTCCCGTGCATGCGCCTGGCGCTCTCTTTGAAGTCGGCGACGGCCACGCAGGACAGGGCGACGGCGAAGTGGACATCACCGCGCTCGAAACTTCGCTCATCGGCACATTTCAACTCAACGTGATCAAGAACAAGCACCTGAAGTGGCCGCGCGCCGAAACGCCCACGCACTACATCACCATGGGCCTCAACGACGATCTAAACGCCGCCACAACGCTCGCCGTGCGCGAAATGATCGACTTCCTCGTCACCGAAAAGCATCTCTCGCGCGACGATGCCTACATGCTCTCCAGCGTCGCCGCCGATCTCCACATCACCCAACTCGTCGACGGCAACAAAGGCGTCCACATGATGCTCCCCAAATCCGTCTTCACGAGCGCCCCGAAATGAAAGGAGGAGCCAATGCAGATTGATTTAAAGCAAAAAGCTGTGCGAACCGCATTTCTTGTCGGTGCGCTTGTGGCGTTGGCTGAGGTTCTTTTTTTCGTGTTCAACCCTCATTTCCCTATACCTGACGCACTTGGACTATTGCTCCTTTGTCTCAACCCTCCATCCTTCCTATTTGGCGTTTTCATTGACTACCAGCCAACAACTGTTGAACTCGTGATTCCATTCGCGTTGGTTGTGGTACTCAACGCTTTGCTTTACGCAGCAGTTGCCGCACTATTTCTAAGGCTGCGTGAACGGATGCGTGATCCCGCGAGGTCTACAAAACGTGCCTAAGCTCAAAAGTCTCCGCGGCCTCTGTGCTCCGATCTCTGTGCTCTCTGTGTTATGTATTTTTCTTTCTTTTTCCGCCGCGGCGCAAACTTCCACCTACACACAGGACTGGTGCAAAGCTCTTCCCCGGCCGGAATACAAAGCGCTCCAGCGTGTTCTCCCAAACGAGACCTGGTTTGAAGTGTACAAGGTTGCGCCAGCGACGTTTGCGATCTACGAGCCGCACCAATCCGAAGAAACCATTTCGTATCTGATTGTCGGTACAAAGCAGGCGGTGCTGTTCGACACCGGAATGGGAATCGGCGACCTGCAAAAAGTCGTGCGCCAACTGACTTCGCGGCCCGTCGTTGTAATGAATTCGCACACGCATGACGATCATGTCGGCGACAACTGGCAATTTCCGTTTGTCTTTGGAATGGACACGGAGTTCACCAAGAAAAACGCAAAAGGTTCCGTCGAAGACGCCCAAGCCGAAATCGCGTCCGGAGAAATTTGCGGAGACTTGCCCGCGAAATTCGACCCGAAAACCTATCGCACCAAGCCGTGGCACATTTCCATCTGGATTCATGACGGCTTCAAAGTAAATCTCGGCGGCCGAACCGTGGAAGTCATCGCCACACCCGGTCACACGCCGGACGCGGTTTCGTTGATTGACCGCGAAAACGGTTTGCTCTTCACCGGAGACACGTACTATCCGGCGCCGATCTGGCTCTATCGCCCTGAAACCGATCTCGATGCGTACGTCGCATCCGTAAAAAAACTTGCCGCACTCGCGCCCAGCGTAAAACTCGTTCTTGGTGCGCACAACATACCCGTCGCAGAGCCATCCGTACTCGCCGAACTTGTCACCGCCATCGAAAACGTCCGCGCAGGAAAAATCGCCGCACAGCCACAGTCCGATGGCAAGGCCATCTACAAAGCTGGCAAAATTTCGTTCCTCATGAAAGCCGCCAAATGAAACGCGCTTTCCTCTTCGCGTCGGCTCTTGCGCTTTGCGCGCTTTGTCCGCTCTCTCTGCGCGCCACGCAGAAAAACGCGAAAGATTTGAAGCCGCTTGGAAAAACCGTCTGGAATTTTGAAGGCGGGGCATTTTTTGCCACAGACGGAAAACTCCCTAACGGCCCATGTTTCCGCATGACCGGCCAGGTCACCGCGCTGGGATTTTTTGACAATCTGAAACGAGTCGATGACGATCGTGGCTCGACGTATATGCGCGGGAACGAAACCGTCACCGAGTTTCCGCCGCATCTCGACGTTTCGATTTTCATCCACGATTTTCCCTGCTCGTTCAATCTCAAGGACAAATCCTTCGGGCGGTGGCTGACGAAAGAAGACGTCGGCAAGCTGAAACTCCAACTCTTCTGGAAACGCGGCGTCGAGTTGCGACGCGCGGCATGGGCTGGAACTCCGCGAATTCTGATCCGCGCACTCGAACCAAACATCAAACCCGATGCGAACGATGTGCCGGAACGCTACGAATGGAATATCCAGTTCGTCCTGCCCAGCGAAGGCATACCGATCGAGGATAGCCTGGTGCTTACGCTCGAAGCCCCGGATGGGACGCTGGCCGCCCGAACTTCCGCCCGTTTGTAAAATTCCGGGATCACCGTGAATGAATTTCGGCAAAGATGGAGCAGCGGGAGATGCGGTAGACTCGAAGAAACATCATGAGCGGACGGAAACTTTTTCTTGCGGCGGCAGTTATTTTTTTGGTGGCTGCGGGTTTGTTTGCAAAATGGATTTTGCATGATGGATTGAGCGCCCGTGCGACGCCTTCGTGGCTGGAAACTCTAGCTGCGCGTAAAGCGCGCCATCTTTCGATTCCACGCGGCGCACAGGATCAGAAGAATCCTGTGGCGGATTCCGCGGAAACGCAGCGCGATGCGCGGCTGCACTTTGCCGATCATTGTGCCGTCTGCCACGGAAACGACGGAGGCGGCGACACGATGATGGGCCACGGACTTTATCCGAAGCCGCCGGATCTGCGCGGGGAACACACGCAGAAACTTTCGGATGGAGAATTGTTCTGGATCATCGAGAACGGCGTGCGCTTCACGGGAATGCCGGCGTTTGGGGGTGCAAACGGCCACGGCAGCCAAACCGATAGCTGGAAGCTGGTGCGATTTATCCGGCATCTTCCGCAGCTTACGGTAGAGGAGCGCATGGAGATGGAGCGGTACAATCCGAAAGGGCCGGAAGAGCGCGAAGAAGAAAAACAGGAAGACGACTTTTTCAATGGAGCGGCGCCGCAACCTTCGACCGGAATGGAGCATCACCATCATTAGGAAACGGATCGCGAGTTTTGGAGTGTTTCTACTGCTTGCGCTGGTTTGCGACGGGCGTGCGAGCGCGCAAGCAAAGGTAAAGTTGGTCTATGGCAATCTTCATCGAGTTCACGCAGGGTTTCTTGAGTTGAAAGCGGGGGAAAAGCAGATCGTGCTTGTGAAAGTCGATGTATCGACGATTTATTGGAATGGAAAAACTGACAAGGCCGCTGCAAAAAAAGATTTGATCCCGGGCGATGAAATTATCGCGGAAATGGCGGAAAAAGAAGGAGCGATGACCGCCAAGAAAATACGATTTCTGCATCGAGATTCTTGAGCACAGTACGTGTTGCAGTTTTGGCGAATACTTCGCGTTCGGAAAGGATATCCATGAAAGTGCGAGTTACGGCAATTTTACTGACGCTGATCTTTGCGGCGGCGGCATATGCGCACGGCGACAAGGTTCACGTGATGGGAACACTGGCGAAAGTGAGCGCGGACGCGGTGTCCGTGAAAACGGCAGATGGAAAAATGGTGGACGTGAAATTGGCTTCCACGACAATCTACATTTTGCGGGATGGAAAAAGCAAAGATGGCGTGGCCGCGAAATTCGCCGATCTGGCCGTGGGACAAAAAGTGATTATTCACGCGACGCCGAAGGGGATGGATTTAATCGCGAATGAGGTAAAGTTTAGCGCGGCCAGCGGCAACGCAAAGACGAAGTCTGGGGGAAATTAGGGAATTTCTTCTACTCGACGATGTGGCAGGAATAGGTTTTCAGGACGAGCCAAAGTTCCATGCCTTCCCGCAAACCCAGAGCGCGCGCTGCGCTGAGTGTAACGTGAACTTCAAAGACCGCTCCTGCATTCACTTTGCAAATCATGGTTGCGCTGCGCTGTTCCAGGGAATGAATCGCTCCGTGCAGCAAATTCCGCGCGCTGAGATTGGAAGGTTTTTCGAGCGCGAGAAGAATATCGCCTGCGCGAATGGCGATGCGAACGGAATCGCCCTGCTTCGCATAAGTGAGCGGCGTTTCGACCGTGGACGATGAGTCCTTAAGCGCGACACGCATGACGCCGTCTTCGAGGCGGACTTCCTTGACTGTTCCTTCCAGAATGTTTTCGAAACCTGATGCGAGCGCGAGGCGTTCTTTGCGAGGAGCGTTCAGGACTTCGTTTGGCGCCCCCTGTTGAACGATTTTCCCTTTTTCGATGACGATGACGCGTTCACCGAGGGCGTCGACTTCGGCGCGGTCGTGCGTGACGTAAAGAATGGGAATTTCATGCACGGCGTTCCAGGCGCGAAGGTCGGCGATGATGGAGTTCTTCAGGGCAGCGTCGAGTCCGGAAAGCGGTTCATCCAGAAGAAGGGCGTTGGGATTTGTAACGAGGGAGCGAGCGAGGGCGACGCGCTGGGCTTCGCCACCGGAGAGTTCGGCGGGTTTGCGATCGGCTAAATGTTCGACGTGGAATAATTGGAGAATTTCTCGAACATCGTTTTCACGAGGGCCGGGGAGGAAGTCCGAGATGCCGTACTCGACGTTGCGCTTCACCGTAAGGTGCGGGAAGAGAGCTGGAGATTGGAAAAGATATGCGATTTGACGGCTCTCTGGAGGGAGATTGACGGCGCGCTTCGTGGAGAAAGCGTGAGGCACGCCGATGATAATTTCGCCTGCGTCGGGAGCGGCGAGGCCAGCGACACAATCGAGGATAGTGGATTTTCCGGCACCGGAAGGGCCGAATAGAATTGTGATTCCCGGCGGAACGACAAAATCAACGTCAAGCTGGAACGCGTTGCGCGCAAGGCGGGCGCGGACGCGGAGCTCGGACGGGCCTATTTCACGTTCCATAGCAAACCCACGCGGCGGTTGAGTCCGTAGACAAGAACGAGCAAGAGAAATGAGATCGCGAGGAGAGTAAGCGCGAGCTGGTTGGCGGCGGCGTACTCGATGGACTGGACGCGATCGTAGATGGCAATGGAAACGGTGCGCGTGATACCGGGAAGATTGCCTCCGACCATAAGGACAACGCCGAATTCGCCGAGGGTATGCGCGAAGGTGAGAACAGCAGCAGTGATTATGCCGGGACGAGACAGGGGAAGAATAATGCGGAAAAATGTTCGCTCAGCATCGGCACCAAGGATGTGTGAAGCGGCGAGAAGTTTGGGATCAATCTTTTCAAAGGAAGCGACGAGGGGTTGAACGCAGAACGGGAGGCTGTAAAGAACGCTGGCGATGACGAGGCCTGCGAAGGTGAAAGCGAGCGTGTGACCAAAAAGAGCGAGCCAGAGTTTGCCGATCGGGCCGCGCGGGCCCATGGCGATGAGGAGATAGAAACCGAGAACAGTTGGAGGAAGTACCAGGGGGAGAGCGACGAAAGCTTCGACAAGGAATTTTGCGCGCCATTTTGAGAAGGCGATCCAGTAAGCGAGCGGCGTGGCGAGAACAAGCAGAATCGCAGTGACGATGACTGCGAGGCGGAAGGAGAGAAAGAGTTCTTGCATGAGCGTGAGCGAGATTCTATCGCGGGATGAGATGCTCGCCGGGCAGAGAATTTGTGAAACCGTATTTTTGGAAGATAGCTTGGGCGGGAGGTGTTTTGATCCAGGCGAGGAAAGCGATGGCTGCGTCCTTGTGGGCGGAGCCCTTTAACGCGACGACGGACTGGATCAGCGGCGAATATTGCTCCCGGGGAATTTTCCAGGAATGTCCCGCGGCAAAGGATGGAGAGAGGATCAGCGATTCGGCGAGGATGCCGATCTGCGCGTTACCGGATTGGACGAATTGAGCGGCTTGGGCGATGTTATCGCCGAAGATGAGTTTGTCCTTGATTTTTTGATAGAGGCCAGAGTTTTTGAGAGCTTCGAGAGCGGCTCGGCCATAGGGTGCGTGATCCGGATTGGCGATAGCGATCTTCTTGACGGAGGGGTCGAGGAGAGATTGCCAGTTGGATTTGGAGGGGTCGATTTTTTCGGAAGCGGAAGACCAGAGGACGAGCTGGCCAATGGCGTAGGTGTCCGCGGTGTTGGGTAGGACGAGTCCGGCGACGTTGAGTTTATGCGGATAGTCGGAGTCCGCGGAGAAGAAAATGTCGAAGGGAGCGCCGTTTTGAATTTGGGCGAAGAAATTGCCGGAGGAGCCAAAGGTGAGGTTGCAGCGGACTCCGGATTGTTTTTCGTAGGCGGCGGCGAGGTCGGACATGGCGAATTTGAGGTCAGCGGCGGCGGCGATTTTGAGTTGGGGTTGCTGGGCAAGAGAAAAAAGAGGGATGGCTGCAGAGATACAGAAGGCACAGAGCATTCGGAAAAATCCACGGAGAGAAGACAGAAAGAAAGGCGCAGGTTCAAAAAGCAAGACTGGGGCAGCCGAATCGTGCCTGTTTTTAGACCGCAAAGCGGCAGCTAGGCTGCCGCACTCCAAAAAGAGGGTACGATGCATTGTGCTCCTACGGGAAAAGGATTTTCCGAGTGTGCGCATGTTGGTTTAGACACGGAGGATCATGACTTCGGTGGATTTGACGAGGGCGGCGGCGCGTTCGCCGGGTTTAAGGCGCATTTCGCGGGCAGCGTCGGCGGTGATCAGAGAGGTGATTTGTTGTTCGCCGATGCGGAGCGTGATTTGGGCCAGGAGGCCATCATATTTGATGGCAACGATGCGGCCGATGAGTTGATTGCGGCCGGAGATTTTGCGGAAGGCGCCACGACGCTCGGAGACCTCGCCGCGAATGAGTTTTGCGGGGATGAGGCGGTCGATTTCGGATTCCGGGACGCGATGATGGCCACCGGGAGTTTTGGCGGTTTTGAGTTTGCCGCGGTAGATCCATTGTTTCAGCGTGGGATAGCTGATGCCGAGGATGTTGGCGGCTTCGCGCGGGGCTAGGAGACGTTGCATAGGGTCACCAGAACATAGAGTATGGATGATTTTACTGGATAGATCAATACGGATTTAGGCGGTTACGCAGAAGAGTTGGGTGGTGCGGTTTACATCGAAGATGCCGGGCCGAAGCCGCGGCGCTATGGGTGGTGCGGTTTACATCGAAGATGCCGCCCTGAAGGGCGGCTCTACAAAACCTTCTTGCGGCGGATCAGCCTGGGCGGAGCGTACATCGGAGAGGGAACGATATATCGTGCCCCTACACTCTGAGACAGGTGGTGCTTATCTAGTTGCGGAGGGGTTTGCCGGTTTTTAGGGTGTGGGCGATGCGGGCTTGGGTGAGTTTTTCGCCGCAGAGCCCGACGAAGGCTTCGCGTTCGAGGTCGAGGACGTATTGTTCGGTGACGAATTGGGGCGAGGTGAGCGGGCCGCCCGCGAAAATATTGGCGAGTTTACGGGCCACGACAGCGTCGTATTCGGAGGCGTAACCACCGCGGACGAGCATGTGAATCATGAGTTTTGCGCCGGAGAGGAATTGTTCGCCGAGGACTTTGATTTGGGTGGATTGCGCGCCTTCCTGCCAGGATGCGGCGGCGGGTTTCCAGCCGGAACGATAGAGGGCGAGCGCGGTTTCCTTTGCATCGGCAACGAGGCGCTGCGAATTCATGGAGTAGAGATCTTCCCTGCGGAGATAGCCGAGACTGCGGGATTCTTCGGCGCTGGTGCCCACTTTGGCGAGGGCGACATTTTCGAAGATGGGTTTGAGAGCATGAAATAAGTCGAGATCTGATTCCGGGGAGAAAGATGCCGGGCTGGAACCCTGCGCTACATTTAAACCCGCGTTTTCATTGGCGTGGATGAGCATTTCTTTTGTGCCGCCGCCGCCGGGGATGAGGCCGACACCGGTTTCGACGAGGCCGATGTAGGCTTCGGCGGCGGCGTGAATGCGGGCGGCGTGGAGACTGACTTCGCAACCGCCGCCGAGGGCCATGCCTTGCGGCGCGGCGACGACCGGTTTGCGCGCGTACTTGATGGCGAGATTGATGTTCTGAAATTGCTTGACGGCCATGTGGAGCTCGTCCCATTCCTGTTCCTGCGCGGCGACGAGGACGAGCATAAGATTTGCGCCGACGGAAAAATTGACGGCCTGATTGGCGATGACCATGGCGTCGAAGTCGGTTTCGAGGCGTTTGAGTCCTTTGTGGATCATGGCGATGAGGTCGGCGCCGATGGCGTTCATCTTGGCGTGAAATTCGCAGCAGACAACGCCGTCACCGAGATCAATGAGGCTGGCGCCGGAGTTGCGTTCGATTTCCTTGCCGGCATCTTTGAGTGATTTGAGGATGAGGATGCCGCGGGGCTCTTCTACTTTCTTGGAACCGGACGTGGCGAGATCGAAGACGCTGGTAGTTCCCTTCTCGGATTCGTAGAAGCTCTTGCGGCCCGTG
>JAFDVY010000121.1 GCA_018268785.1 Acidobacteriota bacterium | reverse complement strand
AAACTCAATCAAAGCCTCGTCAACGGCCGCGCCTATGCAAAAAGCGAAGTCATTCACTGGACCGGTTCGAACAACGAAGAGGTCGAAGGCATCCTCTACTACCCGCAAAATTATGAAGCAGGCAAAAAATATCCCGTCATCACCGCGATTCACGGCGGCCCAATGGGCGCGGACAAAGATCTCTGGGGAGAAAGCTGGGCCTATCCCATTCAACTCTTCACCCAGCGCGGCGCGTTCGTTCTCCGCCCCAACTATCACGGCAGCAACGATTACGGCCTCAAATGGGCCGAATCCATCTGCTGCGGAAAATATTATGACCTCGAAACTCCGGACATCAACGCAGGTGTCGACTACTTAATTTCTAAAGGCATGGCCGATCCCGATCGCGTCGGCACAATGGGCTGGTCCAACGGCTCCATTCTTTCCACCAGCCTGCTCATCACTTATCCCGATCGCTATAAAACCGCCAGCGTCGGCGCAGGCGACGTCGAATGGTTCAGCGACTGGGCCAACGTTGACTTCGGCGAATCCTTCGATGCCTACTATTTCGGCAAGTCGCCCTGGCAAGACCCCGAGCTCTACATCAAAAAATCTCCCGTCTTCAAAATGGACCGCATCAAAGCGCCCGTTCTGATTTTCCACGGCAACGCCGACCGCAACGTTCCCTTCGCGCAAAGCTGGACCTACTTCCGCACGCTCCAGTGGCACGGAAAAGTGCCAGTCAAGTTCGTCGTCTTTCCGGACGAACCCCACGGCCCGCGCAAACTCACCCACCAGCTCCGCAAAGTCTCCGAAGAAGTCGCCTGGTTCGACAAATACTTCTTCAAATCCGAAAAAGCCTTCAACGAAGCCCTCAAAGAAGGCTCGCCGCTTGAAGCAGCACTGCGCGCGAAGAATGTCGCACATGCAGGATGGCTCTACGGTGAAGCTTTCGTACCCGAGGCAAGCAAAACGGCTGTGACACTTCCCGAAGTCGTGAAGCGAGGTAATTTGGAAATCGGGCGCTTTGAGGTCACACGAGCGCAGTACGCTGACTTCGACAAGAAGTACCGCATTCTTCCCAGCACGGATAACTTTCCTGCTAACGGAATCGCTCTGGAGCAGGCGAAAGCGTACGCGGCGTGGCTCTCGAAGCTGACAAACCAAATTTGGCGCGTGCCAGACGCCGGCGAAGTCGAGGCGCTATACGAAAAGAAGGAAGGCGAAAATACGCTAGATTACTGGGCTGGATATGCGGTGAATCCGGAAGACGCGGCGCGGGTCGCGAAAAAAGTTTCCGAACTTCCCGGCGCTACTCCATTGCTGAAACCCGCCGGCAGCTTTCCCGGACAAGGTAGCGCCGACGAAGAGCTTATTTTCGACCTCGGCGGCAACGTCGCCGAATGGGTCCTCACGCGCGATGGCAAAGGCAAAGTCATCGGCGGCAGCGCCGACTGCCCAGCCGATCCAAGATCCAACTGCACGCCCGCGCCCGAATACATCGGCTTCCGCGTAGTCCGCGGCGCCGCCAAAGAACCGCCAAAGCCTTAGCATTTTATGGAGTGCGGCAGCCCAGCTGCCGCTTTGCGATGCAGGCGTTATCGACAAACCGTCGCAAAGCCACTACCTCTCCCAAAGCCCCACACGCCGTATTTGCGTGTGGAGTTTGTCCCGCCACTCCGCCGCCCTTTCCTCATATTTGTCATCCTGAGTTCCGGCGCTCCCGCGCCGGGACGAAGGACCTCAACCGATCCGCCACCGCAATGTAGCCACCTGGCAGCCAGATTGGCACTTGCCGCTCACAATCGTCCGTCATACGCTCTCCGGATGAGCGACTTCACACCCACCGATCGCACGCAGGTAAAGCGCCTGCCCAAACGCGGCAAATACGACGCCGAAACCGTCTACAAGATTCTCGACGAAGCTTTCGTTTGCCACGTCGGCTTCGTAGCCGACGGCCAGCCCTACGTCATCCCCACAAATTTCGGCCGCGTCGGCGACACGCTCTATCTCCACGGCTCCGCCGCCAGCCGCATGTTGCGCTCGCTGAGCGAGGGAATCCCCGTCTGTGTCACGGTCACACTAGTCGACGGCCTCGTCCTCGCCCGCTCCGCCTTCCATCATTCCGTCAACTACCGTTCCGTCGTTATTCTCGGAACCGCAAAGCTCGTCGAGGACCCGTCTGAAAAAATGGAAGCGCTTCGCCTCTTCACCGAACACATCATGCGCGGCCGCTGGGACGAAATCCGCTGGCCCAATGAACAGGAAATGAAGGGCACCACCGTGCTTGCCCTTCCACTCGAAGAAGTCTCCGCGAAAGTCCGCGTTGGCGGCCCTGTTGACGACGAAGAAGACTATTCGCTCCCAGTCTGGGCTGGTGTTCTCCCACTCAACATCACGACCACAACGCCAGTCCCCGACACACGCCTCAAACAAGGCACTCCCGTACCCTCATATATTTCCAGCTACAAACGCTCATAGCGTGCCAGCAGCTTAGCCACTCCTGCTTATCCCGAGTGAACTTCGAGGGAGCTGAGAAAACGTAAACTGCAATCGCAGTGCCCGCAAAATAGGAGCTGGGCAGGCGAATCATGGGGAGTGCCGCCGTTGTAGTGGCGGGTCTTCAGACCCGCTCTTTAGAGCATTTCAGCCCAAGTACACGGCTAGTGGCAGCCGCAACCGCCGCCGCAACAGGACCCACCGCCACCAGTTGACGGCGTAAACGACTTCGCCGATCCGCCCGCAACCGAAGAACTAAACACGGAAAGCTGCAGCGTGGCCTTCTTGCTCGCGCACTTCGGGCAAACAATCTCTTGCTGCTTGTTCAAAACCAGCTTCTCAAACTGCGTCTTACAATCCTCACAAACGTATTCGTAAATCGGCATGTTCCAATTCTACCCTTACTAAGGCTTAGTCAAAACTGCTCATTGCAATTAACCACGCAGCCGTCGAAAAGAAGATAGCCCAAAGCAACAGACCCGTTGTTCTCTGTCTTAAACAGACTAAGCTCACGCACAATCCAAAGAACCAACCCACCAATGCTATCCAGTTCAGACTCAGCCAGAGTAGAGGAGGCGGATGAGGAGTGGAGGGATGACCTATGGAAAGGAAGCGCGTAAGCGAAACAAGCGATATCGCTTGGCTGAGAGTGGCAAACAATGGCCGGAATCATTGAACACGCAACGATGAGAAACGGACTGGTCATGGCAACCAACCATAAAAGAAATGGGCCGCTGTTTAGGCGGCCCATCAGAAAAAACTCAAGCGCGGCTAACTTAGTCCCCCGCCACTGGCTCAGCAGCCTCCGCCTTCGCCGGAGCAATATTCACCGTCTTGTTCGCATTCGTGAAGTTCGCCGGAACCGCCTTGGCGATATCCGAAACCGAACCAATCTGCACCACCGTCGGTTGCGGCTTCTTCAACACCAGCTCTTCATAAATCGCGCGAACCTTCGCCGCTTCTTCCCACGCCTTCTTCCGTCGAATGCGGTCTTCTTCAGCCGCGGTCTGAGGAATGTCATGCTCAAGGTGGCGCACGCGCGCCGCATCGTCCGAGTCAATCTTCAAGTGATGTTCGTAGCTCTGCAGATTGACGTTCTTGCCCTTCGCGTAAATCTCGTGCTTGCCGTGCGTCTTGTACCACTCCGCAACGGTCGCGTTCTTGTGCATGTTTTCAATAATCTGTCGCCATCCCACTCCGGTGTTGTACGCGCAGAAGGAAATCTCGCCCTGCTGCGTCGCGTACGGAATGATGCACATTTCGGTGCGACGGAAGTCGTAGTTGAACAAATCCTGGAACCACATCCCCGCGATAAACAGGAAGTTCCACGGGTCCGTCTGGCGCCGCTTCATCGCATCTTCCACCGTGCGGTCTGGAGACGTGCGTCCATACTTCGTTGTGGACTTCTTCGTCAGCGCCCAGGTCTTATCAAACTTCTTGAACAGATCCCACAGCTTCAAGCCCTTCGGTCCTTGAAACGCGTGATAGTTCTTCAACAGCGCCATAGCCATCATGAAGTTCGAGAAAGTCTTGCCGCGCGCCGCGTCCGTAATCGCCGTCACATCCTTCGTCAACTGCTGCGCATCCAGGAAGCGCGGAACGGGAGCCCATTCCTTCGTTTCCTTGTTGATCATGATCGCGGTGCCCACGCCGCAGTTCGGGTGGCAGCCGCAGGAGAGCGAACCCCACTGCGATTCGTTGCCCTTCACCATGTCCGCAAAGCCGGCAAATGTCGAAATGAACGAAATCGGGAACCAGTCGCGCGTCGGTTCCACTTTTCCGACCTGTGCGCTTACGTCCTGCGCAAGGTGCGAAAGCGTGTAGCGCTGCCGCAAACGGCGTTCCGGCGTGATGTCTTCATCGCGGCCCGTGAACGAAACCGGCTGGAAGCTGACGAACGCAATCTTCTTCGGATTTTCCATCGCGAACTTCACGACCGTCCCGACCTGATCGTTGTTCACGTTGTTCACGATCGTCACCACGAGCACGATTTCAATGCCCGCTTCGTGCATGTTTTCGATCGCGCGCAACTTCACGTCAAACAGGTTGCCGATCTGGCGGTGGCTGTTCGCATCATTGCCGATGCCGTCGAATTGCAGGTACGCATACCGCATGCCCGCTTCGAATGCCTTCTTCGAAAATTCCTTGCTCTTCGCAAACTCAATGCCGTTCGTCGCCGCCTGCACCGAGTTGTAGCCAATCTTCCGCGCATAAGCCACCGCATCCAGGAACAGCGGGCTCATCGTCGGCTCTCCGCCGGAGAACTGCACCGACATCTGCCGCCGCGGCTTGATCTTCAGCGCGTTGTCCAGAATTTCCTTAACTTCGTCCCAGCCCAGTTCGTGCACGTAGCCGACCTGGTTCGCGTCCATGAAGCACGGATCGCACATCATGTTGCAGCGGTTCGTCAGGTCAACCGTCAGCACCGACCCGCGGCCGTAGCGCACCGTTGAAGAGCCGTGCTTGTGCAGGTCCTCGTCGTTGTGCGCCGGAATGTCGCGTCCGGGGAATTGCGATTCAATCCACTTCAGGAAGTTCGCGTCAATCGCCATCAAGTCTTCGTAGTGGCCGTGGATCGGGCAATCTTTCACCATCCACACCTGGCCGTCCCGCTCGATGATCTGCGCCTTGATCTCGCCAATCTTCTCGCTCATCAAGTCGCGCCAATCCTTCTTGCCGGCAATAATCTCGTTGCGCGCTTCCTTCACGCAGCCCGGGCAGAGCGAATCGGTTTGCCGCGGGAATCCAAGCGTCGGCTTGGACTTTTCCCAGGACTTCAGCAGCGGCTTGTCTGACCACTGTGGCGTTACAGAGGGATTCGGATTGCGCTTGTTGAAATATTGAATCGTGTTGAACGTGACCGCGGCTGCTTTGCAAACCACATAATCCAGACTGCGCGCGATCTGTGTTCCAATCGTGTTCGGCATAAACTTCTAGCCCTCACTTTCAAAGTGACAAACAAAAAACTGCCAGTTACCGGTATAGCGGACCACTGCCCATTTCGGGAATCAGACGGATAGCCCCCCAAACAACATCCCCCGGAGGCATTTCCAACGTACCACGCCCTGTGGCACGCGCCTAAGTCTTTCGGCACCTATAGTTTGCCAGTTAGTTAGGGCCCACGCTAGGAGCTTGCGCCGAACGGCGAAAATCAGGGGTCGAATGGGCCAATGGGCGGTTAATCGGGCCGCTTTGAGGGGTTAACTTTTGTGCGCAAGGGGTGATTCCGACGCAGGGACGGGAGGTTTTTGGCTGAATGCGCCGCGGGATTCATTGTTCTGCGCGACAAGATGCGACATACCACGCAGCGAAGACAAAGTCGCGGCATGTCGCTTGAAGAGCTGGACTGGTGCGCCTAGCTTGGCCCTGCACGGTGGCCGGAAGGCATCGCAGCGGAAAAGGAGAACCAACATGAAACGGTATGGACGGATTCTGAAATTGGGCATGGCAGCGATGGTGGCGCTTGGAGTCGCAGCGGTTGCGCAAGCGCAAACGTCGTTCGATCACGCCGAGTATTTGAAAGCAGCGGAGGCTGGGGGCAAGAAAAAAGGCGAAGCCGCGAAAGGGGTCGTTTACTTTGACGCGGCGGCGAAGACGATCGAATTCCGGGAGAAGAATGCGGGAACGGATTTTTCGATTCCGTATGGTTCCGTAAAGAGCCTGCTCTATGAACGCGCTTCGAAACCGCGGTATGCGGAGGGAATCCTGATTGCCTGGCCGCTCCTGCTCACCAAGAGCAAAAAGCACTATCTGACCATTCAATACGCGGACGGAGCCGGCACCGGTAAGTACGCGATCCTGCACCTGGACAAACGCAACTACCAGGATTTGCTGGCCATGGCGGAAGCGGAGACAGGGAAAAAAGTGGAGCGGTCGGAGGAACACTAAAGCGCCTGACGGGAAAATCGACGCCGCGCGGATTACGAGTTGAGGGTTGGACGAAGTACGGCAATAACAAAATGAGCGAAATAATCCGCGCCTTCGTCGAGTTGCAGCCAGCGAACGACGCAGTGATCGCTCAGGTATTTGGTCACTCGCGCTTCGGGGATGCCCAGATGATCGGCGAGAAGCGGCTTGATACTGATTCCCGTGCGGCGATTGCTTCCGCCGCGCGCCATGTTGCCGATCGCAATCCGCAATGTGTCGCACGCTTCTACATAATAATAGGTGGTCATTTCGTCGTCGGTCAGAACAAATACCCCCGGTCCTGCCGGCGCTCGATCGGCCTGATCGAGCTTCACGGCGGGGCAAGTCAGCAAACGGCGAAATTGCATTTCCAAAACGGAGAGCCGCGAAGAAAGTCCCGGATCTCCAAAACGCCCCTTAACACCAGGCCCTCCGGATTCCGTTGCCGATTCCACAGGAACCCGCGGGATGGACCGTGCATCCACCACACGCGGTGGCGCAACTTCTGCTTCTCGCGCGGCAGTCAGGACAGCAGTTTGCATCGGCGGCTTCGCATTCGATGCTGGCACTTGTTCGGGAACCGTGCCGCCCTTCCTGCGATTCCGTCCTCCGCGCCGCCCACGGCGCCGTCCACGCCTCTCAGGAGCACCGCCAACAGCTTGCGCCGAATCTGCTGCAGGTCCGGCTTCCGATTCCGAATTTTGCTTGTCCTCAACTTCGCCGTGTAGTTCGCCGGATTCTCTTATTGCCACAGGAGCTTCGGGCTCGCTGCCGGAAGCGGCGCTTGGCGTCTCCGAAGATTCCGTGCGCGCTACTTCGGGTACGGGAAGAATTTCCCCTTCCGCGGGAAGCGCGCCGCCTAACCGCGTAATCGCATCTTGCGCTTTTGTTTTCCAATCGCCGCGGCGGAAACGCTGCCAGGAAAGCGCGTACCACTTCGCTGCGTCTTCCGGCTTGCTCACGATTTCAAAATGCCGCGCAAGTTCAAACGCAACCATCGCGTCCCGCGTTTTCTGAAAAAGATTGCTGAGCTGCCCGGCAGGATCCTTGCTTCCTTTGGCGCGGCGTATGCGAGCTGTGATTTGTTTCCAGTCAGCCATGGGGTGATGTGTTGCAGGCATTGTAACAGCCAGAGGCTCCGCGCTTCCAGCGATTGCGCCTGACTCTTTCGCTCTCTATTCTCTTAAGCTCCGCCAGCGCTTTTCGTAGCGCCGGGCTTCAGCCCGGCATCCCTATAATCTTGGCCGACGAACGTTTGTTCGACCTAGTCCCAATACTGCTGGGTGCCCGGGTTCCGGTGTGTGGAACCTGGGTCTCGGGTTTGGGTTTGGGTTTGGCCATGTACTTCCTCGAAAGGCTGGGTGCCCTCGATAAGGACGAAGGCGTTGTCAAGGCGCTACTCGGCTCGGCGGCTTTTTTCTTCCGCGCAATCGACTCGAGTTCAGTGTGGAGGACCGAAGCTCTACGTCTCTCACGCGAATCATTTCGGCGGATCGCTCCGCCAACCATCGATACGGCCCAACCGCGGCCATGATTCTTTGTCCGAATCCCGGCCGGGTGCCCCTGGTTCCGGTTTGGGAACCTGGGTCTTGGTTTTGATTTCTCCTTCCGTTCGAATTACATCTACTCGTGCGCGAAAAATGGGGTGAAGCTTAGTCCCAGTACTGCACCGCTTCGGAACATCGCCCGCTCAGAAAATATTGGTGTAAATCTCTTTCCTCGTTGACGTTGCGAAATCCTGTGAGTATTCTTCTTTTGGCCCAGAGGGAGGCCCGATGGCGCGCTTGCGTGCAGTAATCTCTGTTCTTCTTTCTCTTCTTTTTGTTGTGTCCAGTTCCATGGGCGCTTCGGTGCCCCCGCTCGGCACAATCACTTCCGCTCTCGGAGCTCATGTTGGCGCGGCGAAGGCCACAGTAGGCGCCACCGTTTTCGGCGGAGACAAACTCAGCACCCAGCAAACCGGAACTTTGCAGGTTCGCACTGGCGCTGCGAGATTGATGCTTTCCGGCGCAAGCATTGCCACCATCGCGGATTCCGACGGAACCCCCAGCGCAACTCTTCAACAGGGCACCGCTGTTTTTTCCACGGCAAATGCAAAAGCATTCATATTGCACGCTTCGACGGCTCAGATCCGGCCCGAGACCGACGCTCCTACCGTCGCGCAAGTCACCTACGTCAATCCCAAGGAATTGATCGTCCGCAGCACCCGCGGTTCGATGGCTATCACTGTGGATGATGAAACTCAGTATGTGCCGGAAGGCATGTCCTACCGGGTGATTCTCGACCCGGATTCCTATCCCACCCCAACCGCCGCCGCTCCCCAAGGCCCGGCAGGCGCTGGCGCAAGAGGCTCAGGTGGCGCTCCTCGGCGCGCAGGACGCAGCCGCTTCCTTCTCATCGCAATCGTCTTGACCGGCGTTGCGACGGGCATTGCGCTCGATGAAGTACTCGAGAGCCCGAGCCGCCCGTAAGTTCCGCTTTCTGATTCTTCGCCCTCGCTAAAGCGCTGCAATTACTTCAATTTCCACCAGTGCATCTTTCGGGAGTCTTGCGACTTCCACCGTGGACCGTGCAGGCGGTGCGGAAGAAAAGTATTTTCCATAAACTTCGTTCATTGCCGCAAAGTCGCTCATGCTTTTCAGATACACGGTTGTCTTGACAACCTTGTGCAGCGGGCACCCTGCCGCTTCCAGAATCCCTTTTACATTTTCCAGGACTCGTTCCGTCTGTTTCGCGATGTCTCCGCTAAGAAATTCGTTCGTGCCTGGATCTAGCGCCACTTGCCCGGAGGCGAAAAGAAATCCTCCCGCTTTGATCGCTTGCGAGTACGGTCCGATTGGCTTCGGGCCGCGATCGGTCAGAACGATGTCCTTCATGGTTGAGTCTCCTTGGTATTTGAATTGAGAGAAGAATTTTCCGCGGGCGCCGCGTTTCCAGAATACCGCGCCCGAAACTCCGAGGGAATCCCCGGATCTTTAAGCCACTGCCGCACGAAAGGTCCTTGCTGCTGGTGCGATTCCGTTTCAATCGAAGAAATCAGATCTTCTATGCTCATGTCGCGTGCGCGGCGGTATTGAATCATGTTCTTCAAAGCCGCGTGAAACTCCTTGCGGCCGATTTTATCTTCCAGGGCGAAAAAGAAGAGGCCGCTTTTGCTCCAAGCCCCGGAATAGGAGCAACCCTGCGAACCGGCAGGCCGTGGCAGAATAATTTTGTCTTTACACTGAGTTGCGTGCTTGTCGAAATCGCCGAGCAGCCACCGGATTCGCGCATTGCGCGCGGCTCCTCCCTCTTCGTTGGCTTTCGCTTCCCATCCCGCGTAAGGCGCAAGCGCATCCATGGGTAGCGGCGATTCGTCAAAGCGAACCCGAGAAACGCCCCCGAACCAGGTGTACGCAAGTTCGAAGTTCACATCGTCATAGAATTCTTCATCCTTCAAACCGCGCGCAATCCACGCCTGATGAACAAAAATGGTTTGCGGAAGCGCCCCGCAGCCGAAATTCTGCGTGGGAATCACGCACTCAAGCATTCGAATCGTGTTGCCTTCCTTCCCTGCTTTTCCGTACTCGTTTTCATAATAGTGCGCGCGGCGCGAAATGGAATTCGCAGCGTTCTGCGCGGCTTGCGAATCTACAGGGTGCAACGTCCAGAAAAGAATTCGTTCGCCGTCGGCGCGAACCTCTTTTTCCGTGTATTTGCCGCCCGCGGCGAACGGCGCAAAGTCTTCGGCTTTTTGCGAAAAAGAATAAACGGTTTCTCCGTGAGAACCGGATTTTTTCGCCGTGGAACCGCTTGCATCGATAAGAAAACCCGATGGAACACGAACGGAAAGATTCCATTTTTTCGGCGCGACTCCGCCTGTGCCAAAAATTCCTTTCGGCGCAAGCAGTCTGGGATTCCAGCTATCGGGATCGGAAAAAAAGGTTTCCGAAGTTACTGCTAGAAAACTCCCGAGATGCGATCCAGTCGCAAGCTCGTAACTCAGAACAAGCGTGCGTTTTTGTTTTGGATTCCAATTGTCGCTCCAGCGCAATTCAATCGTGTCTCCAATATCTGTCGCCGTCGCAGCGCTGACGAGCTGCACATCGATCGGTTTGCCGTTCCATTCGGCCGCGGTCGCAGTTCGGTGAAAC
>JAFDVY010000120.1 GCA_018268785.1 Acidobacteriota bacterium | reverse complement strand
GTTATCAAGATGTGCCCGACGCTCTTCTGCCCGACGCTTTGAAGGATACCAATCCACTTTCACTATGGCGTCTTCGTGATGGGAGCCTGGCACAGAAATAGGAAGACATGACGCCACGGCGAGGTCCTTTTTCTTGCTGCAAAATTTGGCTAGCTCCGCAGGTTGGACCCGCAGTCGCTTGTAGACGACTCTGCCGTCATCCTTTAGTCAGGCAACATACCCTCAAAATATCTTGCGGCTGGGCTTTGCAAATCGGCGGTATCGCTCCCACCTGAGTCTTAAGCCATGCTGCACGGCCGGACTAGCCAAGGCTATCGGCGTGATGAAGAAGCTCGATTTCGAGCGCGCGGCGTTGAACCGTTCTCAGTTACTAATTCTGTTATTATATATTGAGTATCTACGAAATCCTGACTTACGAACTCACAAATCCTAGAGAGTTCCCTTGCCCATCAGCAAGCTCGGCTGCCGGGTTCTGCTGCCTGGCGAAGAACACGGCAGCTAGGCCACAGACGGCGGCGAAAGATAGCCATAATCCCGGTACAGCTCTATTTCCGGTTGCGTGAATCAAGTAAGTGCTGATAGCAGGAGTAAATCCGCCAAAGACAGCCGTCGCCAAACTGTAAGCGAGAGCGAAGCCGGAGGTTCGCACATCAACGGGCATGATTTCCGTCAGGAAAACCACCATCGCGCCGTTGTAACTTCCGTAAAGAAAGGACAGCCATAGTTCGACCACCATCAAACGAGCAAAAGAGGGCGCACTGGTCAACCACAACATCGCGGGATACGCGGAGAGCAACATTAGGATCGTGCATGCAAAAAGCAGGGGACGTCGACCGATACGGTCGGATATAGCGCCCATGATGGGCAACCAGAAAAGGTTGGAAGCGCCTACACATAACGTGACGATGAGACTATCCATACTCGAAAGATGCAGGACTGAACTTCCAAACGTGGGCGTGTACGCAGTAATCATGTAAAAAGATACGGTGGTCATAGTGACCATGAACGTGCCCACCAGGACGATACGCCAGTTATGGCCGAGGGAGCGCAGAATTTCGGAAACGGATGGATGATGTCGGCGCGAGACAAACTCATCCGTTTCCGCGAGGGAATTGCGGAGCCTGAACAAGAACGGGACGATGATGCAGCCGAAAAACAGCGGCACTCTCCATCCCCACTGCTGCATTTTTTCCGGAGGAAGAACGGAATTCAATATGACGCCGATACTGGCCGCAAACATTACGGCGATTTGCTGGCTTCCGGACTGCCAGCTTACATAGAAACCTTTGTGGCCTGGCGTAGCGATTTCGGACAGATAAACGGACACACCACCCAGTTCCATGCCTGCGGAAAACCCTTGCAAGAGCCGACCGAAAACGACGATTAGCGGGGCAAGAACGCCAATCCGGGCGTAGCCGGGCGTGACTGCGATCGAGAAAATTCCTATCGACATCAGACCCAAGGTGAACAACAAGCCTGCACGACGCCCGCGCTTGTCCGTGTAAGCTCCGAGCACCAGCGCACCCACTGGGCGCATTAAGAAACCAGCACCAAACGTCATCAGCGAGAGCATTAAAGAGGCAAACGGATTGCCGCTCGGAAAGAACGCTGTTCCAATCGCCGCAGCGTAGTAGCCGAAGACCATGAAGTCGTACATCTCCAGAAAATTCCCACTGGAGACTTGAATCACGGACCAAACTTTCGCTTTTCGGTCAAAGGACGTATTCATAGCCCCTTGGTTAACCCAGAAAATTTGACAAGCCTATTTGATGCGGACTGTGACAGCTCACTCCCGCGTTACTCTATGGACTTCAAACCAAATTGAATCTGCCGCGAATTGGTGACTGTAGAATCGAGCTGGCCAGCCCCACCCGATCACCAAACCAACTTCAAGCCAAGCTGAATCTGGCGCGAAGAGGTCGAGGTTGAAGCCAGCACTCCTGCGCTGCTGATTGGATTTCCGCTGGCGTCGAATACCGAATTGTTCGAATCGTTGAGGAAGTTCGGCGCTGCAAAGTTCGGATGGTTCAGTATGTTGAAGAATTCCGAGCGGAATTGCAGCTTCAGGCGTTCTGAGAACTGGAAATTCTTGAACACTGAGAAATCGACAGTTTTCAGCCCCGGCCCATAGAACTTATTGCGTCCGGCATTGCCAACCAGAACTCCTCCCACGATTGCGGGCGCCACTGCAAAGCAATTTGTGTTTAGGTAGTTGATACCGCCGTGAATCGGATTGCAGTTCGATGCCAGGTTCGGGTAGTCCATGGAGAAATCCCCATTGAAACCTGTGTTCAAAGGATCGTCGCCACCGCCGACTGTGACCGTAAACGGAGAGCCGCTCGTCGCCGTCAGAATTGTTCCAAGTTGCCAGCCCCCCGCAAGGTACGAGGCCAGACCGGACTTTGGTCCAGGGAGGTCCCAAATGAATGTGCCCACCGCAGTTTGTCGAATGTCGAAGTCACAGGCTCCGACTCGATACGCCTTGGAAAGGAGAAGCGGAACGGCCACCGAATTCACATAAGTGTCGCCAGTCACGGGTGAAGAACTGGTGTCCATACACTTGCCAAAGGTGTAGGAAAACTGGCCCTGCAAACCATGGCTCATGGCCTTCTTCAACTGTGCCTGAAATCCGTGATAGGTAGATTCCCCGTCAAAAAGAACCGGTCGAATACCGGCCCCACCCGGACCTCCAGGCGTAACGCCTCCGTTTGCACCTGCCCAGTTGGGATCAAGCTGATATGCATTGGAAGGTATGAGAATCCCCGCTGGTGTCATCACGGGAGGAACCAGATTGATATCATCAGCCGAAACAGAAAGATGAACGGAGCGGGAGCCCACATATCCAACAGTGGCGGTCAAATTCGGTGCGACTTCTCTCTGAACATTGAAATTCCAGTTCAGGACGTCCGCACGCTTTGGGTTTTGATCAACATAGCGATTTCGAACCTTGTTGGGATTGAAGCTGACGTTTGCGTCCGTTCCACTTCCCAGTGTCGCTGCTGGGTCGGCCCCGACAATCTGATACGGAAATGTAGCTGCAGTATTGAGGCCAAACTCATAAGGAAGCGGCAGCACGTCGAATATCCCAAATCCGCCGCGAAACGCAGTCTTTCCATTTTTGAAGGGATCCCAGGAGAAGCCGATTCGCGGCTCGAAGTTCTTAGTTGTTGGGTTCTGCGCGATAAAACTTCCGACGTGAACAGGTCCGCACGGACTGCTCGGGCCCGGTGCAACGCCTGGAGTAGCACAATTCACCAGAGTCGTGATTTCCTGGATTCGATTGTTTGCATCTTTCGGCAGAGTCGTAAACTCATACCGTACGCCGGCGTTCACCGTTAAATTCGGCCGCAGCCGCCAATCGTCTTGAACATAACCAGCAAAGAGGCTCTCGCGAATCGCGACTTCGTTCGAGCCTCCCGGCGCAAGCGCATTTAGCCGTTTCGGCACGTTGTTCAGAAAATCCGACAACGAACCGTAAGCGTTCATTCTCCCGTTCGGGCTGAGTTTTTCGGTCACGTTATAGATCATTCGCTCAAACGCAAATCCGAATTTGACGGAATGGGTGCCTCTTGTGAGGAAAGCATCGTCATACAACTGGGCTGAAGTCCATCGATGGAGAAAGCGATTTAATCCGCCAAGGCCAGTGGCTGCGGTGAGCACACCCGGAACAGAAATCAACGGGGTTGCGGTCGCACCGGGTGCAATGGCAAGGGTGGGATCTACTCCCGCACCTTTGCCCGACACAGGATCATTGATGTCTCCGCGAATGCGGCTCACACCAGCCCGCAACGTATTGACGACAGTTGGACTGAAAATATGCGTCTCTTCCGCGCTCGCCATCTGGCGCCGGGAAAATACTTGGTGGGTGACGTTTTGCAGAGGATCGAGCTGCGATTGCGGGCCTGAATCCCAGAAGTAACTAGCAGCAAATGTATCTTTCGCTGAAAATTTTTGGTCGACTCTACCGGTCGCATAGTTCTCGTTGGAAATAGAAGGCAATGCCACGCCGAAGGTTTGTGTGATTCCGTTGGAGTCTACAGGCGTTCCTTGTGGAGCTTCTGGCCACAGCTTCAGATAAGGAACAATTGCCGGAACGGCAAGGGCGCGCTCAGCGTCCGTCGGCACGTGGATGAGCTGCGAAGCGGGCCTATTTTGCCGGACCCCTTCGTACGTTCCGTACACGAACGTTTTGTCCTTGACGATAGCAGTGCCTCCGGAGCCACCGAATTGAACACGCCGAAAAGATGGGATGGGCTTTGCCGGATTATCAAAGAAGTTTTTCGCGTCGAAGACTTTGTCCCGATCAAATAGAAAAGCCGTGCCGTGAAACTCGTTTACCCCGCTTTTCGTGATGGCATTGATCACAGCGCCGGATGTTCTCCCGTACTCTGCGGTGTAGTCGCTCGTGAGCACAGAAAATTCCTGAATGCCATCCACACCTAGGTTCAACCCCGAAGCGCCTCCCGGCGCCCCGTTTGAATAGTCGTTGATCGAAACTCCATTGACACGGTACGTATTCTCGTTGGCTCGATGTCCACCGTTGCTCAGCTGGTTCCCGAATCCTCGATTCCCTTTGTTCGCGCTGAACCCCGTGCCTACCTGGTTGGGAATCGAAGAAACTCCCGGCTCCAATGTGGCCAACGATGTCCAGTCTCGACCATTTAACGGCAGTTCTCGCACCGTTGTGGAGTCCACAGTCGCACTAATTGTGGAGGATGTGGTTTGAATCGCCGGAGGCGCAGCGGTGACTTCCACTATTTGAGTGATCGCGCCAACCTTCAAGCTTAAGTTAAGAGATTGCTGGGCGCCGACGTTCAGCGTAACTTTTCTCTGAATCAACAGCTGGAAACCCGTCGCAGTCACACTTACTTCGTAGCTACCCGGAAGCAGGTTCGGGGCGGAGTAAAAACCATCGCTGTTCGACATCACTTCGCGAACTAATCCAGTCGCCGAGTTCTTAATGGAAATCTTGGCCCCTGATACGAAGTCTCCCCGTTCATCCGTAATCAGTCCGGAAAGAGTGGCGCCGGAAACCTGGGCGCGAATTGGTGACGTCAGTAGAATCATGAAGATGGTCAACAACACTGCAAACAGAGCGCATCCAAAGTTCTTTCTTGTATTTGACTCGAAGATCATTCTTCCTCCCCCAGTTGGCGCAAGGCGTTCAGCCGCCTAGCGCCAGCGCGGTCACGCATCGCTGAACCACTGACCGGCTTGTGTTGGCGGTAATCTGCACAATTCATCCATTACATCGCAATACTTGACACGTCCAATGGCACCCATTTGTTGCTCTCAGTCCAGCCGATTGTAAATGGGCAAGTTAACTCTCCGTATCCACAAGACGAGCCGCCTAATTTCTTTGACCTCGCTTGCGCTCCAAGCTATACTCAGCAAAATTCAGGCCACTCAGATGAGCATCAACGCCTCCTCTTCACGCATGATTCGCTTTGGCGTGTTTGAAGCCGACCTTGTTTCCTGTGAGCTTCGGAAACACGGCATCCGCCTTAGACTCTCTGAGCAGCCGTTTCAAATTCTTGCGATTCTCCTTGGAAAGCCTGGCCAGATCGTCACGCGGGACGAGCTTCGAACTTCCCTGTGGCACCGCGACACTTTTGTTGACTTCGATCATGGGCTAAACAACGCCATCATGCGCTTGCGAGAAGTATTGGGGGATTCTTCTGAAAACCCTCGATACGTGGAAACAATTCCGAAGCGTGGATACCGCTTTATCTCGCCAGTGGCAGAAATTGTGTCCGACGCCACGACTGCAGAAGTGCTTACAAGTTCCGCCGCGGCTCAAAACTCCGCAGCGATTCCTTCCGTCTTAGAACCTGATTTCTCCAATCGACAGAATCCGCAAGATTTGCATCGCACTTGGTTCACCGTTCCGCGCGTTGCCACCATCACCGTACTGCTTGTACTGGGGGTAACGGCTACGGTCCGCTACATCCAGGGGGTAAATGGGGGGGCGATAGTTACTGAGAAAAGCACTTCGCTTGTGGTTCTTCCATTGGAAAATCTTTCCGGCGACAAGGACCAGGACTATTTCGCCGATGGAATGACCGACGATTTGATCGCGAATCTGGCGAAGATTCGCTCTCTGCGAGTCATTTCCCGCTCTACCGCGATGGCCTACAAAGGAACCCGCAAGCCGCTCTCATCGATTGCCGCAGAACTGAAGGTCGATGCCGTCGTTGAGGGTACGGTGATGCGGGTTGGCAACAATGTGAGAATTACCGCGGAACTCGTGCAGGTTTCGACCGACCATCACCTTTGGGCCGATACCTACGAAAGCCCCATGGGAGATGTTTTGGCACTGCAGAATAAAGTCTCATCCGCCATTGTGGATGAGATCCGTATTAACCTGACTCCTGAAGAAAAAGAGCGTCTTGCAAAGAATCCTGCAATTAGTCCGGAAGCCTATGAGAACTATCTTAAAGGACGCTATTACTGGAACAAACGTTCCGAGGAAGGGCTCAAAAAAGGGATTGAATATTTTCAGCGCGCGACGGAAAAAGATCCTCATTACGCTTTAGCATTCGCAGGATTAGCCGACTGTTACAGCATCATTGGTTCAGCGATCATTGGAAGCGTTCCGTCTCTTGAAGTCGCTCCAAAAGCAAAAGCTGCTGCGCTCAAAGCCTTGGAGCTGGACAAATCCCTTGCGGAGGCCCAAACTTCTCTGGCCACCGTGAGCTTTAACTACGACTGGGATTGGGCTGGCGCAGCAAGCGGATTCCAGCGCTCGATCGAACTCAATCCCAATTACGCTACCGCTTACCAGCGCTACTCTCTCTATCTAATGGCCATGGGGCGCCCGCAGCAGAGTCTGGTTCAGATGAATCGAGCGCGCGATCTCGAACCACTATCCATAAGCACGAACTTTAGCCTGGGGTGGCGCTTGTATATGGCACACCAATACGATCAAGCAATCGAACAATTACACAATACCTTGGAAATGGATCCTAACTTTGCTTTGCCGCGCATGGTTCTGGGACAAGCGTATGCGCAAAAAGGCGCCTTCGCGCAGTCCATTACGGAACTGCAAAAAGCCGCGAGCTTCTCGCGCAACAGTCCGCCTATGCTAGGAGCGCTCGGACACGCTCTTGCGGCAATGGGAAACAGGGCGGAAGCTGAAAGAGTTCTTGCGCAATTACATGAGCTATCAAAGAAGCAGTACGTCTCGCCGTTTTACATCGCGACGATTTATGCGGGTATGCATGAAAACGAGAAGGCGCTCGATTGTCTTGATAAAGCGTATACGGATCGGTCGAATGCGATCATCTTCCTAAGAGTCGATCCGGAATTTGACGCACTCCGCTCGAATCCTCGCTTTCAATCCCTTCTTCATCGTTTGAACCTCTAAGAAGAGCAACTAGTACAAGAACGCGAAAACATTGGGACGCAGGTGAAGCTGCTAATAGACATCCCGGACAGGCGAACTGCACAGAACGGCCAGAGACTTGAAGTGGAGCGTCGGCTGGTTTTGGGCCTGGGTGATATACCAATTCACAGTCATTGATGAAGCCCCGCGATTTCGAGTTCTGCGTATCTATGATCACAACAAGACAAAGACTGCCATCGGCTTCCTTGCGGAAGTCCGTGAACATTCCCCTTTCGACATCCAAAAGATCCAGACAGACAACGACTCCTCCTTCGGACCGCAGTTTACCTGGCATCTTTCCGATCTCCGTATCTCGCACCGACACATTCCTCCCGGATGTCCCGAGGTGAACGGCAAGGTTGAACGGAGTCACGAGACCGACTCGGAAGAGCTCTACCGCAGAAATAACTTTCGGCACAAAAATAACCTGATTCAAAAACTGAAGAGGTGGAAAACCAGGCACAACCACGATCGGCCTCATCTTGCCCTCAAAGGCAAGACTCTCGCTGAACGAGTTCATGAACTCGTTCAGCCAGCCCAATCTGAAAAGCATCTCTCTTGACTAATACAATTTACCGACCGCTTGGGAAGAGGCATGAATAAGAAGAAGGGCTGTGGATAGGCTTTGGAAAACATCGCCGGGTCCAGTTGACAGCAAGCATCCACGGGTGTTTACTCCGCCGCGAAATCACCCGTGAACTCTACTCAGTCGTTCAACCTCGAACTCTCGAAACGTTACCAACGTTGGCTGGTGGCGCAGCATTACGCGGCGCAGACGCAATATCACTATAAGCGTGCTATATCGAGATTTTTATCGTTTGCAAAAACCAAGAGTGTTTTGAGGATAAATCACTTTGATGTTCAAGAATATTTGGCGTTATGCGCAGCTTCGGGGCAATCACCGAAGGCTGTGCGAGGGGCGCTTTACGCACTTCGTGTGTTTTTTGATTTTCTAAATCTGGGTGGCCTGGTGAAATGGGTCCCTCCGCGGACCGTGAAACTCCGCCCCATCAAAAGGCATATTCCTCGCGTCTTAAGCTATGCGGAAATCCGTCGACTTTTGCGTGCGACTAAGACTCACCATGAGCGTGCTCTATTGGAGTTTTTGTACGGCTCGGGGTGCCGAACAAGTGAGCTGCGTAACTTGAGGGTTCAGGATATAGATTTTGAAAAACGAAGAGCGCTCATTAGAGGGAAGACGGGAGAAAGATTGCTGTTGTTTACACCTACCGCCGCACGATCCTTGAAGAGGTACCTTGGACATCGTTCGGTAGGTTACCTGTTTGTGGAGCAAAGACCGCCGCAGCGCATTCTTCCTCAGCGTACACATTACGGACAGTGGCGGTGTACTTGGAAACTTTACGATGATAAGGGCAATCATACGCTGACGAAATGCAGTTTTATTGGCAAAAAAGAAAATCTTTCATATCGGCAAGCAGTTGAAAGATTCTGCGAATTGGCGAAGAACGATCAGTTGCTTCGGCCTGTGGGTCTTCGCCCCCTTTCCGATTCTGCAATACAAATTGTGGTGCACAAGATTGGCTTGCGGGTGGGGCTAAAGATAAATCCATATTCGTTTCGGCATACATTTGCCACGCACCTTTTGGATAACGGTGCGGACGTAAAGATCATTCAGGAATTACTCGGCCATGCCTCGATTCGCAGCACTCAGGTTTATTTGCACGTTAGCAAGAAACAGGTTCAACAGGTTTTCGAGAAATGCCACCCGCGAAAGTGAAAAAGTCTCCATGGCCAAAGAACACAACCCCAGAATGCTTCACCTCTTCCCGCCTTGGTTTTTGACAAACGAACTAATGCGGAAAATAGAAGGGCTTCTGCCGTATTACTATCACATGCGCTTGCGGTTCTATTTTGATCGCTACGGCTGTATACGTTGCGCGCGGAAGAATGTTGAGTACTGTTGTGGCGGCTTATGCCTAAATTGCAGAGGACTGATTAGCGACAGATTGAAGCGTACAGATCAAGAAATGAAACGGCAATATGGATCAATCCAGAAAGAGCCTTGTGATGGGTTCCTTAAGCGTTTAAATAGTGCGCGAGAATTGCTAGCTGATTTAAGGCAAAAACATTAGGTTGCGGACCCCGATTCCAAGCGAAAGAGTGTAGGCGTCCTTCTAAACACGAACAAACCGCAACCGACAAAAACACTGACACGATCCTTGGCGGCCCGTCACTACTAGTCGGACCTCAGCAAGTTCTTTGTTTTTGCTGGTGCTAACTTCGATGAATCGCACTTTTTCTTTCCCTGTGCGTAAATGTGGTCAATACTCTCCTCCGGTACCCAATATAAATCTTCAATCCCACATCATCGAAGCCTAGCGGGGGATGTCGCATGTTCCGCAACGTACTGGAGAAACGAAACCGACTACCTGTACACAATAATTCACAGGCAGCCCGCGCTTTAGAAAAACTTGAAAATCATCAAATTGCCGAAAAGTTCAATGAATGGCTGGTATGCCAGCGATATTCGCTAGCAACCCTGACAACATACCGGAGGGTGACACAAGAGTTTATTCGATTTTGGGGAACCGAGAGGCTTTCCAAAGTTACGCATCTAGATGTTCGACAATTCTTGATCGAAATGTCTCGCAGGGATTTGTCAGCGGATATTGTTCATAGATATCTCTGGGGGTTGCGATGCTTTTTCGATTTCCTGTGTCTGAATGGTTTGATTGATGAGGTAGCCCCAAGGCTTATTCGGCCAAGGCCTGCAAAGCGACCATTTGCTCGGTCACTATCAGAAAAGAACATTCGACGCTTAATAGCAGCGACAAAAAATAAAAGAGACCGCGCCATCGTAGAACTTCTTTATGCTACTGGCTGCCGAGTCGGCGAGTTACTGGCCATTCAGATGGAAGATATTGATTTCAAACATTTAACCATAAGAGTTAAGGGCAAGGGTTCTGAAAGAAGAGTCATTTTCGGGCATAAGGCTAAGCTGGCACTTCTCTCCTACCTTAGAGGCCGCTCCTCTGGGAAACTCTTTGAAAACGTCTCCCGCGTTCAGAATGGTTCTATCTCGCTCAATAAGAATCTTTGGTCGGGATACTGGCTAGATTATTCACGAGGCAAGCCACGTATTAAGCGAATTAGCCTCGGCCACGCCCCAATGTCAAGGCAAAAGGCCTGGAAGCGCTTCAAAGGGGCTGTTCCAAACCCGGACATCGGACACCGACGAGTCAAGGCACATGGTCTAACTCGATCATCTGTCTGGAGAACGATTTTGGATGCTGGCCATAGAGCCGGATTGGGAAAAGTTACGACCCATATGCTTCGACATTCTTTTGCGACCCACTTATTGGATCGTGGAGCCGACGTGAGGGTGGTCCAAGAACTTCTAGGGCATTCTTCATTAGCGACAACTCAGGGATACGCCCATGTATCAGCTAGGGCTGTTGCGCCGACCTATAGACGCTCTC
>JAFDVY010000011.1 GCA_018268785.1 Acidobacteriota bacterium | reverse complement strand
TGAAAGATTTAAAAAAAATGAAGAGATTGGTGTTCGCATGCACTGGCTTTATTTTGACAGCGAATCACCGCGATTGTTGGAGGAGGCCGGAGCGTCGTACGACTCCACGATGGGGTACAACGAGGCGGCAGGCTACCGAGCGGGTACAACGCAAGTTTATAAGCCGTTTGAAACGAAACACCTTCTCGAATTGCCCCTGCATTTGATGGACACGGCTCTCTTCTATCCGACAAGGATGGAACTCTCTCGAGAACAAGCTATAGAGCGAATACGGAAGCTGTGCGAAAACGTGGAACGGTTTGGCGGAGTCCTCACGATCAATTGGCACGACAGGAGCGTTCTTCCGGAGCGGCTTTGGAATGATGTGTATAGCGGGATGCTTGCGGATTTGAAGAGCAGGGGAGCCTGGTTTGCTACGGCGGCGCAGACAGTGGCTTGGTTTCGAAGGCGGCGATTTGCAAGTTTTGAGCATGATGAATTATCGGGAAAAGTAAATCGAATCGAAGTTAACGCGCCGGTTTGCTCTGGCATTCCCAATCTTCGAGTTCGTTCGAGTGCGAATCTGGAAATACCGATAGTTTAGGAAATTTCCAACTCGTCGATTCATTGGCGTATTTCACGGACAGTTCGCCGAAGGGTCAATCCAATTTTAGCGGAGTCAATCTTGAAAGCTGGCATCGACAGTTCGTACATCATTTCGCAGACGGATCCAATACTGGTTACGGGTGCGGCAGGTTATATCGGATCGAGGGTTGTGGAAGGTCTTATCGAGCGCGGATTTCGAAACATCGTGTGTTTTGCGCGCCCTTCGAGCAAACCGTCGCATCTGAAAGAAATAGCCGCGAATTTGCCGCCCGGCGTTCAGTTGCGGCTCGTGTCGGGCAACCTCCTTTCCAGGCGAGACTGTGATATTGCCTGCAAAGATGCTGCTCTAATCATTCACCTTGCAGCTGGCACTGGAGAAAAATCGTTTCCTGATGCGTTTATGAATTCCGTGGTTGCAACGCGGAACCTTCTTGATGCGGCCGTGCAATCAGGGAATGCACGCCGCCTTGTCCTGATCAGTTCCTTTTCCGTCTATACGAACTGCGAGAAACCGAATTGGAGGGTTCTGGACGAGGCGTGTCCAACCGAAGACCACGGGGAACGCCGCGGTGAAGCCTATTGTTTCGCAAAGTACCAGCAAGAGAAGATTGTTTCGGACTATGGCAAGAAATATGGGCTCCCGTATGTGGTCGTTAGGCCGGGCAGCGTTTACGGAGCGGGAAAAGGCGGCATGGTAGGGCGCGTGGGAATTGATTCCTTCGGAATCTTTCTTCATATCGGAGGTTCTAACAAGATTCCGTTCACCTACGTTGACAACTGCGCGGATGCAATTGTACTTGCCGGCCTTGTGAAAGGTGTAGATGGCGAAATTTTCAACATAGTAGACGACGACTTGCCGTCAAGCCGGCAGTTTCTCCGCGCCTACAAGAAGAATGTGAGGAAGTTTCGTTCGATCTATCTGCCCCATTTTGTTAGCTACGCTCTTTGTTACGTTTGGGAAAAATATTGGCATTGGTCTGAAGGCCAGTTGCCGTTAGCTTTCAACCGGAAGCGTTGGCATACCTACTGGAAAAAGACTCACTACAGCAATCAGAAGCTCAAGAAGCTCTTGGGTTGGAGTCCAAAAGTCTCCACGAAGGAAGCTATGAGGCGTTTCTTTGAAAGTTGCAGGCAAGGCGGCAGCCATGCTTAAAGCCGCGATTATCGGGTGCGGGAAAATTGCAGATGCGCACGCCACGCAAATCCTCAGGATCGGTGGATGCGAGATCGTTGCCGCATGCGATCGGGAAACACTTATGGCGCAACAGCTATGCGCGCGGTTTCCAATCAAGCAGCACTTTACTGACGTTGAAGAAATGTTGCTCGCCACGAAGCCCGACGTTGTGCATATCACGACGCCGCCAGGCGGCCATTTTGCCATTACGAAGCTTTGCCTCGAACACAACGCCAACGTATATGTTGAGAAGCCGTTCACGGTTGATGCATCCGAGGCTCGTCAGCTTATCGAGATCGCGGAAAGGAAGAACTTGAAGCTGACAGCGGGCCATAACGATCAATTCGGGCCGGCTGCACGCCGCATGAGGGAGCTGGTTCGTTCCGGTTATCTAGGCGGAAATGTGGTCCACATGGAGAGCTATTACTCGTACGATTTGTCCGACCCCAGCTATGCGCGGGCGCTGCTTAGCGACAAACAGCATTGGGTGCGTCAGTTGCCAGGCAAGTTGCTTCACAACATTATCAGCCACGGCATCGCCAGAGTTGCGGAATTCTTTACGACCGACCGGCCGCAAGTTATTGCTCACGGATTCGTCAGTCCGCTTCTCAGGAGTATCGGCGAAAACGAAATCATCGATGAACTGCGCGTCATCATTTCAGAGAACGATCAAACGACTGCATACTTCACTTTCTCATCGCAGATGAAGCCGGCCATCCACGATCTGCGGATATATGGCTCAAAGAACGGCCTTATTCTCGACAACGATCACGATATTCTCCTGAAGCTTCGCGGGAACAAGTACAAGAGCTTCGCGGACAAATTCATCCCGCCAGCTCAATTCGCCAAACAGCACCTGCAGAACCTATATGCGAATGTCAGAATGTTTCTGCGAAGCGATTTCCATATGGATTCAGGGATGAAATATCTGATTGAAGCGTTTTATACGTCAGTGCGCGAGAATGCCCCCCTCCCGATTTCCTATCGGGAGATTCTCCGGACCGCCACAATCATGGATGATATCTTTGAGCAGCTTGGCAAGAATCGCGTGCAAGAACAAGCGATCTTACAAAGTCGCTGAGTCCATAGATGCCACCGATTTTAGCCCTGTTACTTTGGTTTGTGCTGCTGGTCGCACTCCTCTGGTTCGATCCGGCCAAGGACAAGCGCACTTCCGCCGCGTTGTGGATCCCGCTCACTTGGATGTTTTTCCTGGGAACGCGTCTCCCTTCCCAATGGATTGGCAGCCAAGGCTCGATCAATGCGCAGGCACTTGAAGAAGGCAATCCTCTTGATCGGACTGTTTTCTTTGCGTTGATTCTGATCTCCATTGCCATTCTTTTGGCTCGTTCTTTTAATTGGGGAGCATTTATTGCGAAAAATCTTTTTCTCATCGCGTTCCTTACTTTTGCGATGCTGAGCGTTGCCTGGTCGGACTTTCCCCTAGTTGCCGCAAAACGCTGGGTTCGAGATCTTGGCAGCTACCTAGTCATTCTGGTTGTACTTAGCGATCCGCGGCCCGTCGAAGCCGTCCGCACTGTTATGCGCCGTTTGTGCTATCTGCTCATTCCGCTTTGCGTGCTCATGATCAAGTATTTCCCTGAAGCGGCAAAGAGCTACGATCCGTGGAGTGGCGTTGCGCAGTACGTTGGGGCAACTACAAGCAAGAACATGCTTGGCGTCGCATGTCTTTTAGGCGGCATCTATTTTGTCTGGGACACGGCCTCGCGCTGGTCCACTCGCAAGGATAAACGCGCCAAACGCGTGCTCTTCGTTAATTTTGCGTTTATTGCCATGTTGCTGTGGCTTCTGGCTCTATCGAACAGCGCGACTTCAAAGGTTTGCCTGGTTCTGGGAGCAATGGTGGTTCTCGTGGCGCACAGCGCTTGGGGCAAGCGCCACTCCACCTTGGTGAAGGTCGCGCTTCCGTCAGCGTTTTGTCTTTACCTGATTCTTGCCTTCGGTTTTGACCTGAACGGCCAGTTTGCCAGCAAAGTCGGGCGAGACCCCACGCTCACGGATCGCACCTTGATCTGGAACGCTGTGTTGAGCCAGCACACGAATCCGCTTCTGGGAACGGGCTATGAAACGTTTTGGCTCGGCCCTCGTTTGGATCGGGTTTGGGCAATCGCCGGCCACGTGAACGAAGCCCACAATGGATATCTGGAGGTCTATCTCAATCTTGGATACATAGGCCTCGGCCTGCTCGTTGGAATGTTGCTCACTGGATACCGGAAAATCAAAAACACAGCCACCTCGTCCCCTACTCTGTCGCTCGCGCCGTTTAATCTTGCAGTGTGGAGTGTGATGCTCTTCTACAACATCACGGAGGCCGCCTTCCGGTCTGGCCTGATGTGGATGGCAATCCTCATCGCGACAGTAGAGATTGCTGTTCCAGAGATCACTGAAATTCCGGCGACTGTCCCCCCAACCTTGCGTGGATTTAATGGACGAAACCGTTTTTCTGGAAGATCAAAGGCGCACGATACGGCTCGAGAGTTGAAGTTTCTTTCCCGAGCCAAACCATAGACGACCGCGGCAATAGCAGGCACAAAACACTGTGAGGAATTATGAGTACGAGCTACGCTGAGATTGGCGTAAAAGGAAAAGCGACGGCTGTGCCGTCCGTTCAGATTGGCGGACGAGATGTGATTGCAACAGGCAAGTGGTTGCGGACAGCCAATATCCGGGACGAAGAGTTGGTTGAAGGCCAAACGGCCATCGATCCGGATGCATTTGTTCATCATTTGAAGCAAAGCGGACTGCGTGCTGATATGTTTACGTTCGCGCAAAAGCTTGGAGATCAGGAGCCCAGGTTCTCCTATCTTCAGGAATGGGACAATTGGGCTGCGATACCAATCACGACATACTCAGACTGGTGGGACAATCGCGTTGAATCAAGCGTACGGAGAGCCGTCCGAAAGGCCGCCAAGTCCGGAGTCGAAGTTCGAGTTACGGAATTGAATGACACGTTCGTCCAGGGCATTGTCAGCATCAACAACGAGTCTCCTGTTCGCCAGGGCAAAGCATTTTGGCACTATCAGAAAGATGCAGAATCCGTGAGGCGTGAGCACGCAACCTACCCCGAGCGAACTGCATTCTTGGGAGCATATCTTCAGGACGAGATGGTCGGCTACCTGAGAATAACTTTTGCCGATCGAACCGCAAATATTATTCAGATCCTCAGCAAGATGAAGCATTTCGATAAACGGCCCACAAATGCGCTCATTGCCAAAGCAGTCGAGATGTGCGACGAATGGAAAATGTCCTACCTAACATACTGCAACTACGTATACAACGACGCCGACAGTTCTTTGACTGAATTCAAGCGGCGCAGCGGATTTGAGCAAGTACTCCTCCCGCGTTATTACATTCCGCTCACGCTGAAAGGAAAGATTGCTCTCAAACTGGGAATGCACCATGGAATCGTCAAGATGCTCCCCAAGCCAGTGCTGAAACGGCTTCTCGGCGCTAGAAAATATTGGTACGAGAGAAAATTAAAGACCACCTCATCCGCCGACTCGGAGCAGTAATGCCCGGTATCGTAGGCCTCATTTCAAAAAAGCCCAGAGAAATTGCCGAACGCGAACTCGCGATAATGCTCGAATCCGTTCGGCATGAAGACTTTTATGTTGCAGGTAAGTGGATTAACGAGAGGCTTGGTGTCTATGCTGGTTGGGTTGCAAGGGAGGGATCTTTTGCGGAAAAGATGCCTGTCCAAAACGAGACCCGCGACATCACTCTCATGTTTTCCGGAGAAGAGTTTGCAGATCCCTCGACAGAGAACGGTCTAAGGAATAGAGGGCATCGCTTCGGTGCTGGCGCAGCGGAGTACCTCGTCCATCAGTTCGAAGAAGCCCCATCTTTCCCTTCTGGTCTGAACGGGAGATTTCACGCGATCTTGATTGACGAAAGAAGCGACGAAGTCTCGCTTTTCAACGACCGTTTTGGAATGCATCCCCTGCATTTTTCGGAGCAGAAGGATGGTTTTTATTTTGCTTGTGAAGCCAAGGCAATTCTTGCCGTACGACCTGAATTAAGGCAACTCGATCAAAAAGCCCTCGGCGAGTTTGTAGCCTGTGGCTCGCCCCTGGAGAATCGGTCTCTTTTTCTCGGAATCTCCAAGCTAGCGCCCGCCTCTCTCTGGACCTTCCGAAACACAGGGATGGTGAAACGCGGCAACTACTTTCTACCAGAGGAGTGGGAGGAGCAAGCGTCGCTCGATTCTGAATCATACTTTCGGGAGTTGCACAGAATCTTTGTCCAGAACTTGCCCAGATACTTCACAGGAAATTCAAAAATTGGAATGTCACTTACCGGGGGACTCGACACCCGGATGATTCTGGCTTGTCGCCAAACTCCACCAAATTCGCTTCCGTGCTACACCTTTGGCAGTATGTTTCGGGAGAATCACGACGTACGCGTGGCACGCCGTGTCGCGGAAGCATGTCGCCAGTCTTTTCAAGTAATTCCCGCAGGTTCAGAGTTTCTTGCGCAATTCTCAAAATATGCCGAACGCACTGTTTTCTTAACGGATGGTTGCGTTGACACAAGCCGGTCCCCTGACCTTTATTTGAATGAGAAAGTTCGGGAAATTGCTCCAGTCCGCATGACGGGGAATTATGGAGGAGAAGTTCTTCGCGGCGTGCGCGCGTTCAAACCGGCAGCTCCACCCGCAGGCCTTTTTCAACCGGATTTTGTGAAACATATAAATGAAGGGCGAGAGAATTTTGTCCGAGTTGCCAGACGCCACCCTGTTTCGTTTTCCGTTTTCCAGCAGGGACCATGGCATCATTCTGGAATCCTCGGCCTCGAGCAGACCCAGGTTTCCATGCGTTCGCCCTTCCTGGACAACGATTTTGTCCGAACAGTGTTCCGATCGCCGCACGTGGCTTATTCAAACAGCGACATCTCTATCCGCCTTATTCGGGAAAGCAATGAGTCCTTAGCGGAGATCCCAACGGATCGCGGTCTTGCTGGAAATCAGAATGGCTTGTCGCGCATATTGGCAAGGACTCTCCTGGAGACAGAATTTAAGGCGGAATATGCGTACGACATGGGGATGCCGCAGTGGTTGACCAGGGTGGACACGCTATTTTCTGCTTTCCATCTCGAACGATTTATTTTGGGTAGGCACAAGGTATTCCATTTCAGAATTTGGTTTAAGACATGCCTTGCGAATTACTTACGAGAAATGCTGCTGGATCCTCGCAGCCTTAGCCGGCCTTATCTGGAGCGAAAGAGAGTCGAAGCTCTTGTACGAGCTCACGTAAGTGGGGCCGGCAATTTTACAAACGAGATGCACAAACTACTCACTCTAGAACTGCTTCATCGCCGGTTTCTGGATGTTTCGAGCGACTCAGTTCCAAGCAGCGCCATAAGCACGCCCGCCGCCGCGAACTGGTAAAGTTCCTTACTGAACCGTGGTCGAGAGGCTTGAGGGAGGGGTTACGTTTGCGCCCGTCCCGGTTGAGCCACCCTGCCGCAACGGATGCGGGTATGTATAAGGGGTGTAGCCCGGTTTTGGAGTTGACCCGTTGAAGTAATCTCGATTCGCCACAATGTAGTTCACGGAAGAGTCCGTATTGCCACCGCAGCTATCTGACTGAGTCGTTCCATAATCTGAGACGCCTGCGTTTAAGGGTTGCCGACTATTTCCCCACATGTACGCGGGCTCGGAGTCTCCAACATACTCTGGATTTGGATAACCGAAAGATGCCAAGGAATAAGTGGCCAGTCCCAACCCACTCTTGCCCGCGCCAGTGACGTAGCCCATGCCGACCTGTCGAGGAGCATGGTATCTCGCACCGCCGCTTGTTCCGGATCCCCAGCACGGAATTGGGCCTGCGTTTCGTTGGAGCGCCATTTCCGTCATGTTGACGTCCAGTTTTCCCGGGTAGTCGGTTGAATTCAGAGCTGGAAGAATGTTGTCGTGAATAATAAAGGTGCCACCGCGAACAAAGAACCACCAAGTCATATTGAACGTAGTTCCATTTGCGTATCCGTTAAATACGCCCACGTTGTTGTAATACTCGAAGTAGCGTTGGCCAATCAATCCGGTGTCGACTCCATGCGTTCCAAATCCGGCGTTGTTAAACAAATTGTACCGCCAGACGCTGCGCGCGCCCTCGTCGTTGTCGGTTGAGTTTAGATAAGCGTGGAAATCCGAGTTTTCAACGTAGAAGTTGTTTTGTCCGGTCGTGTCGTTCATGCCCATAAAAGAAGGCTTGTTCCATGCTGCTTCATCGTATGGCTGTAAGTGAATAGCCAAAGGAGCCATTGAGTAAGGCGTCGCATCAAAGGAGCAATTCCAAACAACGCCGCGATTGGTGCCTACCCAGACGGAGTCGCCGTTCCCTTGCTCAATCCAGCAATCGTGGAGAAGAATTGCTTTTCCGCCACCAGCTTTGAAATTTACGCCATTGCCTTTTCCGCTTCCGGCTTGAATTTTGAATCCGCTTAGTTGCGTATGCCCCGTCGAATCTTCGGTTATATCGAACATGGCCGTACCGGAATTATTGACTAGCACCGTCGTCGAGGATGTTGAGACTAACCATCGGCTACAGTTGGAAGGAGAATTGCCGGCAGAACTGCCGCCGCATGATCCACCCATGCTGGAGACGTTGACGCTGAGAACGCCACCACTAAAACCTGTTACGGTCCCAGCCATGAAGTTTTGACGGTTGCCGGTCTCCGAGATCCTTACCGTTTGGCCGTTCGTAAAGGACACGGATGATCCGACCTGAGCGGAGGACACGTTAATTGTCCTGGCTCCTGTTCCAATTGAAAGGGTTGAAGCGCTGTACGCCACTATCCGTCCTGAACCGGACCCCTGAATTGTTATAGCTTTGCCAGCGACGGAAACGCCGGTCGTCCATGTACAAGTTCCCGCGGGAATAATAACCGTGTCGCCGGATGCAGACGCGCTGATCGCGTTCTGAACGTCAGCAGAATTGCAGGTCGCAGCCGTGCGAGTTGTCCCGTTCGCCGCGCTGGCGAACAAAAGGAGAAGCGCGCAGGGAGTCAAAAAGTGCTTTGTAATCATCGACGCATTGCCTTTCCAACGAGCCAGCAGAGTTGCGGACTCAATGTCTTGTCCATAGTGCGCAGCCGGAAATGCAAAATCCACTGTCCTGCAGGACAGTCTTAGAACAGGGTGCTCGACGTTAGAAACAGCTGCCAGAGTGGCCTCATGTCGCGGCACATCTTTATATATATATGATTCTAATCGATTTCAAACTAGTTGGCCCTAATTCGATGTAGATCCTGGGTCGTGAATGTTATTCGGTCGGTGAGTCTAAATGTTGAAAGCCTACCTAAAACGTTCTCATTTGGTGCTGGGATTTGCCAAGGTTCTTCGAGGCCTGAGGCGCGATATTCTAGTTGTATATTGGCTGACCAAGCGAGGCAGGCGGACCCGCAAGTATCTAGAGCAGCACGCCGTTAAGAAGCTACAACTGGGTACGAGCAACAACGTTCTCGAAGGGTGGCTGAACACGGATGTCTTTCTTAATCATTCTCCAGTCGTCTATCTTGACGCAACCAGGCGTTTTCCTTTTAAGGATAATACCTTCGACTATGTGATGTCAGAGCACATGATTGAGCATGTTGAATACTCGGCTGGGCAAGTGATGCTCGCTGAGTGCTATCGGGTCCTTAAGCCAGGCGGGCGACTTCGATTTGCGACTCCAGACATGAGCGTACTGTTGGCGCTTCATCGGGAGGAAAAGTCCCAAGAGCAGAACAATTACATAGATTTCCTCATTGGACGTCTAATGCCGGAAGTGACCCAATGCAAAGACGTCTTCATAATTAACAATTGTTTCAGGGCTTGGGGACACAACTTTCTGTATGACCAGCGCGCACTAAGACACGCTCTGAGTTCTGTCGGCTTTAGAGAAATTGGTTTTCATAAGTCGGGCGAGAGCGACGATCCATTGCTCCGAAATTTGGAGACTCATGGGAAAGAAGTGACGGAAGAAATAAATCGCTTTGAAACTGTAGTCGTCGAAGCGGTTAAGTAGCATTCGACATTGTCGATGAAGCCTCTCGTCTCCATTCTAATTCCTGCGTACAACGCGGAAAACCTCATTGCCCAAACCCTGCAGTCTGCAGTCTCGCAGACGTGGGAGCGCAAAGAGATTATCGTCGTTGACGACGGCTCAAAGGATAAGACCGTCGAAGTCGCACAAAGGTTTGCTGCAAAGAACGTCCTAATCGTGAAAACGGAGAATCAAGGGCAATCGGCTGCGGTGAACCATGCCTATAGTCTGTGTCAGGGAGATTACATTCAAGAACTCGACGCAGACGATATTCTTGCGCTGGATAAAATCGAAAGGCAGATGTTGGCTCTCCGGCCTTCAGACAGCAAGCGGACCCTACTTTCGTCTCCCTGGGCCTATTTTTACCATCGAACAAGCCAGGCTCAATTCGTGCGCAACGCTCTCTGGGACGACCTGACGCCAACCGAATGGCTCATCCGAAAATTAGGCTTGAACCTCCACATGCAAAACGCGACCTACCTGGTGAGCCGCGAGCTTGCCGACGCGGCGGGCCCTTGGGACATAACTCTTAACTTCGATCAAGATGGCGACTATTTCTGCAGAGTCTTGATGGCGTCCGAGGGTACCCGTTTCGTGCCCGAAGCCAGGGTTTTCTATCGAGCCTCCGGTTCCAATCGAATAAGCTTTATTGGCAACTCGAATCGAAAAAAAGAATCACTCCTCCGCTCGATGAAATTCCATGTCAAGAGTTTGCGATCCTTGGAGGAGAGCGATCGGGTCCGAGCCGCATGCCTTACTTATTTGCAGACCTGGTATGAGAATTTCTATCCGGATCAACTTGTTATGATGAAGGAACTCCAGGCCCTTGCAGCGGATTTGGGCGGGGAACTTCAAGAACCGGCTCTCCGTGGGAAGTACGCCTGGATGAAACCAATTTTTGGTTGGAATGTTGCTAAGCGCGCCCAGTCCATGCTGCCGGAATGGAAGGGCGACCTGCTCAAACGGTGGGACAAAGTAATGTTCAATCGAGAAGCATCAAAGAGCAACAATTGAAAGGCATCGTACAAGTCTTGGGAATTTGGAGCGGGAGAAAGCTAGCGTGACGAAAACAGCGACGCAATTTGGAGATCTGGAACGCATCTGGAAGGAACACAACCAGGTCGCGGCTTCACTTCCCAAATTGACAAGAGAGGTTTCCGAAGTCGTGGACAAGATTTACGCATCCCTGGCCGCAGGCGGCCATTTATTCATCGCCGGCAATGGTGGTTCGGCTGCGGATGCACAGCACATCGCTGCTGAGCTTACTGGCCGTTACATGTTGGAACGGCCACCGTTTCGTGCGATGGCCCTGCATTGCAATTCCTCCGCGCTAACCGCTATAGGCAACGACTACGGCTACGATCGTGTGTTTGCCCGGGAATTGTCGGCCCACGCGAAGTCAGGCGACGTGTTTCTTGGCATCTCGACCAGCGGCAACAGTGCGAACATCATGTGCGCGATCGAAGCGGCTCGGCAACTGCAGGTCGGGGTCATTGGCCTAACTGGCGAGTCAGGCGGAAAAATGAAGGACGCCTGCGACCTTTGCCTGAGAGTACCTTCTTCTTCGACGCCACGAATTCAAGAAATGCACATCACGATTGGCCATGCGATCTGCGAACTGCTTGAAGCTCGCCTTGCGAACAAATGAAAACCGGGCCCTCGCAATCCGTGGATTCTCCGCTTCTCCGTGTTGCCGTTCTGACAGGCGGTGGCGACAAGCCTTACGCGTATGGTCTTGTGACGGAACTGTTGCGATTGAAATTAGGCATCGACGTCATTGCTGGTGACGACCTCGATTTACCCGAATTCCGCAATCAGCCCGGGCTAAATTTCCTCAATCTGCGTGGCGATCAGAATCCGGACGCCGGCATGATGCGGAAGATGCTGAGAGTTCTCGCCTACTATCGCAAGTTGATTGCGTATGCCGCAACCTCAAAAGCTGATGTTTTTCATATTTTGTGGAACAACAAATTCCAAACGTTTGACCGTACGCTTCTCATGCTGTATTACAAGGCGCTCGGTAAGCGCACCGTGCTTACAGTGCACAATGTGAACGCCGGCGTGCGCGATGGAAACGATAGTTGGCTCAACAGAGTCACGCTAAAAGTTCAGTACCATCTCGCGGACCATCTCTTTGTGCATACGAACAAGATGAAACAGGAGCTTTGTCAACAGTTTGCAGTCCCTGCCTCGTCCGTGACTGAAATACCATTCGGCATAAATAATTCACTTCCGACAACAGACTTGACTCCGCTGCAGGCCAGGCAAAAGCTGGGAATCAACCGCGAGGAAAAAGTCATTCTTTTCTTCGGCAATATTGCTCCCTATAAGGGTCTCGAATTTCTGTTGCAGGCTTTTCAAGGCCTGGTCGCAAAAGAAAATGGTTTTCGCCTGATTATTGCCGGTCGGCCAAAAGATTGCGAAGCATACTGGACCAGTCTGTATTCCTCCATTCAAGAGGAGATTCGAAAAGGCGTGATCGTTTTGAAGCTGGAATATATTCCGGACGAAGAAACGGAAGTCTATTTCAAAGCGTCCGACGTGCTTGTTCTGCCATACACGCATATTTATCAAAGTGGCGTTCTGTTTCTAGGGCACAGTTTTGGCCTGCCTGTTCTTGCCTCGGATGTTGGTTCTCTGAAAGACGATATCGTTGCCGGGGAAACCGGATTCATGTTCCAACCTGGCGATGCGGGCGATTTGCTAAGGTGCTTGCGGGAGTATTTTGGAAGCGATCTTTTCAGAGATCTTTACCGAAAGCGAATAGAGATTCGCGACGCCGTCGCGAAACAGCACTCTTGGGAATTGGTCGGTGAAATTACGCTGGGGATCTATAGCAAAACTCTGGGAATTTCCAGGATTGATGCTGTTTCAAGCTCTAATTCGGTTGATTCGTCTGTTGGCCGAAATGCACATGTTTAGGTTCTTATGCGGAGGAGCAACTTATTTGAATTTCGAGAATCTAAGCAAGAGTTGCAGACCTCTGGGACGCTGATGGCAGCACAAGCACAATTCGCTGAAACTCTAGATACTGATCATCTCAATGCAGATTTGAAGGGCAGGTCGGTTCGTGGCGGCCTAGTTACCCTGCTTTCGCAGGGCGCACAGTTCGTGATGCAGTCTGTGGCAACCGTTGTTTTGGCAAGGCTTCTTGTACCTGCAGACTTTGGCGTCGTCGCCATGGTGACAGCCATCACGGGCTTGGCTACTGCGTTTGCCGATTTCGGGCTTTCCGAAGCCACGATCCAGCAGAAAGAAATCAATCACGCTCAAGTTAGCACTCTGTTTTGGATCAACGTTGCTATTGGTACCGGGCTGATGGCAATGACTGCCGCGGTTGGCCCGATCTTGGCCAGGTTTTACCGAGAACCGCGGCTACTGGGTATCACCCTGGTGCTCTCGTTGACATTCTTTATTGGAGGACTACGGGTTCAGCCTAACGCTCTCATCAGGCGTCAAATGAGGTTTTCGGTACTCGCGTTTAGAGACATTCTTTCTTATTTGATTGCCGTTCCGGTTGCGATTTTGATGGCGGTGCGAGGGTACGGTTACTGGGCGCTTGTGGCCCTCCCCCTCACGCTCAATTTTGTTCAAATGGTAGTTTCGTGGTTGGTTGTGAGATGGCGGCCAGGTGCTCCAAGCCGAAGTGCGCAAATTGGCTCAATGATCAGATTTGGGGGCCATGTTTCGGCTTCCTACTTGATCCTGAACCTCAATCGAAGTTTGGACAATGTTTTGGTTGGCTGGTACTGGGGAGCCACGCCCCTCGGTTTGTATTCTCGTGCCTACAATCTGCTGATGTTGCCCGTGCGCCAATTGAGCGGACCCGCTGGTAGCGTGGCAATCCCGTCTTTCAGCCGCTTGCAGGACGACCCCGAGCGTTTTGCGCGCTACTTCCTCGCAGTTGTCAGTCTCCTGGTTTGGATTACTGTACCTACTTTTGGATTCTTGTTTGTAGCCGCTAAACCCGTAATTGTCATCATTTTGGGCAGCAGATGGGTAGATGCGGCGCCAGTATTTCAAATTCTCGTAATCTCGGCATTAGGCCAGTTACTCCTTGAGTCTATAGTCTGGCTCCTTGTTAGCCGCGGTCAGTCGAGTCGATTGCTCCAGGTTTTGCTCGCAATTTCTCCCATCATTGCTCTGAGCTACGTGCTGGGATTGCCTTACGGGATTCGTCGGGTTGCTCTCTCAGGATCTCTTGTTCTTGTTGCTCTCCTTCCCTGGGTTCTGAGTTTTTCATTTCGCGGAACAAAGCTTTCCTTGTTGCGCCTTGGACGCACGTTGATTTTTCCACTCTCCCTGTGCCTCGTGAGCATTCTGGTTTCCGGAGCAGCTTTGCGAATGTTCCAGCCCCGCTGGCTGCCGCTACAACTCGTTGTGGTCGCCCTCAGCTTCCTCATTATCTACGGTCTGTCCCTGTTTGCGCCGGCAATCAGAACCGAACTGAGTTCCTTTCGCGAGATCTTGAGTGCCTTTACCTCTTCCCGCGTGACCTCAGAACAGTCCCAGCGGTAGTCCGGCTCAACACTGATTTGAAAGTGCACTAGAGTGCACAAACGATTTGCGTTGCGTTTCTAGAATGCGGCCCACTTTCACTGCGCAAATTTCGATTCGATGACGACGGTATACCAACTCGATCCGACTTCTGACGGACGCTGGGCGGACCTTGTGCAGCGCCATCCGTCAGCCTCGGTCTTTCATTCCCAATATTGGTTGCAGACCCTTCGTGCTACATATGGTTATGAGCCGGTAGTATTTACAACTTCCCCGCCCAATCGGCCGCTTCAAAACGGGATAGCATTCTGTCAGATAAGAAGTTGGGTGACGGGTCGTCGGCTCGTGTCGCTCCCTTTTTCCGATCATTGCGAGCCTCTGTGCGATTCACCCAACGACCTCGACTTCGTAATTCGATATTTACAAGCCAGTTTGGAACCGCAAGGCTGGAAATACTTGGAGCTGCGGCCCGTTAGCAACAAGTTTGAATCAGTTGGGGCTGGAGTCAAATTGCAACCTTCCGCCCAATACGCCCTGCACATACTGGATCTCCACTCCAATCTTTCAGATATTTTTGAAGGTTTCGACAAGGACAGTGTCCAACGCCGCATCCGCCGTGCGGAGCGCGCAGAACTTCGTGAGGAGAGGGGAGATTCCAAAAAGCTGCTGGACACCTTCTATGAGTTGTTCGTCATGACAAGAGCTAGACATTGCTTGCCGCCAATCCCTTATGCATTCCTTTGGAATCTGATTCGGGCCAAAGCGGGGCTTGTTACGATTCGCGTGGCCTACAGGGATTCGATTCCATTGGCGGGAATCCTCACGCTTCATTTCAAGGATGCGGTTTGTTACAAATATGGATGCTCCGATCGAAAAAACAAAGGTTTGGCGGCAACACCGTGGCTGCTCTGGCGGGCAATCCAAGATGCAAAATCCAGCGGCGCAATCGCTTTCGACCTGGGCCGCACAGATAGAAACAACTCAGGTCTCCTCATGTTTAAGAATCACTGGGTTTCTGCTTCGACCCGATTGACTTATTGGAAATATCCGTCTGGCACTTCCTTCGATTCGGCCCGCGGCTGGAAAATGAAACTAGCCAAGAGCGTTTTTTCCCGCATGTCGCATGGTGTTCTCATCTTGGTCGGCCGAGCTTTGTATCGTCATATCGGATAAGTTTAAGTAGAAGGACCAGAATTACGAACGCCAATCCCTTTGCAGTTTTGCCTTGCTTGCCGGCAAATAAGAGAAAGCTATCCATCTATTTGTGACTAAAACTCTCTCAGACTACTATCGGATCCCAGAAGACACGCTGGCCACTAACCTTGCGGAAAACGCTGCTGGAGAAGAAGGGTTCTTTCGCTTCGGCGATGGCAACATCTGCTATGGCAGGAGTCCAAGCGGTGTTTCTGCAAAGGTTGCGGACTCAGAACTATTTTGCACGACGGCAAAGGTTATCCGCGATCGCCATACTGTCGAATTGCCGTTCGATTTCCATGAGGTAATCGACAACCTTCGCTTTGAGCGCTATCGCGAGAGGATGGTTCCAGGGCTTGAGGTCTTTGCGGCGAGCGAGCCAGTGCGCAAGCTTTACTATTTCATGAGAAGTTGTCTGCCTGTCTCAGTTCGGCGCCATCTGCAGAAAGCGTATTTTAGCGATTGGAAATCAATTCCGTTCCCGTCTTGGCCCGTAGACTTTACCGTCGACAATTTGCATGAAGAATTTCTTAAGCTGCACATGCAGGCCAACGGTATTTCCAGCGTTCCCTTCATTTGGTTTTGGCCTAATGGCTCTCGCAGCTGCCTCATGATGACGCATGATGTTGAGACCGTTGCCGGTCGTGATTTCACACCTCAACTGATCTCTCTTGATGCCAAATATGGAATCAAAGGCTCCTATCAGGTCATTCCGGAAAAACGTTACTCCGTGCCCGATTCCTACGTGAGTGAAATTCGTTCACAAGGTTGCGAGTTCAACGTTCACGATCTGAATCATGATGGCCATCTCTACCGCGAACGCGAGGAGTTTGTGCGTCGGGCGCGCCGAATCAACGGCTACGTTCAAAAGTTCGGCTGTAACGGCTTCCGTGCTGGAGCCATGTACCGGCGCCAGGACTGGTATGACGTCTTTGAATTCTCATACGATATGTCGGTACCCAACGTCGCTCACCTTGAGCCCATGCGCGGTGGCTGCTGCACGGTATTTCCATACTTCATCGGCCGTATTCTGGAGCTGCCGCTTACCGCTACTCAAGACTATTCGCTCTTTCACATCTTGAACGACTTTTCCATCGAGCTCTGGAAAAAGCAGTTGAGCCTGATTCTCAATCGAAATGGTTTGATGAGTTTCATCACCCATCCCGACTACTTGATCGAATCTCGGGCCCGCAAGGTCTACGAATCGCTCCTTTCTTTCCTGCAGGGCATGGTGCAGCGCGAGAACGTCTGGACCGCGCTTCCAGGCGATATTGACCGCTGGTGGCGCGCCCGGAGCCGCATGTCCCTTCAGCCCAAGGCCGGCGGGTGGGAGATCGTTGGTGAAGGTAGTGAATGTGCGCGTGTCGCTTTCGCAGTCCTTGAAAACGAAAAACTTCGGTACGAACTGCAGTAAAACAATTTGTTGCGTTTAGTTCTTCCCTATCAAATCGGAGCCAAATATGAGCTCATCTCCTCAAGCTCAAACGAATGCGTCTATTTCACGAAGACAAAACGTGGGTGCCCTTGTTGTCGGCGGCGACCATCTAGGTTTGGCAATCGCCAGAAGCTTGGGCAGGCGCAACATCCCCGTCGTCATCGTCGACGATCAGCACCCCATTTCATATTATTCGCGCTTCACGAAGCGAGTTGTTCGCGTCAAAGATCTCCGCGATCCGGCGAAAACCGTCGACAGCATTCTGGAGATTGGGCGCAACCTTGATCTTCGCGATTGGGTTCTCTATCCCACGCGTGATGAAACGGTTATGGCGTTCGCTCTTTACCGGGATCGCTTGGAGGAATTCTTTCGGGTTACGACTCCGAAATGGGAAACCACCCGGCAAGCGTGGGACAAAACAAATACCTACAAACTTGCCGAGACCTTGGGGATCCCTGCGCCGCGCACTTGGACGGTACAATCACCGGAAGAGCTTTCAACGCTGTACTCACGTTTGCCTTTGGCCGTGAAGCCGGCGATCAAGGAAAATTTCTTCTACGCAACCGGTGCTAAAGCGTGGAGAGCGGAGACACCGGAAGAACTACAGGAACTCTTTAATACCGCCGTTCAGAAGATTCCAGCCAGCGAGATTCTCCTGCAGGAAATCATTCCTGGAAACGGGTTCTGCCAGCTTTCTTATTGCGTCTTCTTCCGGGACGGGAACGCACACAGTAGTCTGGCCGCTCGAAGGTTGCGGCAGCATCCGCGCGAATTCGGTCGTGCCGCTACCTATGTTGAAACTGATGAGTTACCCGAGGCGGAAGAATTGTCTTTGCGCTTTCTCAGAGCCATAAACTTCTATGGCCTTGCAGAGGTCGAGTTCAAGCAGGATCCGCGGGACGGCCAGTTAAAGCTTTTGGACGTAAACGCGCGTGCTTGGGGCTTCCACGGTTTGGGACAAGCTGTTGGCGTTGACTTTCCCTTTTTATTGTTCGCCGATCAGATGGGCTACCCCATCGAACCTTCGCGCGGCAGGCCCAAAGTTGGTTGGTTGCGAGTATTAACAGATCTTCCCACGGCGATGAAGGACATCCTCCAGGGGTATCTTTCGCCCGCCGCATATTTCCGCTCACTCTGGCGAACCAGATATGTGTCGGTTTTTGCTTGGGATGACCCTCTTCCCGCTCTTGCCGAAATGCTACTCTTGCCGTACATCCTCAAAAAGAAGCTGTTTTCGTCCGATCCCGCCCAAGTCCCGGCATCCCAAGAGTAAGTTATATAGGTTGTATCTGGGCCACGTCGAATCTTATAACTAGTTGATAGTAAAGTAGATACTAGAGAACCACGCCACAAATACTCCAATAGGGGGGTCCCGCTGCTGATGTAGGGAATCTCGTTGCCAAGTGGTAGGAAGATTCCTTCCGGTCTTCCCATCTTCATTTCTGCTCATAAGGCCCCTGTGAAATATTTTTCCACTATATGAGTTAACCGTTTAAGAATCAATAGGTTAGAGTGTGTATTTTTCCTGCCTTCCTCTCCAGTTCTGTGACTTCTGGCAGTTCAATTGCTCCCTCCTTGCCAGAATGTGTTCCGCTTTAACGCATTTATGGCGGTAGCCTGTTTGTAGGCGTTGGTTTCCGCTTCCGCCGCTCCGTGCCAGGTATCCGGTGAAAAGAAGTTGGCTAAGCTAACCTTTAAAGAGACAGGTATTTCCGGGGTTTGGTTGATTGAACCGGCAATGCATGTGGACAATCGAGGTCGCTTCTTTCGCTCTTGGTGCCATAAGGAGTTCGTGGAACGGGGAATAAATTTTGTTCCCGAGCAGGCGAATATGGGGCTAAGCCATAAGAAGGGGACTGTCCGGGGAATGCACTATCAGATCGCGCCAGCACTGGAAGCCAAGCTTGTACGCTGCACTGCGGGAAAGATGTTTGACGTAGCCCTGGATATGCGCGAGGATTCCCCAACTTTCGGCAAATGGTTTGGCACGGAGCTTTCCGCGGAAAACGGCGCGATGATTTATCTCCCCGAATTATGCGCTCATGGTTATCAAACCCTTGTTGACAACACGGAGATGCACTACATGGCGTCACAGTTTTTCGCGCCAGAGGCTGCGCGCGGAATTCGTTTCGACGATCCTGCCTTCAATATTTCTTGGCCCTTGGAAGTAACCGAAATGTCCGACCAAGATCGCAACTGGCCGTCTTATGGGGCTTAGGAGAAATACCGTGAGTGTGGATACTGCACTTCGACAATTAGAGGCTACCGGCAAGATGATTCGAGTCGGCATGGTGGGAGCAGGCGCCACGGGCCGCGCAATTGCCTTGCAAATGGGTACGCCGGTCCCCGGCATACGTCTCGTTGCGATTGCCAACCGGACTCGCGAACACGCAGAACGCGCCTATCGTGAAGCAGGAATTGCTTCTTGGGCAAACGTCTCTTCCGCCGAGGAAGCGCAGTCTGCTATTGAGAAAGGGACGCCGGTTCTTGCTAGCGATCCTTCTGTTCTAACCAAATGCGCGGCAATCGATTTGCTGATCGAAGTTACAGGCAGCGTAGAGCCAGCGGCCCATACCGTCCTCGAAGCTTTTGAAAACCGCAAGCATGTTGTCCTCGTGAACGCAGAGCTCGATTCCTTCATTGGCCCAATTCTGAAAGCCAAGGCAGATGAAGCGGGCGTGGTTGTCACTCACACGGATGGCGATGAGCCCGGTGTTGCGATGACTCTTTTGCGTTATCTCCGCACTCTTGGTCTGAAACCTGTGGCCGCGGGCAATTTGAAAGGGATGGTCGACTACTACCGGAACCCCGACACTCAGCTCGGATTTGCACAGAAGAACGATCAAGACGTTCGCAAAGTTACCTCTTTCGCGGATTCGACAAAGCTTTCGATGGAAGCCACGGTACTTGCCAATGCGACCGGCTTTCGAGTCGGCCGCACGGGAATGTACGGGCCAGCATGCAAGGAAGTTCGTGAGATGTCGAACCTGCTTCCCGCTGATCAGATGCTCGCAACAGGACTGGTTGACTATGCGTTGGGTGCTTCTCCTTATACAGGCGCATTCGTTATCGTTCACGAAGAGAATCCCCTGAAGAAAGCGCAGCTCGCTTATTACAAGCTGGGTGACGGCCCTTTCTTCGTTTTCTATACTCCTTTTCACCTGCCTCATCTTCAGATCGCTTCAACGATTGGCCGCGCATTTCTTCATCGCGATCCCACGGTAGCCCCACTTGCGGGTCCTGTTTGCGAAGTTCTCACGATTGCCAAACGCGACCTGAAAGCGGGCGATCGGCTTGACGGAATCGGAGGCTTTTGCGCCTACGGTTTGGTAGACAATCGCGAAACAGCCCGTGCCAAAGATGCTTTGCCTATCGCCTTGTCGGACGACTGTGTCCTGCTGAACGATGTGGCGAAGGATTCAGTCGTTCGGTTCCAAGATGTAAAGTTGCCCGCGGGCCGTATTACTGAAGCATTGTGGCACGAGCAAAACGCACGTTGGCCGCTCTCTACACTGGCCATTGAACCCCAACAGCAGGCGGTCGCAAGCAAGGCCTGATTCGAATTTCGATCCTGTGGTTCTCGGGGATACGGACTAGCGGATGCTGAATCGAGACTTTTGGAAAGGACGTAAAGTTTTTCTCACCGGTCACACCGGTTTCAAGGGTGCATGGGTGTCGCTTTGGCTCAATTCATTGGGCGCCGACGTAACCGGTTTCGCCCTCGAACCTCCTACCCATCCGAGTCTCTTTGAACAAGCGGGAGTTGCAAACAGTATCCAGTCGAAGATCGGGGACATCCGCAACTTTGACCATTTGAAGAGTGCAATTGCCCAGTGCCGGCCGGAAGTCGTCATTCATATGGCTGCGCAATCCGTAGTAAAGCGCGGCTACGACGATCCCATCGAAACCTACTCTTCGAACGTCATGGGCACCGTGAATTTATTTGAAGCGATTCGCCAGCTTAAACAGCCGTGTGCGATCGTCAACGTGACCAGCGATAAGTGCTATGACAATCGCGAAACCATTTGGGGCTATCGCGAACACGATCCTATGGGCGGTCATGACCCGTACTCAAATTCAAAGGGCTGCGCTGAATTGGTTTCTTCTGCCTTTCGCGATTCCTATTTTTCGCCCGAGAATTATTTGCAGCATCGCGTTGCTTTGGGCACGGCCCGCGCCGGCAATGCAATCGGCGGCGGCGATTGGACCAGCAACCAACTCATCCCGGATTTAATGCGCTCATTTTTGGCAGGCGAATCTTGCGCAATTCGCAATCCGCTCGCTACCAGGCCCTGGCAATTTGTGCTGGAGCCGATACGTGGCTACTTGATGCTCGCAGAGCGGCTTGCACAAGATCCTGAAAGATTCTCTTCCGGTTGGAATTTCGGTCCAGCCGACGACGACGCTAAACCGGTCTCATGGATTGCTGATCGTTTGCGCCAATCGTGGTCAGGAACGGCGGCATGGCATCAAGACAAATCCTCTCATCCTCATGAAGCGCACTATTTGAAATTGGACGCTTCGAAGTCAAAAACCTTTTTGAACTGGCACCCGGTGCTTCCCTTGTGCCAGGCCCTCAATTGGATCGTCGAGTGGTATCGAACCTTCCAGGTCGGAAGTGACATTCGACGGTTTACCTGTGGGCAGATCGAGCAGTACGAGGCACTCTCCCGGAACTAAGACGGACTGGATTCTCGGCGCGATGCGCTTGCGCGCAGTTTGATCAGAGATTCCAGAGTTCATAACGGATGCAAGGAGCTTCGCTAGATGTCGAAACCAAATATCGTAGTCTTGGGAACCGGCATGGCCGGTTGGGGCGCGGCACATCGCCTTCACGCGGAAGGCATCGCGCCGGTCATGTACGACAAGAACAGTCATTACGGCGGACACACCGCTTCCTTTCGTTTTGACACTGGCTTTTTGTTTGACTTGGGTCCGCACATCTCCTTTACGAAGGATCCGCGAATTCAGGCGCTTCTTGCCGATAACGTTGACCAGCAGTTTGAGACGATCCAGATCAATCTGAATAACTACTGGCGCGGCTATTGGCCGCAGCACCCTGTCCAGTTGCATTTGCGCGGATTGCCAGACGAACTAATCGTGAAGGTCATCAGCGATTTCGTCGAAGAGCGCAATGCCCCTGAACGTCCCATCAAGAATTACGCCGATTGGCTGCTCGCCAGCTTTGGCCGCACTTTCGCGGAATCTTTCCCCATGCAGTACACCCGCAAGTATCACCTCACGCCTGCTGAGAACCTCAGCACGGACTGGCTTGGGCCTCGCATTTACCGCCCCAGCCTGGAAGAAGTGCTTCGCGGAGCAATCTCCGAGGCTGCGCCACAAGTTCACTACATCACCCATTTTCGTTATCCGAAAAATGGCGGTTTCAAAGCTTATCTTGAGAAATTTGTGCCGCTCGGAAATCTCAAGCTCGATCACGAGCTCATTTCCGTCGATCCGCGCACGCGTCAACTGACTTTTTCGAATGGTTTTACAACCAACTACGATTCTCTCGTTTCATCCGTTCCTCTGCCTGATCTTATTTCCATGATTCAAGGCGCTCCGAGCGACGTCGTGGAAGCTGCCAAACTCCTTGCCTGTTCCACGGTTGTTCTCGTCAACGTGGGAATCGACCGCTCCGAAATTTCCAACGCCCACATGACTTACTTCTACGACGAAGACTACACGTTCACCCGGCTCAGCTTCCCTCACATGCTCTCGCCGACGAACACACCGCCGGGAGCGGGCAGCATCCAGGCGGAAGTCTATTTCTCGGAAAAATACAAGCCGCTTACCTGCTCGCCGGATGACCTGATTGAACCCGTCATTCGCGACCTGAAACGCTGCGGCCTGATCCGCGAAGAAGATAAGGTCCTGTTCAAGAAGGCCATGAAGCTTCGCTATGCCAACGTGATTTTCGACCTGGACCGCGCCGCGGCTCTTAAAAAAGTTCATGCCTATCTCGACGATCTGGGAATCGCCTATTGCGGCCGGTACGGCGATTGGGGCTACATGTGGACCGACGAGAGCTTCATCAGCGGTGAGAAAGCAGCAGACCGAGCCCTCGCCGTCCACTCGCAAGCCGCGCGATAATTTTTTCGAGAGGCTATTTCTTAACGACAATGCAAGACCTACGCGAAAAAACGATTCGCGGCGCCTCAATGAGGCTGTTTGCGCAAGGGGCAAGCTTTCTCTTGCGCATCGTTTCTTTGATGATCCTGGCCCGCCTTCTCCAACCCAACGACTTTGGCTTGGTAGGCATGGTCACTGCGATCACAGGCGTTCTCACTCTCTTTCGCGATTTCGGTCTATCTGCGGCCACTGTGCAGAAAGCCGACATCACGAATGATCAGACTTCCACCTTGTTCTGGTTGAATGTCCTCGTTGGAGTGGTGCTGACAATCGTAACCTTCGCAGCTGCCCCGGCCATCGGCGCGTTCTATCGCGAACCTCGTTTGGTGGGAGTCACTTGCATCGTTGCAGGAGGATTCTTCTTCAATGGTTTGGGCGTCCAGCATTCCGCCCTTTTGCAACGACACATGAAATTCGCCGCGCTTGCTTACATTGATTTGATTTCGCTGATTGCAAGCACTGTATTGGCAATTTTTGTCGCGAAAGCGGGATACGGCTTCTGGGCGCTCGCTTGGATGACTCTCAGCGTACCGATAGTTTCCACGATCGGATTGTGGGTCGCCGCACGATGGACTCCAGGCATGCCACGGCGCAATTCCGGCATTCGATCGATGCTTCGTTTCGGCGGCACGGTTACGCTGAACGGCTTGGTCATGTACATTGGCTCAAATTTCGAAAAAGTCCTTTTGGGCCGTTTTTGGGGCGCTGAAGCCATCGGCATCTATGGTCGTGCCTATCAGTTGATTCGTATTCCGACTGACAATTTGAATTGGGCCGTCGGTGAAGTTGCTTTTTCCGCTCTTTCGCGCTTGCAGCATGATCTTGCCACGCTCAAGCGCTATTTCCTCCGGGGCTATTCCCTGGTTCTTGTTTTGACCTTGCCAATTACGTTCGCATGCGCGCTCTTCGCGAACGATCTCATCGCGGCCCTCCTTGGGCCTAAATGGCGCAGTGCTGCGATCATTTTTCAGTTGCTCGCTCCCACAATCCTGGCCTTTGCCATTCTGAACCCGATGGGATGGCTCATGAACGCCATGGGTTTGGTTGGTCGAGGGTTGAAAATAGCCATGGTTTTAGCGCCCACCATGGTGATCGGCTACCTGATCGGTTTGCCTTACGGGCCAAAGGGAGTCGCCATCGCCTATTCCTCCGTGATGGCCCTTGCTGTTGTTCCCCTCCTTGCCTGGAGCGTGCATAACACTTCGATCCGCTTGCGTGACATTTTCCACGTAATTTCCCGTCCGCTGATATCGATTGGGCTGGCTTCCGTAATCTCGTATGGAGCCAAGGTTCTTTGGGGAGAATCGCTTGGGCTCTGGCTGCGGCTATTCCTTGAGCTGGCCGTGCTCTTCATCATCTACGCCGCCTTCCTTGTCTTTGTCATCGGCGAAAAGAATCTTTACCTGGACATTATCCGTGGCTTGCGCGGTTCCGCCGCTAGTCCCAAAAACGTGGCGTCAACTTAGCTCCTATACGGCAAGTTTCTCGGATGGCACGAACTACGACACGGAGCCGAAAGATTCGTCGAAACGGTTGCATGTGAGATCGCACTAACTACTTGGCTAGGATCACCCTGACGGAGGAGTGATGGAGAAGTCGGTCAAATTCAAGGTGGGGGATTGGGTGGAAGTTCGCACCCAGGAAGAGATCCTGCTCACTCTTGACGCCAAAGGACAACTAGACGGCATGCCCTTTATGCCTGAAATGTTTAAGTTTTGCGGACAAAAGTTTCCCGTCTATAAGAGTGGCCACAAGTCCTGCGACCCGGACCTGTTTAGCAGGCGCATCAAAGATTCGGTTCATGTCCAGGCCCGGTGCGATGGTTCGGCCCATGGCGGCTGCCAGGCTGGATGCTTGCTCACTTGGAAAACCGCATGGTTGAAGCCAGCCCAGCCAAATTCCGCCTCGCCCTTTGTCCAGCTTGCAAACCATGCAGGGAATGGACGCGCCTCAGCGGCATCCGGTTGCTCCGAGTCAGACGTGTGGGCCAACGCCACATCCCCGGATTCCAAGGATCAAGAGCCTGTCTATGTTTGCCAAACAACGCAGGTTCCCTACGCCGGAGAGCTGCTGAAGTGGTGGGACGTTCGTCAGTATATCGAGGATTTTGCTACGGGGAATGTTTCCCTTGGCCGTTTACTGTCCGGCCTCTTTTATTGGTTTTACCATGCTCTCAGCGAAGCCGGAATCGGGATTGGTCGTCCGATGCGCTGGCTCTATGACAAGGCTCACTCCCTCTCGTCTGGCACGGAATGGCCTCGTAAGAAAGGCACAATTCCGTCCGGAGCGCCTACCCCTGCGGCTGCATTGAATCTGCAACCGGGTGAGCTGGTCCGGGTCAAATCTCATAAAGACATTCTGAAAACCGTAAATGTGGAGTCGAAGAATCGCGGCATGTTCTGGGACGCCGAACTTGTTCCCTATTGCGGTGGCACGTATAAGGTTCTGGATTCCGTAACAAAGGTAATCGATGAGAAGTCAGGGAAGATGGTTACCATGAAGACTCCTGCCATCATTCTTGATTCCGTCATTTGTCAGGCACGTTACAGCGCTTGCCGCATGTTTTGCCCCAAGAGCACTTGGGCATACTGGCGCGAAATTTGGTTGGAGAGAATTACCTCGGTGCCAGATTCTGCACGGGCGTCTAGTTCGCATGAGCATGCCTGCAACGGTTCTCGAAAGCTGGTAGCCGAGAGACCATGAAAATAGATCCACTCGTTAGTGTCCTCACTCCGGTTCGCAATGGGCAGCCATATCTGGCGCAGTGTATAGAAAGCGTGCTGTCCCAGTCCTATTCGAACTTTGAGTACATTATTGTGGACAATTGCAGCACCGACGATACCCTCCAGGTGGCACAAAAGTACGCGCAACAGGACGAACGCATCAAGGTAGTTTCCAACGAATCCCTATTGGACATCATCGCCAATCACAATAAGGCCTTTGGCCTCATCTCTCCTGAGGCGCAGTACTGCAAGATCGTCTCGGCCGATGACTGGTTGTTTCCAGATTGCATAGAAAAACTCGTTTCCGTCGCTCAGTCACAGCCTTCCGTGGGGTTAGTAAACTCCTATCAATTGAGCGGCGGAAGCGACGATTGGCGCAATTGGCAGATTAAATGGGCTGAAATACCCTATCCAAGCACGACGCTTCCAGGAAAGGAGGTCGCGCGCAATTTCTTGCTTGGGGGCCCTTACGTATTTGGAACGCCAACTTCAATCCTGTATCGAGCAGACTTGGTCAGAAAGGAAAGTTCCTTTTACCCGAACGCGAGCCCAGAGGCAGACACTAGCGCGTGCATCAAGCAATTGGCCGTTTCCGACTTCGGTTTTGTTCATCAGGTCCTTTCCTTTGAGCGAATTCATTCCCATCAACAGACGACTGCATCAAAAAAATTACATGCATATTCGCTTGCAAAACTAAGGGATCTGAAAGCATACGGGCACCTCTTCTTAACGCAACGCGAACACGCGTCGAGGGAAGCGGAACTCTTGCACGATTACTACGCCGTTCTAGCTACCTCGGCTGTCAATTTCAGGGAAAGAAGTTTTTGGTCACATCATTCCCAGCGCCTCAGGGAAATCGGGTATCGGTTTGACACGTTGCGCCTGGGTTTTTCCGTTGCTGCGAAACTTGCCGACCTTTGTTTAAACCCAAAACAAACTGTGGAAAAGATTGTCAGGAGACACAATAACGGCAAACTTTCTGTGGATAACCAATCTAAACGAGCTCTTTAGGTACCGTGTTCTGAAAAGTATGGGCACACATTTCCATGGCCAGGTCGGCAAACAGTTAGGATCTCGTGGAGCAGAAATGACGGACATCACCGTAATCATTTGCACTTTCAATCGCAGCTCAGGACTGAACAAGACCCTGCACAGTCTGGCTGCTTCCGTTGTCCCGTCTTCAATATCCTGGGAAGTCTTGATCATCGACAATAATTCGACCGATGCTACCGCTGATGTCGCCAAGTCCTTTGTAAAACAGCAACCGAACAGATTTCGCTACTTGCTTGAGACCAAACAAGGTAAATCCTTTGCCCTGAACCGGGGCATCGCCGAATCGGCAGGAAGGGTTCTAGCTTTCGTTGATGATGACGCGGTTGTACAAGCGGATTGGTTATTCAATCTATCGTCACCAATCCTGGAAGGAGAGTGTCAAGGAACCGGTGGGCGGATACTCCCGCAAGGTACATTCCGTCCGCCAGCATGGTTTCCGAAAGATCATCAACAAGCACAAGGTGCCCTAGTCATATTTGACTTAGGGCCTCAGCGTAGCAGGCTTCATACGGCCCCGTTCGGTACAAATATGGCCTTTCGAAAGTTTGTATTCGAGAAATATGGAGAATTCCGGACAGATCTCGGACCGCCTCCGGCCCCTCATCGAGGCGAGGATTCCGAGTTTGCTGGCCGATTGCTTGCCGCTGGTGAAGAGATGTTGTACTTGCCTTCTGCTCTCGTATTTCACGAGCTACCCGTTCACCGGATGACCAAAAGCTATATCCAGAAATGGTCCCTTGAAAAGGGCTACTCCGATGCCGCTCTGTCTAGTGAAGCCGAGCGTTACAAAATTGGCGGAGTACCGCTATATCTGGTTCGGCGACTTTTGGTATGGGCGACCAGATGGCTCGCAAGCGTGCGCCCGGCGCAACGATTTGGCAACAAACTCAATGCGTTGTGGATCGTAGGCCAAATTGTCGAACATCGTCGCAAGAAGTCGCTGCGCGTCCCGCGTCTCGGGGATGCTACACCCGCAGCTGAACAATAGAGTTCCTTAAGTTGCATTTCGCAGTCAAAAACTAGCCACACATTCTTGCGTCTTCAATTTTGTAAAAGCGCCAGAGGAGAAAATCATGAAAGTCGTTCTATTCTGCGGCGGCCTTGGTATGCGCCTTCGTGACTATTCCGAAACTCTGCCGAAGCCGATGGTCCCGATCGGCTATCGTCCGATTCTCTGGCATGTGATGAAGTACTACGCCCATTTTGGCCACAAGGACTTCATCCTGTGCCTTGGCTATCGTGCGGACGCTGTCAAAAACTACTTTCTCAATTACAACGAATGTGTCTCCAATGATTTCGTTCTTTCCGCCGGCGGAAAGAATCTGGAGCTTTACAACAGCGATATCCATGATTGGCGGATCACGTTCGCGGACACCGGCGTGGAATCCAACATCGGAATGCGCTTGAAAGCCGTCGAGAAATATCTTGAAGGGGAAGAAGAATTCCTCGCAAATTACAGTGACGGCCTTACCGACCTCAATCTCCCCGAACAGTTGGACCATTTCCATAAGCACGACAAGGTCGCGAGCTTCCTCGCCGTTCGGCCGTCCCTTAGCTACCACATGGTCTCGATCCAGGAAGGCGAAGGCAACCTGGTTTCCGGAATTCGCGCCATCAACAATGGAAGCGTCCGCATCAATGGAGGCTTCTTTATTTTCAAAACAAAGATTTTCGATTACATTCGCGAGCGCGAAGAGCTTGTTAACGGTCCTTTCTCGCGTCTCATCGAGGAGCAACAACTCATCGGCTATCCTTACGATGGCTACTGGGCGTCCATGGACACGTTCAAAGACAAGCAGGAACTCGATAGCCAGTGGGGCACTGGCAACGCACCTTGGGAAGTTTGGAAAAACAATCGCCAGAAAAAACAGGCCTCTCCGGTTGCCGCTCCGGGCAAATCCAAATGCACTCTCTGAGCCTGTCCGCCGGTCCTTCGGCTCCACTGAACGTCCTTTGTCTAGGCGCGCACTCTGACGACATCGAAATCGGATGCGGAGGCACGCTTCTGCGACTCGCGCGTCAGTTTCCCAATTGTGTGTTCCATTGGGTCGTTTTCAGTGCAATTGGAGTGCGAGCCGAAGAGGCGCGACGTGCCGCAACTCTTTTTGCCGGGCAAGCTCTTCGTGGTCCGCACCTGAAAACGTTTCAGGATGGCTTCATGCCATTTCATGGCGCGGAAATCAAAGCGGCGTTCGAGGACCTCAAGTCGGTTTCTCCGGACATTATTTTTACTCACAACTGCAATGATGCTCATCAAGACCATCGCATCCTCTCGGAACTCACGTGGAACACCTTCCGGGATCACCTGGTTCTCGAATATGAAATTCCCAAGTACGATGGCGATATGGGACGCCCCTCTGTTTTCTTTCCTCTCGACAATGACCTCTGCCAGAAAAAAGTCGATTACCTGATGCAATCCTTTGAATCCCAGCGCTCCAAGCGCTGGTTCCAACCGGAAACTTTTCTAGCTCTTCTCCGGCTTCGCGGCATGGAGTGCAACTCGCCCAGTGGTTACGCGGAAGCCTTTTACTCGCGCAAGCTGGTGCTCTGATTTTTTTCACCTACATGGCCCTTTGCAGAAGCTCCGTTAATCCACTGAGTCGGATTCTCTTTTGCGCTCAGGTTGCCTTTTTTTGCATTTCTTGCGGAGCGCCAGAGGGGCCAGCCTCTTCGGTCTTTTCGACCCCAATCCAGGTTCCTTTTAAGACTAATTTTCCTCTTACAGAGAATCCGATTTCAGAAAATAACGTCTGGATCAACGGTCATGCTGTTGGAAAGGAATGGTCCGACGTTCAATCTCGACCAGGTCTTGTATTCAGTACGGAGTCGGGCAAAGGAGAGTATCGCGACGCAACCGCCATTCTCGCTGGCACATGGAGCCCCAATCAATCAATCCAGGCGACTGTCCACTCAGTCAATCAAAACAGCAAAATCTACGAAGAAGTAGAATTGCGTCTTCGGAGTTCGGTGTCCCCGCACAAAATCACGGGTTACGAGGTCAATTTTCGCTGCACTTCTGACGGGACACAATATGTGCAAATCGTCCGTTGGAATGGCCCGCTCGGGAAGTTCTCTTACATAGCCAATGTTACTGGTCCGGGCCTCCACGATGGGGACGTTGTGAAAGCTACCATCACGGGTAACAAGATCGCCGCCTATATCAACGACATGCTTGTCGTGCAAGCAGCGGACTCATCTTTTTACTCTGGCAATCCGGGCCTCGGCTTCTACAACCAGGGTGGCACTTTCGCCAATAACTCTGATTTCGGTTTTAGTAGCTTTCTCGCCGAAGAGCTCCCTACGAACTAGGCTACGGTTAAGCCTCGAACGGTTTTCGTGAAGGGATGGCATGTCCACTTTTTTGCCATTTTGTGGAATCTCCTCCGGCAAGTCTCAGTCCCAATTTAGCGCCTAAACCGTGTCTATATTTCGTAAGATATTGATAGTACAAGGCTTACTACGGCGACGCGTCCTCTTCTTTACTCTGTGTCTGGCCTGTGTCTTGCATCTCCACCACTTGCGGCTCATCCTTTTGTTGGGATGAGCTCGTTGATTCCCAGCGCTTTTTATGTCAACTGAAACACAGACTGTAGAGACCTTTTCCGAAGCCAGCATGGTTGCGGGCCGCGCGAAAGCCATTCAATCGCTCAATGCAACCGTCGCCGAAATCGCGCCTACCAATATTCCTGTTCTCATATTCGGCGAAAGTGGCACCGGTAAGCACGTCTATGCTCGCCTCATTCATCGTCTTTCTTCCCAATCCGATTCAAAGTTTACCAAGCTGAACTGCTCGACAGCGGATCCGGCCCGTGAGTTCGCTGAGTTCTCGCCACGCATACGACAGTCCATTTCCCTGCCACAAACCATCTTTCTTGACGCCTTGGACGAGTTAGACTTGGCTGGTCAACGTGCGCTCCTTTCCGTTCTGCCTGATGCGTTCTCGGAATCTCAGCCTGATTCCTTTCCCGTGAGAATCGTTTCTTCCACGGCCAAAGATCTCGAAGCTGTCGTGAAATCCGGCCATTTCCGTAAAGAACTCTATTTCCGGGTGGCGGGAGTCTGCCTCCGGCTTCCCGCTCTTCGCGAGCGCAAGGAAGACATCGAACCAATGCTGGAATTCTTTCTTCGGGAAAGTTCCAAAGCTCTCAACAAACCTGTTCCCGTACTGGATCGACAGACTCTTGAAATACTTATGGGGTATGATTGGCCGGGGAACATCCGCGAACTGGAAAATTTGGCTCGAAAGATGGTCGCTCTTGGCGAAACGCGCTTTGTCGCTGCAGAATTTCAAAAGCCGCCCCAGCCTGCCAGGCCTGTTTCCTTTTCTACGGTGCGTCCTTCATTGAAAATAGCGGCACGCGCAGCCTCCCGCGAAAAAGAACGCGAACTTATTCTGGATGCTCTTGATCGCACCAAATGGAATCGCAAACGTGCGGCTCAGGATCTGCGCATTAGCTACAAAGCCCTGCTCTACAAACTCAAACAAATCGGATCCTCCGAGACTGGGGAATAGACTTGGGAACGCCATTCATGAAAAAACATTTGCCAGTGTTGGCTGCGTGCGCATTGTTCGCTTTGGGCGCTCGTGCTCAAGACCCGGCGGCTAAACCTCCTGCCGCTCAGCCGGCTGCTGCGGCCAATGCGACGCCCGCACAGTCGAAGTCCTCTAACGAAGCCGAATACAAGATCGGCCCACAAGACACGATTCGCATTGACGTTTGGAAGGAAGTGGAACTTACGCGGACCATTCCCGTGCGCCCCGACGGCAAAATCTCGCTTCCACTTCTCAATGACGTTCAAGCCGCCGGACTGACAGCGGAAGAACTGGCGGCTTCAATTACCGAAGGCCTGAAGAAATACATCAACAATCCTCAGGTCACTGTCACCGTCACCGAAATCAACAGCCGCCGGGTTTTTGTCACGGGAGAAGTTACTCGCCCCGGAGCGGTTCAACTTCTGCCCAGCATGACGGTCTTGCAGGCCCTCTCCAGTTGCGGAGGTTTTACCCAATTTGCCCGCACTAAGAATATTTATGTCCTTCGCCAAGAAGCTGGTAAACAGGTGAAACATCCCTTCAATTACAAGGATGTAATCTCCGGCAAAAAACCGGAGGATGATATCCAGCTTCAGGCCGGCGATGTAATTGTGGTTCCATGAGAATCGGTGTGAATCGAGTCACTACGAAAATGATCGTTAGCATTCCCAAAACGTTTTTCGCTGCCGTCGCACTTTGCTGTTTCGCGACGATTCTCTCTGCCCAGGAACCGGACGCACCTCCTCCTCAAGTTCCTGCGCCGGACGCCACTCCTGCGAAGACTCCAAAGCCTGCGGGTCGTGGAGTCCCTTCTCTTGATCCCAACGATGCCCAGGATCAGAACCCTGATAAGGACTGGAGGCCGGACACGATGCCTATCACCGGCCTGCAATCCCCAACGGTTGGCAATCAAGATCTTCGTCACAGCTATTTCGTTCCGGGGTTTCAATACACGAGCACAATTCAGAATCAGCAGCTCGGCGCCACGACGCCCTCGACCGGCGGCTGGTATGCCAATCATTTTCTTGGGGCGAACTTCAGTCTTGTGCAGCAATGGGTCCGCTCCGAATTCACCGTCAACTATTCCGGCGGCGGGTTTCTGACCTCCGATTCCGGCCAGAACAATGGCTGGTACCAGCAGTTGGCCCTCTCGCAATCATTCAATTGGCGTCGCTGGCAAATGCAGATCCTTGATCAGTTTTCTTATTTGCCTGAATCGCAATTTGGGTTTGGCGCCGGAACTGGTCTCGGTCTTCCGGGCATTTCCGGCCCGCTAGGTCCCACCACTCCCCCAATCGTTGGCTCAGTTTCGCCGAATCAAAACAATTTCGCTGCCATTGGCCCGCAATACAACAATTCCACTGTCGCTCAACTCACGTACCAACTCTCCCCGCGTGGTTCCATCACCGTCGGCGGATCCTACGGACTTTCTCGCTACACGCAAGCAGGGAATATAAATTCCAACATTTATGTCGGGAACCTTGGCTACAACTACCAATTGACCAAGGAAGACTCCATCGGCGTTTTCTACCGTTTCTCTGCCTATCACTTTGATAATTCTTCCCGGCCTGTCGGCGATCAGGTCATCAATTTCGTCTATGAACGCAGAATTACCCGGAAAATCGCCCTTCAATTGGAAGGAGGCCCCGATATCGTTAATCGCACCGATCTCCTTGGCGTGAAGCAACGTTCCGTTTCCGCCAGCGGCGGCGCCAATCTTCGCTATTCATTCCGCCGTGGCGATGTTTCCGCCGCGTATTCTCATGGCGTAAGCTCCGGTGGCGGGCTCCTTACGGGGGCCACCATGGATCAAGTCACCTTTAGTGCCTCAAAATCGATTGGCCGCGCTTGGTCCTTGCAAGCCAACTCAGGCTTCGCCAGAAATAGCGCGCTATCGAATTCGGGAGCAACTCTGGCCACTAATTTCAACAGCATTTTCGCCGGAGGCGGCATCAGCCGCGCCATCGGCCGCGACACCAATTTCTCGCTTGCCTATCAGGCCCGCATCCAACAACAGAACCTAACCAATTGTTCGGGGCCGAGCTGCAGTTCGAGCTACACTCAAAGCAGCATTGTGATCAATCTGCAATGGCATACGAGACCGTTCGTTCTGCGCTAAGCGCGAATCTTTGATTTCGTTTCTTTTGGCTGTCGGCTGGATGGAGTTCAGGGGGATACGCAAGGTTCGCGGGCGCCATGTACAAAGGGTTCTTCAAGCTCAAAGAAAATCCATTTAATGTCAATCCCGATCCTCGCTATCTCTATTTGACCAAAGAGATCGAGGAAGCCCTCACGGGATTGATGTATGGCATCCAGACTCGCAAGGGCTTCATCACCCTTACCGGCGAAGTCGGCACGGGCAAGACCACCCTCGTTAACCGCCTTCTTGATTGGCTTCATGGCAAGGGAGCGCGCACTGCTTTTCTTTTTAACTCCCGCATGAATTCGAGCCAGTTGTTCGATTTCATCCTCGCTGAGTTTGAAATCCCCTGCGAGAGCAAGTCGAAAAGCCAGCAGTTGATGAAGCTAAATCAGTGGCTCCTGGATCGCTATCGTTCCGGGGAAACTGTAGTCCTGATTATTGACGAAGCCCAAAACCTCACCTACCCGGTGATGGAAGAGATTCGTCTCCTCACCAATCTCGAAACTTCTACCGACAAGCTTCTTCAAATTGTTCTTTCCGGCCAGCCGGAGCTCGAAGACAAACTTCGGCTTCCTCAGCTTCGCCAGTTGCGCCAGCGCATTATGCTCCGTTGCAGAACCGCTCCTTTTTCAAAGGAACAGACGCACGAATACATCGCCGAGCGTTTGCGCATCGCGGGCGCCGACTCGCAGCCCATTTTCAGCAAGGAAGCCATGGATGCGGTCTACCTCTATTCCCTTGGCATTCCCCGTGTTGTAAATCTTCTCTGCGAACACTCCCTCGTCAACGCCTACGTCGAGCAGCAGCGCCCCATTCTCAAGAAAATCGTGGAAGATGTGGCCCACGAATTTCAATTGGACGAAGTCGATCCCGTCAATCCCGCGAGCAACGTTTCTGTGGACGTCTTCAATTCCGAATCCTTTGTGCAGAACCTGGGCGAAGCTCTTTCCCGATTCCGCATGGAGCCTCCCGGCACACCGACGCGGCGCCGTTAACGCCTGGTCTATTCAACGAACAAGCTTTTTCTAAATCATTCAAAAACGAAGAGCCCCGCGAGATATAGTCTCGCGGGGCTCTTCGTTTCTTAGAATTGCCTGGTCGGCTGCTTCAGCTCTCAAATATTGTCCGCAGCCGAGAAGCTGGTGAAACCGTAGTCTTTGTTATTTCCAGTAGTTCCATTCTGGTTATAGAACCCGATCCCAGGGCTGCCGTTGGCGAATGTGCTGTCGGTTACCGAGAAGAGCGCCGTCCCATTCAAATAGATCGTCAGCGTGTTTCCCTTTGCTGTCGCTTTGATCACGTCGCCATCGTGCAATCCCGGTCCCGCGCGGCTATCCAGCAAAGTAAAGCTGCTGAGCGGCCCGTTCCATCTCACGATCTGCGCGTACTGCGAACCGTCACTCGTGCAGCGGAAATTGAATTCGTAGCCGGTAATGGAATTTGCGGTAATCGATGTCCGCAACCGCAGCTCTACTTCCTCAAAAATGCTGCTATTCTGGTTCACCGTGTGAACCGTGGCTTGCGCCATTTGGTTGGTATTCCAAGTTCCCGTCAGAACGGCCGTCGAATCGTCATACATGGTCGAGCCGTTTTCGGTTCCGTAAGCCAGTCCTGGGATCGTCGAAACGTCCTTCCAGTCAACGCCGTTCGCTTTTCCGTTGATCCAGTTCCCGCTCTCTGAAATAACGCCTTCCGTGAGAGGGAAGGTCGTCGAATAAGTCTTCTGGCTGCCCGCCGTTACCGTAAGCGTAGCCGCATTGCTTGTCGCGTTGCCCGCTGAGTTGGTAACCGTCACCGTATATGTCGTTCCGTTGTCCGTGGTAGAAGTCGCAGGCGTCGTATAGTTGGCGCCGTTCGCCCCGGAAATATTCGTGTTGTTCTTCAGCCACTGGTAGGTCAGCGGTGCGGTTCCGGTTGCCGCTACGCTGAACGTCGCTGTCTGCCCTGCAACCACGGACTGGCTCGCCGGCCCGGTTGTGATCGTGGGCGCAATTACCTGCGCGGGATTCACCGTCAGCGTCGCTACCGAACTCGTCACGCTTCCCTGCGAGTTGCTGACCGTAACCACAAACGTCGAACCGTTGTCGGAGGTTGACGTTGCTGGTGTCGTGTAACTCGCTGTTCCTCCCGAAAGGTTTGCTCCATTCTTCTGCCACTGATAGGTCAACGGTGCCGTTCCGGCAGCCACGACCACAAAAGTCGCCGTTTGTCCCGCAGTCACCGTGGTACTCAGAGGCTGCGTCACGATCGTCGGAGCCACTGCAGATGCATTTACCGTCAGTGTCGCGGGTCCGCTGGTTACCGATCCAGCCGTATTGCTGATGGTTACGTTGAACACTGCGCCGCTGTCCGCCGTGGTTGTGGCTGGCGTTGTGTAGGTTGAAGAACTAGCACCGGAGATTGCTGTTCCGTTCTTCTTCCATTGGTAACTCAGAGGCGTTGTTCCCCCTGCGACCACGCTGAACGTCGCCGTTTGTCCTGCTGTTACCGTCCGATTCGCCGGTTGCGTCGTAACCGTTGGCGCCACTGGAGCCGAGTTCACTGTCAAAATTGCCGCGTTGCTCGTCGCCGATCCCCCTGCATTGCTGATCGCCACCGCAAACGAGCTTCCGCTATCTCCCGTTGTCGTTGCGGGGGTTGTGTAGGTTGAGTTCGTAGCTCCTGAGATATTTGCCCCATTTTTCTTCCACTGGTAGCTCAACGGCGCCGTTCCGGTTGCAGCCACCATGAATGTCGCAGTTTGTCCCGCCGTAACCGTTTGGCTGGATGGCTGCGTCGTAATCGCAGGGGTTGCTACTGCTGCCTTTACCGTCAGGATCGCCGCAGCGCTTGTTACGCTTCCTTTGGAATTAGTCACCGCAACTGTGTATGAGCTGCCGCTATCGCCTGTCGTTGTCGCTGGAGTTGTGTACGTGGAAGCAGTTGCCCCCGAGATCGTGGATCCGTTTTTCTGCCATTGATAGGCCAACGGCGCAGTTCCAGTCGCTGCCACCGTAAAAGTCGCTGGCTGTCCAGCCGTCACGGTTTGGCTGGCCGGTTGCGTAGTAATCGCGGGTGCTACCACCGTAGCATTCACCACCAGCGTCGCGGGACTGCTGGTCACACTGCCTTTGGCGTTGCTCACCACCACATCAAACTTCGTTCCATTGTCCGATGAGGTCGTCGCAGGTGTCGTGTACGTCGCAGTTGTGGCTCCGTTGATGTTCGCGCTGTTTTTGCGCCACTGATAGTTCAGGGGCGCCGTTCCATTTGCCGTAACTCCAAAAGTAGCCGCTTGTCCCGCCGTAACCGTCTGGCTCGTTGGTTGCGCCGCAATTGCTGGCATTTCCGGAGTCCCGCCGGTTGGGTTGCTGGAAACGACCCCCGCGCATCCCGCCAAAATTACGGCGAGCACCGCTAAAATCGTCTTGGAGAGAGCTTGGCGACTAGCCATTGGTTCACCACTTGCCCCTAATAATTTTTGGACTTCGCCCCGTTGTGGTCCCACGTCTTACCATCAAAATATAAAGGTCGCGGCGGGGGCTTGTTAGCTGTACTGAAGTACAGTTCTTGGGCAGTGTTGTTTTGCCCTTTCGCTTCTTCCGCGAGCAACCTTGTCTGACTTTATTTCTTTATGCCTCGGTCGGACTCGAGAGGGGGGACAACGAAAGTCCGGTTAGGCTTGCCGAGCGCCGACAGCATACTACGATCCCCAGTTCTAATCACCTGTTTTTGAGCATTTTAGCCCAAATCTGGCCGCCCCGCACACTGCGGCCGCTCTTCAGACCCCTTCCAATCCGTCACCTACGCTGAAATACGTGCAGTCGGGATGGATAAACGCAAGCGCACTCACGCTGGCCTCCGGGTCCATCATGAAACCTTCCGTAAGCTGCACCCCAATCTCTTCCGGCCTTAGCAATTTCCACAGTGCGGCTTGATCCTCAAGGTCCGGGCATGCTGGATACCCAAAGCTGTATCGCTTCCCGCGATATCGCGATGTAAACCGCTGTGCCATGGTCATTCCTGCCGGGTCAGGGAAGCCCCAATCTTCCCGAATCCGCCGGTGCAGCCATTCCGCGCAAGCCTCCGCAGTCTCGATCGCCAAGGCTTGCAACCCGTGTGACATAAAGTAGTATCCCGCGCCCTTCGCTGCTTCGGACCGTTCGCGCACCCCTTCGCCCGCCGTAACCACAAAAAATGCTACGTGGTCCCGTTTCCCATCCCGCGCCGGCAAAATGTAGTCACTCAAACAAAGCCGGTCTCCAACCTTCTGCCGCTTGAAATTCCAGGTGTGCAGTGCCTGCTTCTCGCCCGGCGCAAACACATGCAACGCCTCGCCCTCCGCTTCAGCTTCGAAGAACTGCCAGACCGCCTTTACCTTCATCCACTTTGCCGCTTCGGCCTTCACCTCTTCGAAGCTTTCAAAGAGCTCTACCGCCTTCGCTTCCCGTGCTGCAAGCTGCTTCTCAAAGTCGCCCTTGTATCCTAGGTGCCGGCCAAACAGCATGAACGGATTGATGTAGCTCCACACCTCGCGCAAATCCGGCACCAGCCGTATCTTCCGGTCCAAATATCCCACCGGCTCAATCGGCAACTCCGTGCGCACCTTCGGAGAGTGCCTCACTGGAGCGACCTCCGTCACTCGTACGGTTGTCGTGACCGTCACGCCTTCCCCCGTTGAAGTGTGTTCGCGCACCACTTCCTCACGCGTCGCCGGGTCCATCAGCTCATTCATCAATCGCAGTCCCGTCATTGCGTCTTTCGCATAGCAAACCGCATTCCCATAGCTTGGAGCAATCTTCTGCGAAGTGAATTTCCCGCTCAGCGCAGCCCCGCCCACCAGTAGTGGTATCTGCACGCCTGCATCTTTCAAGTCGCTCGCCGTAATCACCATCTGCTGTGCGCTCTTTACCAGCAGCCCCGAAAGTCCAATCGCATCCGGATGATGCTGCAGAAACGCTTTGATCAGCTCTTCCGGCGGCACCTTGATTCCCAGATTCACCACGTCATATCCGTTGTTCTTCAAAATAATTTCGACAAGGTTTTTCCCGATGTCGTGAACGTCGCCCTTCACCGTTGCCAGCACGATCTTCCCGCGCTTTGCCGTTTCCGCTTTCTCCATGAATTTTTCGAGGTGGCTGACCGCCGCTTTCATCGCTTCCGCCGACTGCAGCACTTCCGCCACAATCAATTCATTTGCATTGAACAGCCGCCCCACTTCGGACATCCCGGCCATCAGGGGCCCGTTGATAATCTCCAGCGGTGCCGCCCCTTCCGCCCGCTTCTTCTCTAAATCTTCCACTAGCCCGTCGCGCGTTCCCTGAATGATGTAGTTCGCCAGCCGCTCGTCCAGCGGCAAATCTTCCGCGCGCACCTTTTCTTTCTTCGTCGCCGTCCGGAAATGCTCTGTAATGGCCGCAATATGAAACTGATTCACTGCAGCGCGCTGTTCCTTGCTCTGCTCTCGCCAATCCGCAGGCAAATTCTTCAGCAGTGCCGCGCGCGGATGCTCCGCCGGTAAATGTTTCGGTGGATGCTGAAACAACAAGTTTTCTGCAAGCTCCCGCTCATGTTCCGGAATCGAAGCAAACCGTTCCAGCTTTTCCGTATTCACAATTGCCAGATCCAGCCCGGCTTTCGTGCAGTAGTAAAGAAAAACCGAATTCACCACCTCGCGAGCGCCCGGCGGCAATCCAAACGAGACATTCGAAATTCCCAGAATCGTCCGAGTATCCGGCAGCGCTTTCTTGATCAGCCGGATTCCCTCCATCGTTTCCACCGCGCCGCCGATGTAATTTTCGTCGCCTGTTGCACACGGGAAGACCAGCGGATCAAACACAATATCTTCCGGCGCAATGTCGTATTTCTTCGTCAAAAGCTCATACGACCGCTGTGCAATCGCCAGTTTCCGCTCTCTCGTAAACGCCTGCGCCTGCACTGGATCCTCATCAATGCATCCCACAACCAATGCCGCCCCGTAATCATGCGCAATCGGCACAACCTTCTCGAACTTCTCCTCGCCGTCCTCCAGATTGATCGAATTGATGATCGACTTTCCCTGGCAATACGTCAGCGCCATCTCGATCGCGCTCGGATCCGTCGTGTCAATCATCACCGGCGCTTTGATTTTTCGGATCAACTTTTCGTAAAACGGCGGAATATCCTTTTTCTCTTCGCGCTCCGTGCTTTGCAAACACACATCTACAACCTGTGCGCCGCCCTTCACCTGCCTTCGCGCAATATCCGTGGCTTCTTCCCACTTTTCTTCCGCCACCAGATTCTTGAAAAGTCGCGAACCGATCACATTCGTCCGTTCTCCGACCAGCAGCGGCCGCGTGCTCTCTTCTGCTTCAATCGTTTCCACACCGGAATAGATCGCCCGGTGCGCTTCCGCCGGTCGCACGCGCGGCTTCTTGCCTTCCACCATCTGTGCAATCGCGCGAATGTGCTTTTCCGTCGTCCCGCAGCATCCACCCACCAGATTCAGCCAGCCGTGATCGACAAACTTCTCCAGCTGCCCCGCCAGCGATTCCGGGGTCTCCAGATATTTTCCTTCTTCATCCGGCAGTCCAGCATTCGGGTAGCAGGAAACAAACTCCCCCGTCGAAGCGCTTAGAGTCCGAATATGGTCCGTCATGAACTCCGGCCCAGTCGCGCAATTCATCCCAAACGCCAGCGGTTTCGCATGCCGCAAGGAAGCCCACATGGCCTCAACTGTTTGACCTGCCAGCATCGTTCCCATCGGCTCAATCGTCACCGAAACAATCGTCGGAACTTCAACGCCAATTTCTCTAGACAATTTCTCGATTGCAAGCAAAGCCGCTTTGATGTTCCTTGTGTCTTGGCAAGTTTCGACAATCAAAAGATCAGCGCCCCCATCAATCAGGGGTTTGGCAAGGTTGTAGAAGTCCTGCTTGAGATCGTTGAAGCTGATGCCGCCAGTGACCGTGATTGCTTTTCGCGTTGGCCCGATGGACCCGGCAACGAATCTCGGCTTTCCCGCTGAAGAAAATTCGTCGGCGGCTTTTCTCGCAAGTTGGGCCGCGGTGACCATAAGCTCGTACGAATCCCCTGCCAGCCCGTAATCGACTAGGTCGCTCTTGGTCCCATTGAAGCTGTTCGTCTCAACAATGTCCGCCCCTGCCTCAAAATATTTCCGGTGAATATCCAGCACCACATCCGGCCGCGTCCGCACCAATACCTCGTTACATCCCTCCAGCGCCGCGCCACCAAAATCCGCAGCCTTCAAGTCGCGCTGCTGCAGCATCGTCCCCATCGCGCCGTCCAGCACGAGTACACGTTGCCCCAGCAGCTCCCTCAGAGCTTTTTGTGATTCCGCCAGATTTCTCATGGATGGGAAGTTGTTAATGAACTCCTTGCAGCGCCCGCTGCTGGTCCCCTCCGCAACCTCGGGTAGGAGCCTTCGCAGGTAGCCTCTATTTTACCCGGCTTACCCCTGGAAGCGCCAACCACCTTTCATCCAACTGCGCATTTAGCGCACTAAATCCACCTGTTTGCGGCTTTTCCGGCATATCCCCCACCAGAGCCGTTGTAGGGCCAATCACCGAAGCTAACGCAGTTAAGGTGCCGAGCGCGCCACTCGGGTGCTCTGCACTGCCTCCCTGGAAATACACCCAAACCGTCAGTAACAAATCCGCGACACATCCCCTTGACTCCCTTGCTCCCAGGACGGGTTTTTCTTACCCTGTCGTACAGTGGCCACGAAACGTACCAACTCAAAGCTGACCGTCTGCTTGCTCTCCCCGCATCCGCTGGTGCTGAGCGAGTTCGAACGCCTTTTAAACAAGCCCCAATTCAAGGTCGTCGCAAAGCAGCTCGAATCCACGCTCGCTCCCGATCTTCGCAATCTCGAGCCGCCCAAAGCTCAGGTTTACATCGTTGACGCGCACGCCGCGCGCCAGGCCACCGGCGCATTGCTCTCGAATTTGATGGAACGCTTCACCGATGCCCGCCTCATCGTCGTCGGCGATCAGCATCAGGACGCCAACAGCTTTTCTCTCTTGCGCCTCGGCGTGAAAGGAATCCTCACCTACGATGAAGCGCGCGAACAGCTCATCCGCGCCCTTCCTCTCGTGGCCAACGGTGGCTTCTGGGTTCCGCGTCAGGTTCTTTCCGGCTTTGTCGATTCGATTCTCACCAATCAAACCCGCCGCTTGAAATCGGACTCCGTCGCCAATCTCAGCCGTCGCGAACAGGAAGTGCTCGATTCGCTCCTGGAAAATCTCTCCAACAAGGAAATCGCCAGCAAACTCAATATCGCCGAGCGCACCGTAAAATTCCATGTTTCCAATTTGCTCACCAAATTCGGTGTTCGCCGCCGTGCTGACCTGATCCTCCTCACCTTCCAGCGTCGCGCCACACCAGTCCCCACCTGAGTCGGGAATTATTACGTCTCACAATTCCTAACCTTGACCTCAAACTTTACCGAACACTCCTACAGGGTCCGTGAAGCGACCTGTATTAACTGAAGACTGAAGACTGAAGACTGAAGACTGTTTCTTCAATCCGCAATCGAAAACCACACTATGCACCACAGCGCTTTCACTCCATCTTTCCACGTTATTTTCTTTCCTTCTTCATACGTTCGCCCGGCATAGCTGATCGGCACCTCGTATACCCGCCAGTCTTTCTTCGCAATCTTCGCCGTAATTTCCGGCTCAAATCCGAACCGGTTGGACTTGATCTTGATCCCTTCCAGCGTCTCCTTGCGAAATACCTTGTAACAGGTCTCCATGTCCGTCAGCTTCAGATTCGTAAACACATCGCTCAGCAGCGTCAGCATTCTGTTTGCAATGTAGTGCCGGAAATAATGCACGCGCTGCGGCCCGCCCAAAAACCGCGAGCCAAACACTACATCCGCTCGCCCATCCAGAATCGGCTCCAGCAATTTTGGGTAGTCTCTCGGGTCGTACTCCAGATCCGCGTCCTGCACCAGCACGATGTCGCCCGTCACTTCCGCGAATCCCCGCCGCAGTGCCGCGCCTTTTCCCTGATTTTTTTCCTGAAAGAAAATCCGCAAATCCCCAAGTGGAATTGCATCCCCGCCGTCGTCCACCGCGGCTTCCTCAGCTCCTTCTTTTTGCAGGCGTGCCATCGTTTCCAGTTTTTGCCGCGTTCCATCTGTGGAGAAATCATCCACAAGGATGATCTCTTTCCGCGTCGGATCGTCTATCACGCGCCGCAAGATCTCGGCCAGCGTGTCTTTTTCGTTGTAAACGGGAATCACTACGGACAGTTTCGGATTGTCCAGCGTTCGCGGATTACGTCTCAGTCGGCTCATTTAGGCCCGCTCACTCATTTTGTTGGTCTCTTCTCGGTTATTCTGGTTCATCTATTCCATGCAGTTTGCCATCTTCTGACCGCAACACAAAACACTTCAGCGCCACTTTTGCCGTGTGAATGACGCAAGTCGCCCAAATCTTAGTTCTTGCCATTTCTCCGTGCCCTCTGTGCTCTCTGCGTCCTCTGTGTTATTTTTTCTTACCTCCGATGTCCACCTTTTACATCGAACAATTCGGCTGCCGCGCCACCCAGGCTGACGGCGCCGCCATTGAGCGGCAGCTTCTCGACCGCGGCTGTACTCCCTCTTCCTCCGCAAACAGCGCCGAATTCGTCGTCATCAACACCTGCACCGTCACCTCCGCTGCCGATGCCCAGGCTCGCGACGCCATCCGCAAAATTCACGCCCAAAATCCCGCCGCCCAGATTTTAGTCACTGGTTGTTACGCGCAACGCGCTCCTGAAGAGCTTGCCGCTCTCCCAGGCGTCTCCCACGTTGTTGGCAATTCCCATAAACCGCAAATCCCAAGCCTGATCACGGCACACCGTCAGAATTTCGTTCCACTTAACTTCTTGACGCCAGCGTCCTTCGCTCCCCAGCCGCAGATTTTAAACGGCGATATCTTCGCCACCCGCGGTGTACTCGTCGCCCCCGTCCTCGGCGGGGAAGGGAATCACACTCGCCCAATCCTGAAGATTCAAGACGGCTGCAACAATCGCTGTTCTTTCTGCGTTATTCCGTACGTCCGCGGAAAGAGCCGCAGCCTCCCGCCCGAAACCGTACTCTCTGAAATCCGCCGCCTCTCCGAATCCGGTTTTCAGGAAATCGTTCTCAGTGGCATCAATCTCGGCTCTTGGGGCCGCGATCTTTCTCCTCGTGCCGGTATTCTCGATCTTCTCCGCCGCATCCTCGGCGAAACTGATCTCGCGCGTCTTCGCATCAGTTCCATCGAACCGCTCGACGTCACCCAGGACCTCATTGCCCTTTTTGCTGGCACAGATCGCATCGCCGATCACTTTCACATGCCCCTCCAGTCGGGCTCGGACAATATCCTATCTGCCATGCACCGTTGGTATCGCACCGAGCACTACGCTCGCCGCGTAAATCTCATTCGCGAATTTCTTCCCAACGCAGCTATCGGCGCCGATGTTATCGCCGGTTTCCCGGGAGAAACCGAAGCCGACCACGAAGCCACGCTCCGCTTTATCGGCTCGCTTCCCTTCACCTATCTACACGTCTTTTCGTACTCTTCTCGCCCGGGCACAAAAGCCGCCGCGCTCGATTCCCAGCTTCCGGGAGATGTCATCCATCGCCGCGCCCGCGAACTTCGTGTGCTGGGCGAATTCAAATCCGAAAAATTCCGAGAGTCTCAACTCGGCCGCTCTCAGCGCGTCCTGACCCTGAATCGCCCCGAAAAATTCCCGAACGCGCCATGGACTCCCGCTCTCTCCTCCAACTACCTCCAGTTCCGCATCACCGAACAACTCCACGCAAATCAATTCCTCGAAGTCCGCGCTGTTTCCGTTGGAGATTCTTATTTGAGCGCGGAACTCGACCGCTCCCCTCAATCCGAAACGCGTCCTGAGTCGCAACCCTCTGATCTCCGGTCTCTGGTCTCTGATCTCTCTGGACTCTCCTGATGCGCATCCTCGGTATATCCAAACTCAGTCGCGATTCTGCCGCCGCGCTCTTTGACGACTGCTCTCTCCTCACCGCCATCGAAGAAGCCAAACTCACCCGCCTGCAGGAGCCAGGTTACGTTCCGCGTCTCGCTATTGCCCGCATCCTCGAAAATTTTCAACTGATGCCGTCCGCTCTCTCCGCAATCGCTTTAGCCGAGCTTGCCCCCACAAGTTCCAGAAAAAATTCCTACGCCGCAGCCGCGTTCCAGCAACTTCGCCACCTCCTCGTCGGCAACCGCCGCATCCTCCGCTTCGACCACCATCTCGCTCATGCTGCCAGCGCCTATTACACCTCCGGCTTCGATCGAGCTCTTATTCTTTCTCTCGATGAGGGCCAGGGTTCTCGCTCAGGCCTTGTAGCCCTGGGCGACGGCGATCGCATCAAGCCTCTGCGCTCCATGACGTTTCCAAATTCCCTCGGCTGGTTTTATTCCCGCATTACCCAATATCTCGGCCTCCGCCCCAATCGCGACGAGCACAAACTCCAATGGCTCAGTAAAGACGGCGAGCCCGCTTACCTCGAAGCGTTCCGCGAGCTTTTTACATTCGACGCGAAAGGCCTCCCCGTCCTCAATCGCCGCTATTTCACTTCCGGCCCGGACCGCAGCGGCATCTTTTCTCCCCGTTTTTACAAACACGCTGGCCTTCCAAAACCTGGCGCGCCTCTTGACGCCGAACTCCGTGCCAGCGTCGCCCGCAGCGCACAAGACCTCCTCGAAGAACTCGCCATCACGCTCGCCTCGAATTTTCGCGGCGCAACCGCCGCCGACGACCTCTGCCTCGCCGGCGGCGTTTTCTCGAATGTGCTTCTCGTCCGCGCCATCGAACTTCGCAGCGGTTTCAAGAATGTTTACGTCCAGCCTGTCGCTGGAAACGCAGGCACTGCGCTTGGCGCCGGTTTTCTCGCCCGCAAAAAACTTTCTGGCAAGTCGGGCCGCGCACCGCTTCCTTCACTAGCCCTGGGCCCCGAGCCAACCTCTCAGGAAATTAAATCCATCCTCGACAACTGCAAAATCGTCTATCACTATTTTTCAAGTGACGATCTGCTTCAGGAAGAAGTCTGCAAACACCTCGGCCGCGGAAAAATTGTCGCCTGGTGTCAGGGCCGCACGGAGTTCGGCCATCGCGCTCTCGGCCATCGCAGCCTGCTCGCTTCGCCGTTCTCGGAATATGTCGTCGAAAATGTGAATCAGTACATCAAGCATCGCGAAGAGTTCCATCCCTTCGCGCTTTCCGTCCCCGCCGAACGCGCCGCCGAATATTTCGATTGCGGCCCCAATTGCCGCTTCATGGCGTCCCTCGGCTCGCTCAAAAATCCTGTCGCCGGCCTCGAACGCTTCGCCTTCCACGGCACTGCTGTTCGCGTTCACACCGTCGAACGCGAAGCCAATCCCTGCTTCTGGAAATTACTTCACAAATTCGGCGAATCCGCTCCCGCTCCCATCCTCGTCAATACCAGCTTCAATCTCTTCGGAGAACCCCTAGTCACCGACCCGCGCTCCGCCGTCCGCTCCTTCTACTGCGCCGGCATCGACGCCCTCGCTCTCGGCCCCTTCCTCGTCGTCAAGTAACTCGGGTTTTGCCTCTGTACTTCGTCAGAAGCGGGATCGCGCAGATTAATCCGGCAAGCGCAAGCGGACTCGCATACAGCCATTGTAATTTTTGTTGTTCTCTCTGCTTTGCGTGGAGTGCTTCCAAATTTTCCTGAGTAGGCTGTCGCATGTAGGCAAGTGTTTCGCGTTTTGTATAGTCGAGGGCAGGCATCTTTGCGCCAACGATAAAAAGCGCAGAATCACTGTTCTGGCCCATAAACACTCACCCTTCGAAGATTACTTGAGCCAGTGCCTGACTCGCCGTATGCGTTATCGTGATCGCAATGTGCTTCACGCCCAGCTTCACTGCAATTTTCTTCGCCTCGCCATGTAATTCCAGCCGCGGCTTCCCGCTCATCTCTCGCACCACTTCAATATCCACCCACCGCACACCGCGGCTCCACCCCGTCCCCAAAGCCTTCATCGTCGCTTCCTTCACCGCAAACCGCCCCGCGTACCGCTCATATTTATTCTTGAACTTCTCGCAGTAAGCCCGCTCCTTCTCCGTATAGACGCGCTTCAGCAAACGCTCTCCCTGCCGCTCAATCGCGCCCCGCACCCGCTCCACTTCCGTAATGTCCACTCCCAACCCAACAATCACGCGCTAGCTCCAGTGGCATGGACTTTAGTCTGTGCCTGCTTCAACCTCATCCAGACTGATCCGAGATATGTCCCTTCACGACGGAATTTTTTCTGTGCTCGTCCCCGATTATACTTATTAGATGCCCGCTGCCCAGAAATCATCACCAATGCGCCGCAAAGCCGGCCAACCGCTTCCGCGCCCTGCGGCTCCCCCAAAAATTGCGAAACCCTGGTCTCTCCGCTCTTCCGGCAATCTAAAAATCCTCGAACTCGATGCCTTCAAAAAACTTACCTGGCTGATCCACGGCTTCAGCACTGTTCCCGGCGGAGTCTCCGAATTAGGCGGGGAAAAAGTCCTCAATCTCAGCTTCACCGACTGGGACTCCCCCGAAAACGTCCTCGCCAATCGCAAGAAATTTCAAACTGCTCTCGGCGCCCCAAAATTCCCGCTCATCGCTCTCAAACAAATCCACTCCGCCGTCATCTGGCCCTTTATCGCCGCGCCCAAGGAGCCCTGCAAAGGCGACGCCTCCCTCACGAAAACCCCCGGCCTGCTCCTCGGCGTTCAAACTGCCGACTGCGTCCCCATTCTCCTCGTCGATCCCAAAAAACGCGCGGTCGCCGCGGTCCACGCAGGCTGGCGCGGCACCCTCGCTCGCATACTCGAGAAAACTGTCGGCGAACTCCACGCCCACTTCAACTCAAATCCGTCCGATCTCCTCGCCGCCATCGGCCCCAGCATCGGCTCCTGCTGCTACGAAGTCGGCGCCGAATTAGTCATCCAATTCTCATCCCAATTTGCCGATGCCGCCGACTATTTCGACGAGCCCCGCTCCGGCGAAGAGCCCAACCCGCTCCAGTGGCTCAACATGATGCCCCCCGGCCACCAGCCTCCGCCCAAAAACGTTCGCCTCGATCTCCCCAAAGCCAATCGCTCGCAACTCCTCGCCGCGGGCCTCCGCGAAAAAAATATCTTTTCCTCGGGCCTCTGCACCGCCTGCCATCCCTCCCTCTTTTTCAGTTACCGCAAACAAGGCCCCCGCTCCGGCCGCCTCCTCTCCGCCATCGCCCGGAAGTTGTAGGGCCGGCTTTCCGAAGCCGGCAGCTTTTGTAGAGCCGTCCCTTCAGGGCGGCATCTTCGACGTCGACTGTGATCTCGGTCCCACAAAATAGTGCGCTGTCATCCTAAAATTCTCCAAGAACACAGCCTGCTCAAATTAAGCCGAAACATGAATTTGAACCGAGGAAGGGAACTGCTTCGAACGAATGTTGCTCACTGAATACTGATGACTGACGACTGAGGACTGCTCTTCATCTCCCCCAGCGCCAACTGCCCGCACGCCGCCATCACATCTCTTCCGCGTGAATATCTCGTAAACGCCGGCACGTCTTTCTCCAGCAAAATCCTGTGAAACTCCGCAATCGCTTCTTCCGTCGGCTCCTTGTACGGCAGCGCCCCCGGATTCCACGGAATCAAATTCACTTTCACTCGTCCCAATCCGTTCATCAACCGCGCCACGCGCCGCGCATCTTCCGCCGTATCGTTCACGCCGCCCAGCAGCACGTATTCAAAGGTAATGTACTCTCGCGACCCGGTCGGAAAATTCTTGCAGGCCCCAAGAAGCGTTTTTAGCGGATATTTTTTGTTAATCGGCATCAATAAATCGCGCTGCTCATCATTCGAAGCATTCAAAGAAATCGCCAGCTTCGGCCGCACCGGTTCCTTCGCCAATTTCTCGATTCCCGGCACAATCCCGCTCGTTGAAAGCGTCACATGCTTCGGAGCCAGCCCCACGCCCTTTGGATCCAGCACAATCCGCATCGCCGCCATCACATTTTCATAATTCAGCAGCGGTTCCCCCTGCCCCATCAAAACCACATTCGTCTGTTTACCCTGAGCCTCGAAGGGCTTCCTGTCTTTCGTAGCGCCGGGCTTTAGCCCGGCATCTTCTCTTTTCTCCGCGCCCTCCGTGCTCTCTGTGTTTTTTCTTTCTTTTTCTTCTCCGTTTTCGTTCTCTCTTAGCGCCACCAAAATCTGTCCAACAATCTCCCCCGCCGTCAAATTTCTTATCAATCCCAACTGCGCCGTCATGCAAAACTGGCAATCCACCGCGCATCCCGCTTGCGTCGAAATACAAATCGTCTGCCGGTTCTCACTCGGCATCCAAACTGCCTCCACCGACGCCGGCTTTTTCTTGCTCTTCTCTGCGGTCCCTGTGTCCTCGGTGCTCTCTGTGTAATTTCCTTCTTTCTTCCCCAGCCCGAACAAATACCGCACCGACCCATCCTTTGAAAAATACCTCTGCCGCACCGCCGGCAAAGTAAGTGTCGCCTCGCTTGCCAACTTCTCGCGCAACTCCGCCGGCAACACCGTCATCTTCGCAATCTCAAAATTCTGTTCCTGATACAGCGCGCGATAAATCTGGTCTCCGCGGTAAGCCGGCTCGCCCAGCTCCGTCATCCAAGCTCTCAATTCTTCCCGCGATTTTCCCAGCAATTCCATGATTCCGTTCCATTCTCCATGACTAGAATATCGCTTCTTCCTTTTCTCTCGCCACTCGTCACTCGCCACTCGTCACTGTATAATTCTTCGGGAGGGCTCCCATGCCAAGCCGCGTCGCCTCTGAACAACTCGCCATCTCCGACTGGGTCAGGAATCTCTCTTCCATCCCTGCCAGGGATTTCTCCCTCGGAAACGTGCAGGATTTTGTCATGCGGTATCACGTTCGCCCCGAATCCCTCGACAAGTATCTCCATTTCTCCAGGGGCTGCTACACCCGCAATCTCATCTTCAAAAACGAGCTCTTCGAGTGCATGGCCATCTGCTGGGAAATCGGCCAATTCTCCCGCGTCCACAATCACCGCGACCAGAATTGCTGGATGTCGGCCCCCATCGGCCGCCTCAAAATCCAGAATTTCCGCGTCGAAGACCGCCACGCTCTCGCCGATCACTCCGGTACCTGCAAACTTGTCCCCACCGACATCTACGAAATGAACAGCGCAAATCCCGTCCACGTCAATCCGCTCGAACCCGTCCACCAGGTTCTCAATCTCGCCGAATACAATCAGCGCGCCGTCAGCATCCACATCTACTCCAAGCCTTTCGACTCCTGCGAAGTCTATCAACTCGAAAAAGGCACTTACGGCGACGTGCCTCTCCACTACACCTCTGAATACGGCAAGCTGAATCCCGACGAAAAACTTCTCTAGGCCCGGAAGTTTTGATCGCTTCTGAAAACAGATTGCGCTCGCCGTTCAATTCCGTGGCGAGCGCAGTTTCTCTCTGCTTCTAATTTTGCATTGGTTTCACATGGCCTTCGCAGCGAAAATTCCCGCAAAGTTTGCCTTGTACCGGAAGAAAAGAAAAATCCAAAGAATTGCAACAACAACCGCCGGTTGCCATCCGGTATGGCTGAGCAGGCCGTGAAACAGCAGAATATTCACAATCACGGGAGCCAGCAGCGCCAGTCCCAGCGGCACATACCGGTTGATCAGCAATAGCAGCCCGCCTATCACTTGCACCCCGCCAACAAAATAAACGTAGTGTGCTTCGAATAGGAGCTTCAGGAAATCTCCGCCTGGTCCCTGCGGCAACGGTCCACGCAAGAAATTCAAAAACGCGTTAGATCCAAATACAACGAATATCAGCCCAACCAAGACCTGCGCCACGATCGTCGCAATTTTCATATTTTCCCCCTCAAGCCATAGACCCCGTACAGACTCTACAGCTTACACGCACTCGCTTCTTAGGAGGAGGAGTTGAACTGCCTGAAACTGGCTGCGGCGAATCTGGCTCGCCATCGTTTTCCATGGTATTTCTTGCAGGCAGGTACAAACCGCGACGTGTTCCCGCAGGCGCACTGCAACTGCTTTAATCCGCCGCTTCGGTTTCCTGGATCCGCGCCATGCACGCAGCAAACGTCGCGCCGTGCTTGTCTTCCTTTAACCGGTTCGCTTCGTGAATTGTCGCGATGTGGCAGCTTTCATGGCGAATCACATCCAGCGCAAAGCTTTCGCTCTGCACGCTGCTCCGGTCCACTTCCATCGAAAGCGGCACTTCATTCTTGAAATGCGTAATCCCGTAAGCATCGTCCTTCGTCAGATTGCCCCAGCGCACGGGAACCGCCGGCAATTTTCCGGCAAACGATTCCTGGTTCACTTGGGCATAAAGCCGCTGCAAATCTGCTTGTTGCACTGTTGTACGCGAAGACGCATGCTCCGCGCCTCCCAGAAACGCTCCCAGGCACGCGAACGAGACCAGAAATAGCGCCAAGCTTCGCACGCCTCATCGTCGCCTCCCCCTCCGCAGTGTGGAATGGTACGTCCGCTCTACCAGGGACAGTCGCGGTCAACTGTCCCAACGGCCAACGGCAGAATGGCAGCAAAATTTTTCACAATGGGTGGCGTGCTCGCTATCCGCCGCGGTTGTCCCGAAGAACCATTCGGGGTACACCTGAGAGTTGCCGGTCTCGGTAACCATGAAATTGGTTGGCAATCGGGGTGGCCCCCTCCCGTGTTTTGCGTATGTGTTGATTCTAAAGGTAGTTAAAGTCCTTTGTTTTCTATCAAA